>JAURDE010000011.1 GCA_030828105.1 Bdellovibrionota bacterium | reverse complement strand
CACTTCTTAAATTATTTTCAGTGTTAAAGATTCCGGGTACTAACTCATCTCTTTCACTATTGCAGTAAATAGGTTCATAATTTATTTGAGGAATACCTAAAAGCTCTAGGCGTCCTAGCTTTGTTAAGTAATATAAATCATTTCCACCTATCATCGCACGACCATTAAGAGAGTTGATGTTTGGATCTTCGTTCGTACCCGATACTTCGAATTCAATGACAACACCGGCATATGCATACTCAGACTTATTTTTATCACCGGACACAAGCATGAGATCATACCCATCACTTGTTCTAAAGATACAATACCATTCTTCATTATCTACTATTACATCTGCAGCAGTAATTGATCCCTCAAATCCATCTCGACATTTGGTATTACCAGTACTACTTGCTGTAGGTGTCGCTTCAATAAAAGGCGTCGTATCTACTTCTGAGCCTTCCGACATATAGCGGATATAGACCTTTTTAATTTGTTGATAACATGTTGTGGGGTTCGCTGTAGATCCATTACAGTTAGGGTCTCTTGCCCCCATATAATAGGGCAGATAAAAAATTGTAGCAGCTCCTAGAGGGTTAGGAATATAATTAAGATGCTCAGTTTGTTTTGAGTAAGGGAAGTTAGGTGTTGCATAGGGAGTGGGGGTAAATGGCACACGGGAACTTAGTGTTGCATATTGAGTAACACTTCCCGTAGAGGGTGTTTCATCAGGCGTCGTATCTAGAACAGCAGTTCTTTTTCTCGAGGGTAAATCGGTAGGGAAAGTGATTTGATAATTTTGCCCTTGTTCAATGGGAACTTGGGCACAGCCACCTTCAGTAGCATCACCGAAATTGCTAATAGTAGACCCATTAATCTTTCCAGGCGTTTTCTTCTCACCTGGAGCTAAGCAGATTTTATCATAATCCTTATTATAATTATTCAAAGAAACGTTGGGAGGAACATCAAAAGGAGAAGAGTTTTGATAATTAAGACAAGCAAAGTTTGTAATGTTGAATGTAAGTCTATTTGTAACTTTCCAGTCATGAGTTCCATCAGCGAACTTTCTTATCATTCCTCCACCACAACAGGTCTTTTTTCCTGTATCATTCATTGTTTTCCATTGATAGTGTCTGGCCAGAAGAGGTCTACGATTTTGATCCAAAGATAGACGAGGAGCTTGATGGTAGGGTTCAGTCGTTATGACACCATCGGCTTTATCTTCAATGTCTACAATAGCGTATCGAGAGTATCTCCCATCTGCACTTGGGGAGTTTTGAGGCAACCTTGAAGTACTTAGCTTATAGTCTTCTTCAAGTTGATTTGGGATAATATTGGGATCAACTATATCTCTTTGATATTGAGTATGCATGGTAATAGTGTTATTTATTTCACGACAACATTTATTTAAGGTCATATCATAATTTCCGAAATCTAATGATGAAGGACCAGGTTTGGGTTGAGCTTGACCGCAGACAAGTTCTTCACGCCAGTATTGTGTTTCCGCTGTTGTGTTACCAAAATAACTCGAATCGAAAATGAGTGCTTGTTCTACATGCAAACGGTTTGGAGAACAATTGAGGTTAGTGTGACATATAGCACCCGGTCTCCTGAGACACGCATCTTTAGGAAGAGATTTTTGATCTATTCGTCCAGTAAATATGAGAGGGTCAACTTCAATTTCTTCAAAAGGAGAATTGCCTGAAGCATCTCGTCCTTCATTACCACAAATATTTTGTTGCTGTTTAAGCTTTAATATATCAGAAGAGTAATCAAAGATATAATTTCCAAATTGAGGGTTTGATTCCGTCGTTGAACCTACCTTAAAAGGCTCAACATTAAATACAGGGCAATTTACAACTCTATCGGGGCCCACAGTAGAAGAGTCACAATTTGATATCTGGTTTATAAAATCCGTTCTTAGTTTCGAATCTTGCTCTTTGTGAGATTCAATGTTGGGATCAGCGTCACTCATCGTAGCAACCTTTCTTCCTGGTCGACATAGACCCCAATCATCAGAGCTTCCGGTATTATAACGAGAATTGTAAGACATATTTTCTTTTACTTCATTTGGTAGAGAGCTTGTTGAAAGAAGATAGTTTTGTGGTCTCCCAAGAACATTACTTTCTTGGCCATACAAATAGTCTAAGTTTCCATTTGGTTCTCGTATAATTCTATCATTGAATTTTAATGAGTTGAGATCAGCACAGTAAAAATTAGGTGCACATGTCCAAAGGCGAGAGGCCTTGCTGTCTACTAGAGATGATTTGTAGTTTCTCTTACATGGAGCTCCAGCACCACGGTATACGCACCTTTTAGCTCCGGCCAAGGGTTGAAAGTTATAAAGGAAATCCATGAAGGTAGCACTTACTAATTCTGTGTCGGCCTCTTCATTTGCTTTAGAATCAAAAATAGGCCAACTCGTTTTTATTCTAGTCACGTCTTCACATAAGTACTCCCAGCCAAGTTTTGAGACACAATCTAAGTCCTTAGAGCAAATATGATATTTTTGGCATGTCCCTGCTGAGTTTTGTCTACTATCATAGGTCCCGTAGGTCGGGTCATAATCTGTATCTGCAATGACGTTGTTTCCCAAGTCTTGTATTACGTTAACTGTCAAAGGTGTATTATCTGTCAAATCAGCAAAGCTCTGATTAATGGCCAGGAAAAGCTTTGATGACGTTGAAGTAACTCTTCTACCTGTACCAATAGCAAACCAGGTGACACCATCAAAGCTACCAATTACAGCACCTTTATTAAATCCATACCAGTCTCGTCGATAACCGTTAGCATAGTATGCAAATTGTGTTGTAAGTCTTTTTTGTCTCTGAACAACAGCACTAACATTAGGCATATGACTTAAAGGAATCATAGTTGGTGGAACCCAACAGGCCCTCCCAAATATTGTATCTTCATAGTTACCGCCCGTTACATTAAAGCCTTCATTATTCTCTCTATTTGTAGTAAAGCCCACGGCCTGTAATCCTTTACCTCTTTCACTGCTAGGGTAAGCACTAAAGACATCAAACCAATTATCTTTACGACAACTAGGGCATGGAGTATAGAAACCATTGGTTGTTTGTATAATATAGCGCTGATCAAAATCAACATTGATGACCTTCGCAGGAATAGCGCTACTTAAATCAACTTCCATTGAGCCTAGGACAGCATTAATATTCCATTTATCATTTTGTGGAGAGGTAAGATTACGTTTATCTAGATAAAAAAACTTTTCACCTTCTTGTTCAACAGAGGTTTTATCTTTAATAGTGGTAAGATCATCAACAGCAACACCATCAACCTTTCTAAAAAAACGATGGGGGGTTGTTCGAGAAGATAGCGTGATCTTGGTATCTTGGAATGGTTGTGGTTCATCCGGTTCGTTTGGTATGTCACATTCAATGGATGTTATGACATCTGTTGAACTAAATATTGCTTTAAGTCCAAAATCGGGACAATAAGGCTCTTCGGGTTTATCGGGAAAAGGAAAAGCTTTACAACCACATTGCTTCCAAACATCTTTTCTAACTTCTAGATAACGATCAGAGTAAGTCTGTCCATCAACAGTCGGCACACATACATTTTGAGTCTCAAACTCAGGTGATTCTTTTTTTCCCTCTTCAAGACAAAGATATTGTTCCAAAAGCTTTTGAAATCTTTCCTTGGCATCTAAAACTTCATCCACATCGTCCACTTCTTCTTTAGGAAAACGAACAACATTTGGGCAAACAAAGTAAATCGTTGGCCAATCAATAAAATTTAAAGGGTCATCGAGCACATCACTAATTGCTTGAGAGTAATCTACTGATGTAGAAGCATTAGGCCTTTCCTTACCATCATTTACACATTGCCCATCTAAGCAACAATCAAATCCCTTGGCCGTACAACTTGAATTACTACAAATCGTATCTCCATCGAGACCATCGGCATTGAGGTCGATCCTTAAACTTATTCCAGCAATATCTAGTGAAAAAAGAGGGATCTTATTTAAAATAGTAATCGGCTGATTTTGTCCCGTGGAAATATTTTTGTTCTCACTATAAATAGCAATGTTTGTGCCCTGGGTGATGGTTTGACATCCTACGCATATATCAAAAGGTATAAAGGCATTATCTACAGTTCCTGATAAGCTTGTACCAATACTTACTCCGAACTTATTTAAAATGGGTAGATCTCCATCACAAGTGATTTGATTTTCGGATTTAAGCTCAGGTGCGAAGTCAATTCTAAATAAACGTTCTATTGTTTTATTAGTAAAGTTTGTTTGAATGATAGGTACAGCTCGTACTCTTAGTTGCTTTTTAAGTAACTCATTATCAAAGCTAAAAACTATACAATAATTGCGATTGAAATTGGCCACATCACTTAGGGTTTTTCCTGTCGAGTCTTTTGGAAAACTATTTAAGAATTCATGAATCCTTTTGCCTCTTAGATAGGCAACAGTCTTTGTGTTTTGAGATATAGTAAGGGTTCCTTGGATTTCATTGCTATTGCTAAACCAGTAAAGTTGCTGGGAGGCCGTAAAAGAAGGGTCCGAGGATGTTGTCCCTGAAGAAGTATCATCACTAGCAGTAAGGGCCTTTCTTTTATACTTTGCGCTTTGTGGAGATATATTTATACATCCCGCAATTAATGCTAAAAATAATAACTGTAACGCCACAACTTTCATTAGAACCTTATATCTACTTAATAATCCAACCATTTATCGGCGAGTTATTTCTCACGGTTTACTTATAGAGATATGTTAAATGAGGGTGGGAAAAATTTAGTGTTTTACCATTAAGTCATTGAAATTATATAGTTTTTTACAAGTGATAAAATGTTATATCGCCAGACTTTTCTGACGGTTTATTGGCCATAGGTATATTGAGCGCCAAATTGAAAAGTAGAGTAGTTTAATGGATTAAGCTGCCCCTGAATCCATTTCCCACCATATTGTCCATTATAGGGTATATAGACACCCATTCCACCAAAAGTATTTGTTCTACCAAGAGAGCCTATGCCTGTTGTACCAGGAAACCAAGGCGTAGGGCCACCAATGTAGTGTGGGTCAAAATTTCTATAGCCTAAATCCCAAAGTCTGGTGTGGGTGGGAGCAATGGAACGGTAACTATTTATGATATTTTGTTGTTTTGCTTGTTCTGCCATAACATCTAAATAACTCTGAGAGCTTAGATAATAAGCACCAACTGGGGCCATTTCATTCATGCTTCTGAGAAGATTAGGCATTAGGTAATCCATCGTTTGAGGTTTTCTGGTTATACTAATAATTCTTCCGTACTCATCTCTTTCAACATAATTATGCTTATAAAGACCATCCCAGTTGAACTCTTTCTTTTTTTTCTTCGTAGCTTTTGAAGTACCCTTACTTTTTTCTTTCCTTTTCTTAGATAGCTTTAAGGCCTCTTTTGGGCATAAAAGAATTTTTAATGATTCTACTGATTTTGCATTTGAGGGATGACTACAGACTTCCATGACGTTCTGTATACTCTTTTTTGATTTTCCCTTTATCTTTTGCTCATCATTCATAAACGCAACAACCTCTCCAGTGTCAATTGCAAACTTAGCAAGTTTACCTAAGTTAGAGAGACCTTTGGGCGGATCACATATTGTGAAGTCTTTTACAACACCTTCTTTTCTCGTGCTTTTACAAAAGTGAAAATTATAAGATATCAGCGAGTCCTTCATATTTATCATATCTTTATGGGAAGGAGAATCGGTTATAGAGTTAATCTTTTCGGTAATTTTACTTAAATTGGATTCTTCATCTGCGATTAATCGATCTAAAGAAGGGTCATGCTGGCCTTTTTCAATACATAACTCGATATTTTTAGCATTTAATTTACCTTTACAGCCAAGCTCCTTGAAGGCCCCCTGGTAAATGTCTTTAATATCAAGTTCAAAAAGTTTAAGGTCGTTTTTCGATCTATTTTTGTCGCGTAGATTTGATCTAAGACGGGCATAAATAAAAGAGTTTTTAATTCTTCTTATTAATATCTTGGCATTATTTTGGTTATTAAGTACTGCTGAATTATTTCTAAATAGAGAAAGGTTTCCCACCTTTTCTTGGGCCTTAATAAGTTTAATTTTGGAATCGTTTGAATCAATATTATTTTGAAGAGCTATTTTTTTTTGTTTTATTAATTCCCTCTTTCTTTCACATTCTATCTTACAATCTTTTATGGCCATTATTTCGAATTTAAGCTCCTCAATCTTTTTCAAAGTATCTCTACGGTCTTGGAGAGTAGGTAAGTCCTTTAGGTTTTCTTTCATTTCCTCAACGGTTTCATTGTTTTTTTCAATAAATTTGAGGTTTCGGACCATACCAATAGCGGTCCTTCTTTCTTCTCTTAATTGATCAGAACCAATTTTTTTAAATGATGCACACAGAAGAGTCTTTTGGTTAGAACATTTATCCAAGTCTAATTGATCGTTTTCCTTGTTTAAATGATCTAAGGTTTCTTGTGCTATAATTGTTTTTTTTGTCGTAGCTTCGGCCTGGTCGAGGGTTTTATTATTGATATTTTTTTTAAGTTCGTGATTCGAAAGCCAGTAGGAATTTTTAATTTCCATTAGACCCTTATAAAGGATTAATTTTGCTTGGGACTCATCATAGGTTTTTTGCATTTCAGAATACTTTTTACCCTCTGAATTTGAATCATTTAAAATTGCACCCTGAATGATTTTTAGGGCCTCTTTTGTTTTTCCACAATTAAAGAAGTAAGGAGATTCCGCGCTAACTGAATTCAATACTATTGATAGAAATATTATAATAATCATGACTGTTTTTTCGGTATAAGGCCTAGAATATATAAATTTTAAATATTTTTTGTTTTAGCCATGTCCTGATGTCATGAAGCTTGAGTCATATTGTGAGGCCTTGGTTTCTTCTCCTAGTTCGAGAAAATAAGATTTACTTAATTCTAAAAGGCCCCCAAGGTCCTTAATTTGAAAAATATTAGATCTCAAGTGTACAGAGTTTTTAAATCCATGTGAAAACCAGAGAATATGCTTTCTCAAGTTTATAACATTCTTTTTTTCGTCAAAATAGCTTTCATAAAGACTTGATAAACGCATGATAACTTCGAAATAGTCATTTGCCGTAAATGTGTTACTAGTATCATCCATGGCCTCTAGGAATAGAAATGGCGAGCGAAGAGGACCACGTCCTAGCATAAAGGCCTTACATGAAGAACTTTTCATCCTTTTCTTTACCGACACGGGATCATGTAAATCACCGTTACCAATTATTGGTAAAATATTTTCGGATGCTATATGCTCAATATAGTTCCAGTCAGCAGAACCTTTATATTGTTGAGTTCTTGTCCTTCCATGAATAGCAACAAACTCAATTCCGCACGACTTTGCAATACTTACTATTTCTAAGGCATTTCTTGAGTCTGTATCCCAGCCGGTTCTAATTTTTATAGTTAAAGGTATACTTAAAACTGATTTAATTTCATTAAAAAAATTTTCAAGCTTTGTGGGGTCCTTCATCAGAGCTGACCCTCCCCCTTTTGAAACAACCTTTCGGACTGGGCATCCCATGTTAATATCAATAAATTTAGGGTTATAAGTTTGGGCGATGTCAGCAGCTTTTTTCATACTTTCAGCATCTTCCCCAAAGAGCTGGATTCCTACATTTTTCTCTTCTGGCCAGACTTTAAGCATATCTAGTGTTTTTTGATTTCTGTAATTAATACCATGGCAAGAGATGAGCTCAGAGACACTACCACCTGAACCTAGTTCTTGCATAAGATATCTAAAGGGAGCATTAGAGATCTGGGACATGGGGGCCAAAAGCAGAGGTGAGTCAAAATATATACTTCCTAAACAAATAGATTTGTTTTTCTCTTTTAACTTATTAATTTTACTTTTCAACTTATTCGTAAACTCGTAGACCATATAAGCCGATTTAACCAAATAGAATAACCACGTCAAGGATACTTTGGTGGTCGATAAAAAAGGACATATTATTTTTGATTTCGATGGAACTGTTGTTTCTAATTTCGATGCCTTAAAGAAACTTATTTCGACACCTGTCTTAGATATGGAAAAAGCAGCTAAAAAGACTTTTGGTTTTAAATTAAGCACATGGATAAAAAACCTCGGTAGCCTCACAACCCACTTTCATCACCATTATGAGGCCTACGAGGGTATACCTGAATTGTTACAAGAACTACAAAATCGTGGACATAGCCTCTATATCTGGACCCTAAGAGATCCGGTATCGACAGAGATTATCTTAGAGTCTGTGGGATTAAGGCATTTCTTTAAGGCAATCAAAGGCACAGAAGAAGATCATATTAAGCCTGGTATACAGGGCCTACTTAATATGGTGGGAGAGCATAGACCTGAAAATGTCATTATTATTGGGGATGGGTGGACTGACATTATTGGTTCTAAGTTTTTTGGATGTCCTTCAATTTTTGCAATGTGGGGCAAAAAATTTGATTTATTTTTTAAAAAGGGGCGCTTTTCTTATACCGCTAGATATCCCAAGCAGTGCCTCGAGTTTATAGATGACTACTTTCATAATAGAACCCTGAAAAAAGGTGCCTAACCTATTAAAAACACGAGTTCTACTTTATTAATCCGACCAACCCTGCTATAAAATCTTCTTTAGAAAATAAGGAAAATAAGATGTTCGATAATCTATCTGAAAAGTTCCATTACGCATTTAAAAACCTCCAAGGTAAGGCCAAAATTACGGAGGATAATATTGATGAGACCCTGAAAGAAATTAGAACGGCCTTGCTTGAAGCAGATGTTAACTTTAAGGTCGTTAAGTCTGTAGTGAACTCTGTTAAAGAGAAGGCCATTGGTGAGAAGGTTATAAAGGGAGTCGATCCCTCCGAGCAATTTATCAAGATTATGCATGATGAACTTGCTAAAGTTATGGGAGAGGCCAATCAAGAAATAAATTTAGATAGAACAGGTCCAGTCCCTATTTTGATAGTTGGTCTAAATGGACAAGGTAAAACGACTTTTTCAGGAAAATTTTCAAAATATTTGATTGGCAAGAAAAAGAAAAATGTACTTCTTGTTCCTGCAGATACTTTTAGGCCAGCGGCCAAAAAACAGCTTCAAACATTGGCGGCCCAAGTAAATGTTGATTGCTTTGATTCAGATCTATCAAAGAGCCCTAAAGACATTGTCTTAATGGCCTTAGACACGGCCAGAGCTGAAAATAAAGATATTGTTATCATCGATACTGCTGGACGACTTCATGTAGATGATGAACTCATGGAGCAGCTTAAAGACCTTAAAGAAGGGATTAAAGATCTTAACCCTGAAGTTCTCCTTGTTGCAGATGCTATGACTGGGCAAGAAGCAGTGAATGTGGCCAAAGTCTTTCATCAGGCCATCGAACTAACTGGTGTTGTTCTTTCAAAAATGGACTCAGATGCAAGAGGAGGAGCCGCTTTATCTATTCGTGAGGTAACAGGAGTTCCCATTTCTTATATTTCTACCGGTGAGAAGATGAAGGATCTTGAGCTCTTTCATCCTGACAGACTGGCAAAAAGAATTTTGGATATGGGGGATATTGTTTCTTTGGTTGAGAAGGCCCAAGACGAAATCGATGAAAAAGACGCCGAAAAAATGATGAAGAGGCTTGAGAAAGGTAAATTCACCGTGGATGATTTTCTCAAGCAAATGAATATGATGCAAAACCTTGGATCTATGGGCTCACTTTTAAAGATGATTCCTGGTATGGGTAATGTTCTAAGGGAGGTTGGTGATCTCAGTCCAGCAGAAAATGAAATGAAAAGGATGAAAATCATTATCTCCTCTATGACAAAAGAAGAGCGTACTGACTATAAGCTTATAAAAGAGTCTCGTATCAATAGAATTGCGAAAGGTTCAGGGAGTACTATTCAAGCAGTGAAAGACTTTTTGGCCAAATTTAGGCAGATGGAGCAGATGATGGGTGGCTTTATGAAGATGATGAAGGGAGGGGGGATGCCTTCGATGCCCGGGATGCCAGGAATGGATGGAATGCCTATGATGCAAGGCGAAAAAAAGAAGAAAGGCAAAAAGCATGGAAAATGGGGTAAGAAATATTTTTAGACTTAGCGTTATAAATGGTTTAAGTATATGTTGACTAATTAAGTTAACCTCATTAGGCTCTCATGATCTTAATGTGATTTAATAGTAGGAGTACAAATGGTAAAGATTAGATTAGCAAGAGGTGGTAGAGTTCACGCCCCAATTTATACAATTGTGGCAGCAGATAGTAGAAGTCCTAGAGATGGAAGAAACCTTGAAAGACTTGGGCAATATAACCCTAATGCTAAAGATGTTCTTATCGGTGTTAAAGTAGAAAAAATCCAAAAGTATGTTCAAAATGGTGCTCTTCTTTCGGATACAGTAAGAACTCTTCTTAAAAAAAATAAAATTCAAATCGCTTAGTGTTTTAAGTTCTTATTTAAGGAGCGTTGGATATGAGTGAGTTAAAAGATTTAATTTCCTTTATAAGCAAGTCTCTTGTTGATATGCCTGATCAAGTTCACGTTAATGAGATTGTAGGTGAGCAGACGACAGTTGTTGAGCTAAAAGTGGATAAGTCAGATTTAGGAAAGATAATTGGTAAACAAGGAAGAACGGCACGTGCCCTCAGAACGATTCTTAATGCTGCTTCAACAAAACTTAAGAAAAGAGCAGTCCTCGAGATAATCGAATAATAAATAAAAAATATCAAGATTAGTAGCAAGGTCATCTTAGTTTTTTTGATGACCTTTTTTTTATCTATAAAACCAGTAACATGTTAAAATTAATAAGCTTAGAGTTTAGGAGTAAGTATGGACGCTTCAGATTTCTCAATTTTAATCGTTGATGATGAAAATGATCTATTGGAACTTATATCTGATTCTTTTGACCTCGAGGGATTTAATGTTCAATCAACACCAGACGGGAATAAGGCAATGGAATTAGTGGGCTCCGAGACCTTTGATGTTATTCTTTGTGATCAAAATCTTAATGATAATATTACAGGTACCAACGTTTTAGAAAAAATGAAGAAAAACGAGAAGTCATCTAAATGTAAATTTTTTCTTTTAACTGGTGATATCACCATAGATTTAAACGAGCTTAAATCCAATGGGGGCACAGGCGTTATTGAGAAACCTTTTGACTCAGACCAGGTAGTTGAGCAGATTAAAGTTCTTTTAGGGATTTAGTTCGTCATCCTTATCTTTTAGGCCTTTTTTGAAGTTGGTAATGGCCTTACCTAAAGAGTTTCCAAGAGCAGGAAGCCTCTTTCCTCCAAAAAATAGTAAAACGACACTTAAAATAACAATTATCTCAGTTGCACCAAGGCCCATTTTATCTCCTTAATAAATCCTATTAAAAGGCATAGTAAACTTACCAGGTGCGTAAGTCGTACGGCGCTCTTGTTTTAGCCTATCATATTCTTCTGTTCCATTCGAATAGTTTGAGTAAGGATAAATCGCTATTCCACCACGTGGAGTAAACTCGCCTATAACTTCTAAATAGCAAGGCCCCATAAGTGATACAAGGTCATCGCATATTTTTTGAATACAATCCTCATGAAAATCACCATGGTTTCGAAAGCTAAATAGATATAATTTTAAAGACTTAGACTCCACCATTAGTTTGTCTGCAATGTAATTTATGGTGATTTTTGCAAAGTCTGGTTGATTCGTTTTAGGGCATAAACTAGTGAACTCAGTACACAGAAAGCTTGTCCAAGCAAAGGCCTTTGGGTTCTTATTTTCAAAGGCCTCTAATAAGGCGGGATCATAGGAAACCGGGTATTGTGTATCGTTTTGACCCAGTGAGAAATCTTCTAACTCTTGTCGAGATCTTCCTTTTTCAGATGTACTCTTTATCCTTGCCATGATGTTCCCTAAATCTTTATAAAATATTAACGTTTACTTACGTTTAACGCATATAACAAGTAAAGTCCCAAGTAAAGATAGGGTGAAGGTATTATAATGACTTCAAAAACCAAAGTAGTATTTGTACAGCTAGGATCTCCTAAAACACCTAAAGTTCAGGATGTTAAGGTTTTTTTAAAGGAGTTTCTTGGGGACCCAAGAGTGGTGGATATCAATCCGTTTCTCTGGAAAATCATTCTTAACTTCTTCATTCTTCCTTTTAGGCCTGCTAGTTCGGCCAAACTATATTCAAGGATTTGGGATGGTGAGGATTTCCCTCTAAGGACTAATACGAGAAAGTTTACTGAAAAAATTAGAATTCTTAACAAAGATCCAAGGCTTGAGTTTGATTATGCCTACCTACTAAGCTCCCCACGAATTAGTGATATTTGGGATAGCTGGGAAAAAGATATTGAGGAAAATAAAAACCCTGCCACAAAGCTTGTTATTATCCCTATGTTTCCTCAATATAGTGAAAGCACCATAGCTTCTGGGATGGACCTTTTCTTTACCGAACTCAAAAAGAGAGTGAAGATACCCCCATTCGAGTTTTTCACTAACTTTCATAAATCAAAGGCCTTTATCAATTGTAGTCTTCAAAATATTAACAACGAACTTAGTGATCAGACTTATGATTCTCTAATTATTTCTTTTCACGGTATTCCCAAAAGAAGAGTTATCTACAAGGGAGATGACTACTATAAACACTGCTATGAAACCTTCGTGCTTATTAAAAAGGGTGTCCAAGGAATCCCAGAAGACAAGATATTTATGACCTTTCAGTCTCGGTTTGGATCAGAAGAGTGGTTAACTCCTTACACAGATGAATTCACTATGGATAGAGTGGAAAAAGGGGATAAGAATATAGCTTATTATTGTCCAAGCTTTGTTGCTGACTGTTTAGAAACTACAGATGAAATTGGACATGAACTACAAAAAGATGTTGAAGATCAAGGGGTTAAGATAAAGCTTATTCCGTGTTTAAATGATGATGAAACTTGGTGTGAACAATTCTATGAATTAGTAAAAAACCACTCCTATGGTAGCTCTGAAGAAAGAGAGGAATCATATTTGGAGTTAAAAAAGGACGATTATATGGCGATGCCTGAACAAAAAATGGATTCACCACCTCTTGATAATAAGGCCAAGAGTGCTCTAAAAATTGTATTTTTAACCTTGTTTCTTGATCTTGTAGGGTTTTCAATAATATTCCCTCTCTTTCCTCAGCTTGCTCAGCACTACTTAGAAGTCGATAGAGATAATTTCTTTTTGAAATTGATATTTGATTCCATTACAGGGCTAACCTCAGGTACCGGTGCAACCTACACTCAATCAATTGTGTTATTTGGAGGGGCACTGGGAGCATTATATTCCTTTTTACAGTTTATTGCTTCACCTCTTTGGGGAGGAATAAGTGATCGAATAGGAAGAAGGCCAGTACTATTAATATCTGTAGCTGGATTGGCCCTTAGTTATGTTTTATGGTTTTTTTCAGGCTCCTTTACTTTACTTGTTTTGGCGAGGTTTATAGGTGGTATTATGGGAGGAAATATATCGACAGCAACTGCTGTCGTTGCCGATGTAACTCAGAAAGAAAACCGCTCCAAAGGAATGGCCACTATTGGAATTGCGTTCGCTTTAGGTTTTATTATTGGGCCTGCTTTAGGCGGAATTTTTAGTTTAATTGATTTAACGAAGATATACCCAATTCTTTCAAGTTATGGTGTAAACCCATTTTCTGTGCCGGCCCTTATAGCCTTTTTATTATCTGCTTTTAATTTTGTTTATTTATATAAGAAATTCAATGAAACTCTACCTTCTGGAGGGGAGAAAAAGGCGGAGGTACAAAGAAGTTTCAACCCATTTGTTCTTTTTAAACCATTGCCATACTTTGAAATTAACCTAACCAACTTTGGGCATTTTTTATTTTTGTTGGCCTTTTCTGGTATGGAGTTTACCCTTACGTTTTTAGCAGTTGAAAGACTAGGTTATTCCTCTCTTGATAATGCTTATATGTTTATCTTTATAGGTTTTCTCATAGCCTTTGTTCAGGGGGGAGTGGTGAGAAGAAAGGCCAGAACAGTAGGTGAGAAAAAGATGGCCTTGATTGGTCTTATAACAATTATTCCAGGTCTTTTTCTCATTGGTGTTACTCAAAACTCTTGGTTGCTTTATCTGGGACTCTTTTTTCTTGCGGTAGGTGCGGCCATGGCCATTCCTTGCTTAACTTCACTCGTTTCTCTCTATTCACCCAGTGAAGAACAGGGAAGATCTATTGGTATATTTAGATCATTAGGTGCCTTAGCGAGAGTTATAGGACCTTTGTTAGCTTCGTTGATGTATTGGAAGTATGGATCGGCCTCGCCTTATTTCTTAGGTGGGATGTTTCTGATTATACCAATTGCAATGGTTTCATTGTTACCTAAACCAAAATTAGATTAAAATAAAATGGCCCCATGTGGGGCCATTTGTTTTAGTATCTGTATCTTCTTCTTGGGAATGGATTTCTGATTGGTTCTGGCTCATAATCTGGAGCAGAGTACCCAAAGTCATCGTCAAGTCTTTCATTACCACATCTTTTCCATTTAAGATGGTAAACAAGTCCAGCGTTCATGTCTGCAGAATCAACCGTTGCCAAGGCCATATCTCTCATTCTGTTTGTCCTAACAAGCATAGAAGTATTAACTCTTAGGTTAACATCGGCACCACAGGCAGACCAAACTAATGCAGTTGCAGTTAGGTTACTTTCTAGTAAAAACTCATCATCAAGAGGTCCTCTAAATGACTTAACAAATTTTGGCCCACGTTTACCGGCAAAAAAGTATTCTGCACTAAACCGAGATTGAGCACCTCGTGGAAGTGAGTTAAACCCTCGATAGTCTACATCGATTACCGAAACACTAAAGCCTTGAGGAACATGGACTGGAACAGCGATATTACAAGATTTTCTACTCATTGTTTTACGGCCACCTGCCTCTGCCATGTATTCATCAAAGAGAATACTTAATGATTTACTGTCGGGTGAAAGTGTTACCGATGCTGTACCTGCTGGACAACCAGTACCACCATAGGCGGGATCACCAAGATAAATGTCATCGGCCGATGCCAAGCTAGACACAAGTGTTGTAGCAAGAGCAAGTGCCTTAAAAGTTTTTGTTAAAGATATTTTCATTTGAACTCCTTGTTTGAAGAAAATCATATTGATTCTCTTGTTGTGAGTTCAATGTAAGGTGAATGAAAAAAAATAGCAGCTATGAGGTTTCTTTTCTTCGCCACGTGGTTATTTTAAAGATATTTAATCACCAGGTGGTTTTAATTCAAGAAAGGATTTTCTTTTTTCTCATTATATATTGATGTGGAGGGCCCGTGTCCTGTGATGATATTTGTCTCCTCAGGAAGAAACAACAGTCTTTGCTTAATTGATTTCATTATTTCGTCGTAATTTCCGCCAGGGAAATCTGTTCTACCAATAGAGCCTTTAAAGAGGGTGTCTCCAGAAAAGAGTAAAGGAGCACCTAGTTCTTCCGTATAAAAACAGCATGACCCAGGCGTATGGCCAGGAGTATGAAATGTCTTTAGCATATTTTTTGAGCTTTGATTATCTAAGTAAAGCTCTTCTTCATCATTGAGGAAATGGTCTACTACTCCAGTTTCTCCAACATCTTCACCAAAAAACATGGCCTGCTGCTTAAGTGAGTTATAGAGCTGCTCATCTGATTGGTGTAGGTAAATATCTGCACCTGTGGCATCTTTGATTTCTTTGCTTCTTCCGATGTGGTCAAAGTGAGCGTGAGTATGAATAAGCTTTTTTAGCTTAAGCTCTCTACTTCTTACAAGCTCCATAAATGAGCTATAATCGTTACCAGGGTCAATGGCAATGCACTCTTTTGTTTGCTTGTTATAGACGAGGGAGCAATTGCAGGCGAAGCTCCCTAATGGAAAGGTTTCAACAACGATATTATCTTTTTCAATCATAGCGCTATATTTTAGAATTTTGATCTAGGATAAACAACTAGTTATTGAGAGGAGTTCTTTTTATTGCTTCGCGTAACTTGCTTAAGGCAACTACCACAGTCCGTGCCAATTTTTAGCTTTTTAATGGCCTGTTCATAGGTTAGGCCTTTTTTGGTAAGTCTTTTTAAGGCCTCGGATTTTATAGAATGACATAAACATAAATACATGACTTATATATATTAAACAAAAGTTCTGTATGTCAAACAAAAAAGGCGTTTGATTTAAATTTTGACTCCTGTAAAATAATTATATGAGATTCGAAAATCTAAAAGGATGTTAGGATGGCTAAAATATTGGTGGTTGAAGACTCTTTGTACCAACGCAAAGGAATCGTCAGAAGCCTGACAGAATGGGGACACGAGGTCCTTCAGGCCGAAAATGGAAGTGCCGCTCTTAAGGTCCTTGAAAATGAGACTCCAGATATTGTTCTAACGGACTTATTAATGCCTGAAATGGATGGACTTGGTTTGCTTAATGCAATGAATGATAAAGGAATTAATATACCAACGATAGTGCTTTCTGCAGATATACAAACAAGCGTAAAAGTTGAATGCTCCTCGTTAGGTGCAAAAGAGTTTCTTTCAAAGCCTCTTGATAAGGCACAGCTCCAGCAAACTCTAGCAAAATTTCTTACCTAATTATTACAAACCTTATACTGCTTTAATAAATAGAGGTTGTTTTTTGATATATGGTCTTTGACACTTTCGTACAAGTCTTTGTTTAAATAGAGAGTACCTAAAAAACTACAAAAAATTGTTTTCGAAAGAGCATTTATGATTGGGGAAGAAGTCGTTGCTACCTCGGTGTCTTTTACTTCTTCTTTGGGCTTCCAGGCGACAATGACGTAGTTAGTTTCTCTTGGGAAGCCCAAAATATGCTGAGTGTAAAAGAGAATGACCTCCTTTCCTTCATAAGTATAAAGTTCTTGGGCAATGGCCTCATCTTTAACTGAAAAATAGGATGTGAGTTTATCACCACTACCTTCATCAAGAGTTCCTTCCCAAGTTTTAAGAAATGGAAATTTTCCCTTTTTTGATATTTTAGTTAGGTTTCCTACTCTTTTACCTGAAGAAACTTCCATATCCCAGAGGACCCACTTCGTGCCTATTAGAACGATAACGACTAGAACAACCAATATGAGCTTTTTATTCATTATTTGCCCCTCCAAGTTATTATAATCATGTGTCATTTAGCTTGTCATTTTTTTAGGCCAAGGATTTTTCCTAGAATCTAGAGCTTTCCAATGTTATAAATGAGACGTTTAACTACAGAGGAAAGAATGGAATTTGCTAAATTTACATTACTGTCAATTAAAGAAAATGAACCTATAAGAGAAAGAGAAGAAGAGATTCTACTCAATCTTAACCATGTCGTAAGTATTAAGCCTATTAACTTAGTACTAGCTGAAAAGGTGATGAAAGGTTATTGGATCAGGCTTACGAATGGTAAGAAATATAGGGCAATAAAAATTCCATTCTATATTGAGGACACCATAATTAGAGATGGTCAGCAAAGCGTGTATATTGAAGAAGAAAATCTTAAATATTTAGAGTCAAACGAAGTCCAGTAGTTAGATCATCTTTCCTTGTCTTTTCATGGGGAAAATGATTTTAACGGCACCCTTTTCGTTTATAATATCTACCTTCTCTTCATCAGCATTTTGTGGGACAGGGAAGCTTTTGCTAAATGTTGACTCGAATTGCATGAAGCTTTGTCCATTTGTTTGCTGTTTCTTTTCCTCAATCTTTGTTTTTCCAGAAATACTAATAATTCCGTTGTTGATATTAATTTTTAAAGATTCTTGGTCAATGTTTGTCGTATCAATTTCGACTATATATTTTCCATCTTTTTCATATTGATGCATCTTTAAATCGCTATCCATTCCAAAGACTCCTAAATCGTCGTCCTCGAGTCCTCTTAAAAAGGGATCATTAAATAGGTTTTTTAAGCTTTTATTCATTTGTTTAAAGATTTGGCCAAAACCAAAGTCTTCTTCTGTGGATTGTTGGTTTTTGCGTTGTAGTTCCCTATACTTTTTTATTAATTCCTCTTTTGAGAGCTTTTGTAGATCTTCTTCGCTTTGACTCATTGCAATTGATGAAAGTGATATAAATATAAGAAATAACAGGCTTTTCATGTGATTCACTCCTTTAAAATCATATTAATTTATTGGTAGTCTATGCACAAGCAATTTTGCGCCTTGCCGAACTAAGAAATGTTTAATTGGTTCATATTATCTGTTATCATTGAACCGATGTTTCTCCTATAGCCCTTTTTTAGTCGATTGAAACTCGTAAGGTGGTTAGAGTTGTGAAGACAATTATAAAAATGAAACTTTTGGTATTCATAATCTTAGTAGTAGCATCTTGCTCTAATATAAACTTTTTTAAAAAAATGGGCCAAAAGGCAGATAAGGAAAAAACTAGTGAGCAAAAATCTTTACCAATCATAGTTGAACAAAAGACTAAAGCTGAACAAGTTAAGCTCATTCCAAAAAAAACTCGGTATGAATGGGAAAATTTAAATAATAATAAATCTGTAAAAAAATACTGCAAAAAAGTTGATAAGAAATTTCTCCATTGGGGATGGGGGCGTAGCCGATGTAAAAATATTAGTTGGCATCACGTAAGAAACTCCGTCCTTGGTGACCCTTTAATTTGGGTTAGTTTTGGAGACGAAAGCAGAAAGAAAAATAGAATTGATACCACTATGGTCCTCTGCGGAGTTCACGGGGACGAAATTACTCCCATAAAGTTTTGCTTTGATCTGATTTATTACTTAATTGAAAATTATAATGAGCACTATAGCGAGCGAAATATTGTTATTGCTCCCATAGTGAATCCAGATTCTTTTTTTAAAGATAACCCAACACGGACCAATCATAGACATATCGATATAAATAGAAACTTTCCTACCGCAGACTGGAATGATTTGGCCGTTAAGTTATGGAAGAATCGCTACAGAAGTGACAAAAGAAGATTTCCTGGAAAGAGCCCACTTTCAGAGCCAGAAGTTGTCTTTCAGGTTAATCTAATTAAGCGCTATAAACCAAGTAAGATTATATCTGTACATGCACCTTTAACAATGCTTGACTACGATGGCCCAACGCTTATTTCTGATGTTGAGGGTGTTGTAGGATATAAGGCCAACGCTTTATTAAAAAGTATGAGCCAGAAGGCCAAGGGATATCGTGTAAAAGATTATCCCTTCTTCCCCGGAAGCTTAGGTAACTATGCTGGTAATGAAAGAGGTATTCCCACTTTTACCCTTGAGCTACCTAGTTCGGATAATAGACGTCATAAGGAATTTTGGGCCCTTTTTAAGCCGGCCCTCCAATCAGCTCTTCTCCATGATCTTAGAGATGATTTACCATTATCTGCCGATACGAAAACCGATTTAAATAATATTTAGTTAAAAGTTTAACAACTTTAAGTTACTTAGCTTTCTTACTTAAGAAAAAGGGTCAGAATACCGAAGTTTCTTGGTAGGAGGCTTCTATTGAGTGTATTTGACGGTCTCAGTGAATTTAAATTTTATCAATCCTTTCGAATTCCTGTCGAGAAAGCGGATAACTTACGCTTTCTTCTTGAGAAAGAAAATGAGTTTGGAAAAAAAGTATATATCGAAGATGCAATGCTTTTAGATATAAGTATGACAGGGTTAGGGTTCAAATCAAAAGAAAGAGTCTCTGTTGGTACCTCTTTATCAATCTCTCTACAGTACAAAAAGCTTCACCTCGATTTAAGTGGTGATATTGTTCGCTCTTTTTCTAATGCTCTAGAAGATGAGGATATTATTTATGGTGTCCAACTAGATGAAGAACCTAAGCTGAAAAAGTTTTTAGAGTACTTTGTTGCTGGCTTTTCTCCTGAACGTGTTAAAAACTGTCTTTTAGTCTCAGCTCTCAACGAACCTTATAGTGAGGTAACGGATGGAGTTGAAACATTTAGCTTACTTTTGTCTTTGTTTAAGGATATTTCTCTCATAGGATCTAAAGAGGGCTTTGTGGAGAGTCTGTTAGAAGAAGTATGTCGTGTTATGAATGCTTCAAGAGCAACTATTTTTTTAATTAATGTCGAAACTAATGAACTAGAGGCCGTTGCCGCAATGGGGGTCGAAAAGCTCAACCTTCACTTCGATTATCGCTTAGGAATTGCAGGCTCAGTCTTTACAACAGGTGTGGCACTTAATATTGACGTAAAAAATGATAAATCGCGATTTAATCCTTTTTTCGATAAGAAGTTAAATTTTCAAACACGTTCGATTATTTGTCATCCCATCCACAATAGAGAAGATAAAATTGTTGGAGTTATTCAGGTTTTAAATAAAAAAAATGAGGATCGTTTTACTATAGAAGATGAAAAAATAATGAAAGTACTCTCTCTCGTTTTTAGTTCTGTCTATCACAATTTTACGCCTCTTTCAGAAAAGTCTATTATCAGAAGATTTAGTACTCCTTATAATCGTAGGGATGTCATCATAGGAAAAACACATCATGTGACGAGCCTAAGAAGCTCAATTATAAAATTAAAGGATATTGATACACCTGTTTTAATATTAGGTGAAGAGGGTGTAGGGAAGAAACTCCTGGCCAAAATTATTCATGGTGAGGGGCAAAGAGGTCTTAATTTAATAGAAGTTATAGATTGTTCAAACCCAGATAGAAAATCACTGTCCAAAGAAATATGGGGTAATAAATGGGAAGTTGATGATAAAGACTCTAAACTCATAAAATGTAGAAGAGGAACACTCATATTTAGTAACGTTGATATGTTACCTCCTGATATTCAATCAAAGTTACATGAAATACTAATTGAGAGAGGTATACCAGGAAGTAAGTATTCCCTAGACGTAAGGTTAATATTTACAAGTAAAACAGACCCTGGTGCACTTGTAGATGAGGGCGTTTTCCATAAAGGCCTTTATAATTATATGTCAACGGCCCTTATTAATTTAGAGCCGCTTAGACGTAGAGTTGATGATATTGCATTACTTATCGACTATTATCTTAAAATGGAATGTAAGGAACAGGGGCTTCTTTTGAAAAGTTTTTCACAAAAGGTCATGGATGAGTTTAATGAATATGATTGGCCTGGTAACGTGAGTGAACTTAAGAATGCAGTGAAAAGGGCAGTGCTATATCACCCAAAGGCCCATGTCATATCGGAAGTGGAGCTAGAAAATGGTGCTATACCGATTTTGGATGTATCAGCAAAGAAAAGAGTTTTTGGTGAAATTCCCCATATATCTAATTTTAAACTATCATTAAAAGATCGAGTCGCTTTGGCAGAACGAGAGATGATTCTTCAAGAAATAAAACGAAATAATGGTAATAAATCAAAGGCCGCAAAAGAAATGGGTATTTCTCGAGAGGCCCTTCGAAAAAAACTACTCATAAGTGATAAGATCCTTGAAGAACTTGAAAGCTCAGTACAGGACTCAAACGAATCAAAAAAAGTCGCTTAATAATAAATTATTCTTCAAATAGATCCACAGTCTTCTGCATAGTGATGACATAATCTAATAGAGAATTGTTTTGAGTATCCTATAAAAACATACTACAGTTTACTTCGTTATGTTTGACCTTATCAACCTCGTTATTGCTCAAGTCAATTGGAATGATATTTTTGATATTATTTTAGTGACTGTCCTGATTTATAAGGCCCTTATTATTATGCGTAGTACGAAAATGACTAAGGTTGTTCTAGGTCTTATGACTTTGTTTATTCTTTTTCTGCTTAGTATTACATTTCATTTTGAGGCACTCAATTGGTTACTTTCAAACTTCTTTGACTCAATTTTTATTATTATTCTAGTCTTATTTCAGGATCAAATTCGTAATGGACTGGCCTCATTTTTTAAAACATCAGGTAGCCTTGGAGGAATAAAGAAGAACCGTTTTCATACTGAGATCGAAGAAGTCATTGAGGCGGTGAGGGTATTACAAGAAAAAGGAAATGGAGCATTATTTATTTTTGAGAATGGTCAAAGTCTTTCTAACTATACGGTCAATGGTACAATTTTGGATACTAAGATTAATGCTAATATTCTTATTGCATTAGCAAGTGTTGATTCACCTCTTCATGATGGGGCCATCGCTATTGGTAAAGGAAGAATTTTATCTGCAGGTATTTTTCTACCCCTTTCTAGGTCAGGAGATGGCATTAGACATTTTGGGTCTCGGCATCGCGCTGCTTTAGGACTAGCAGAGGTTACGGATGCGGTAGTTTTAACTTTAAGTGAAGAAACAAAAGAAATAAGACTCTTTCACAATGCGAAAAGTATTTTTTGCAATGATATAAAAGTGTTAAGGTCAAATTTGCTCAAGTTTTGGATACGAGGAAATCAAAACAATAGAAAGGTCCTTGCAATTGAATAAAAAAATTCTTCTTTTATCTTTCGGTATATCGATCTTACTTTGGTTTTATGTTCTCAATTCAAAAACATACACTATGCAAAAAGATATTCCCCTTGTATTTGAAAAACCTCAAGGAATGAGTATAGCTAAACTTAGTGATGAGAAAATTAATGTTAAAATTAAAGGTACAAAATTCTTTTTAAAGCAAATGGATAAATATGATCCTTACCTTTTTTTAGATTTATTCCAACTAAAAGGTAGAAGAGTAAATTTTGCTATCAAAAAAAATACAATTTCTATTCCTTTTGGCACAGAACTTATGGAATATAGTCCTCAAAATATTGATATAAGCCTATCCCCAACAAGAAAAAAACTTATCCCAGTTGAGTCCAAGCTTATTGGGGAACTTAAGCAAGGCCTAACTCTGGAAAAGGTAGAGTACAGGCCAAAAAAGGTGGAGGTCCTAGGGGCATGGGAAAACTTGAAAAAACTAAAAAAGCTTCAGACAAATCCAATTGATTTAGACAAAGTTGTGTCATCGAAGACTAAAATTAAAAGGAAAATATCTCTAAATGATCCTCGTTATGAATTTGATGAGGGTATAGAGATTGAAGTTATAATTATGGTGAGGCCTGAAAAAAGGGCCCAAAGGTTAAAAAATATGGCCCTTTCTATACCCCAAAACATGAAGGCTTTAGAAGGAAACCCATCTTTAACGCTAGACGTCTTAGTGCCTGATAATTATCTTCTTAAACAGGATCAAATAAACATGAAACTTATTACACCAAAAGGAGAAAAAGGTGCCCTAAATGCAAAAGTTGAAGTAGAACTCCCAAAAGGTGTTGAGCTTTTGCGTATTTACCCTGAATATATTAAGGTTTTTGTTCCCCAACTATAGGAGTAATGGATGAGTGATAGAAAGCTTTTTGGGACTGATGGAATAAGAGGAAAGGCCAACGTCTATCCAATGACATGCGAAATTGCTACAGCGCTGGGTCGGGCCGTAACCTATTATTTCCAGAAAAAAAGTAACAAAGAAAAACCCATTATAATAGTTGGAAAGGATACCCGCTTAAGTTGTTATATGTTGGAACAAGCTTTTTCAGCAGGTGTATGCTCACAAGGTGGGGAGGTCATTCTTACAGGCCCACTACCCACTCCAGGAGTGGCCTTTGTCACAGGATCAATGAGGGCGAATGCAGGTGTTATGATTTCGGCATCACATAATAATTATAGCGATAACGGTATTAAAATATTTGATCATAATGGATTTAAACTACCTGACAATGTAGAAAAAGAGCTCGAAGAATATATATCGAACCCTGAATTGATGCCGCAACACCTTGGCAATACATTAGGTCGGGCAAAGAGACTTGATGAAGTATTTGGACGCTATATTGTTCATACGAAAAATGCTTTTGATGATAAGTTTGATCTTGAAGATATGAGGATTGTCCTGGATTGTGCCAATGGTGCCGGTTATAAGATTGCACCAATGATTTTCAGAGAGCTTGGCGCAGAAGTTTTTACGCTTGGAACTTCTCCGAATGGTGAAAATATAAATCTCAACTGTGGAAGTCTTCATCCAGAAGAGGCGCAAGAAGCCGTTCACCAGTATAGGGCCGATCTAGGGATTTGTCTTGATGGTGATGCAGACCGCTTCTTAATTATTGATAAACAAGGGCATGTGATTAATGGGGATCAAGTTATTGGCCTATTTGCTAAGCTTTTGTTGGACCAAGGTTACCTCAAAAAAGGAGATACAGTTGTAGGTACCGTTATGAGTAACCTTGGATTGGAAAATTATATTAAGTCATTGGGCCTAAAGTTTGCGCGTACTAAAGTAGGGGATCGTTATATCATCGAGTTTATGAGAGAAAATGGATCAATCCTTGGAGGAGAGCCTTCAGGTCATGTGATCTTTAATAACTTCTCAACGACAGGTGATGGTTGCATCGGTGCTCTTAAAGTTATTGAATGTATTAAACATTTTAATAGGCCCCTCTCAGAATTAATCAAAGAAGTAAATCTTTATCCTCAAATTACAAAAAGTGCTCAAGTAACCAATAAACCTCCCCTTGAAAGTGTAGAGAGTATTCAAGAAAAGCTAAATCAAGTAAAAAGCTCTCTAGGAAGCAAAGGTCGAGTATTATTAAGGTACTCAGGAACTGAGCCCCTAGCAAGAGTCATGGTTGAAGGTGAATGCGAAGTAAAAGTTGAAGAGCTATGCAATGAACTTGTCCATCTCGTCTCTAAAGAGTTAGCTTAGGAGTATAAAATGCCTCGATTAGGTGTCAATATCGATCATGTGGCCACTCTTAGGCAGGCAAGAGGAGAGTTTTATCCTCGCTTAGATCATGCTGCACGTATTTGTTTGGAAAATGGTTGTGACCAAATAACGATTCATCTTAGGGAAGATAGAAGACATATTCAAGATCAAGATGTTTTCGATGTGAAAAAGATAACAGATCAATTTAATAAACCCCTAAATTTGGAAATGGGCTGTGCAGAGGATATATTGGATATTGCTAAAGAAGCGAGACCAAGTTGGGTTTGTCTTGTTCCTGAAAAAAGAGAAGAAAAAACTACAGAAGGTGGTCTCAATCTCCTCGATAAAAGTCAGTACGATAAAGTAAAAAAAACCTGTGATGCTCTAAAATCTTCTATTGACGGTGTTAAAATATCTCTATTTTTAGAGGCAAATGAAAAGATCAACGATATGGCCATCCAGATGGGATCCTCTATTGATGCAGTAGAAGTTCATACAGGTGATTATGCAAAAGCATATTTAGAAAATAATGATTGGAACTCGTATCTTACTCAATTTGAGAATACCTATAATAAATTAAAATCAAAAGGAATTCATGTTCATGCAGGACATGGATTGACATTTGAGTCTACCGGTCCTCTTGTAGAACAAGCTCTTTTTGAAGAGTATAATATAGGCCACTGGATTATATCTCAAAGTGTTTTTGAGGGATTAGATAAGGTTGTTCGCCAAATGGTAAGCTTAATCAAAAGGTAAGTACCCCATGAGAGTCGTCGATAAAAATGAAATGAAAGAAATTGAGAATAACTCTGCTTCTGAATATGGATATTCGGAAAATCTTATCATAGAAACGGTTGGTAATAGTGGGGCCACTTATATCATAGAAAACCATTTATCTCATAAAAAATATGGGGAACTCGTCTTCATGATTGGAAAGGGAAATAATGGTGCTGACTCTCTTTCAATTGCAAGGCACCTCCAAAATAAAGGATATATATGCAGGGCCTTTATATTGTTTCCAGAAGAAGGTTCAAAAGAGCTCCTTTATCAAATTTCAATGGCCAAAAAGTTTGGAGTTAAAATTAGTGAAGTTAGAAACGTGGAGCAAATATCCTCCTATTTTACCCAAACTCAAGATGAGTATATTGTTGTGGACGGGATTTTAGGAACAGGGTTTAGAAGTCCTATTTCTAACTACCTTTTCGAAATTATAAATATCATTAATCAAAGTAAAACAATTACTATCTCCGTTGATATACCCTCAGGAGTGAATGGTGATACTGGTGAAATTAGTAGTGCCGCAATCTACGCTGACGTAACTTTGGCGGTATGTCTTCCAAAGCTTGGACTTTACGTCGGTAAAGGTGCTCAATATGGAGGTAAGATTCTTCCTATCTATTCAGGCATACCTAAAGAAGCCTATCAAGGAGGAGATAAATTTCTCCTAAGTCCAATTGAAAATAAACTTCTTTTTAAAAAAAGAAATAAATTCGATCATAAAAATCGTTTTGGGCATGTGCTCGTAATTGGTGGAAGCCCAGGACTTTGTGGTGCTCTCTGCTTGGCCTCTGAAGCCGCTTTGAAAGTTGGTGCTGGTCTGGTGACTGCTGTTACTTGGGAAACAAATTATTTAGACCTATCATCAAAAGTTTTGCCGGAAGTAATGACTGGAGTAATTCCATCGACTGAAAATCCAAAAGTCGTAGAGAGCAATTTACGAGATATGGAAAAATATGACTCTGTTGTCATTGGCCCTGGAATGGGGATAAGTGAAAAAACAAGAGAAATAGTTTTGTATGTTCTTAATAACTTTGGTGGGCCGGTTGTCTTAGATGCAGATGCTATTAAGGTTTTATCTTTAGAAAAAGACAAAAATACTTTTTTATCTCGTAAGGCCCCAACAGTTATCACTCCTCATATTGGAGAGTTTGCTAAATTTGTATCTCAGAATAAGGAAAAGGTTTTAGAAGGCCCAATAGATCTAATCAAAGATGTGGTAGATTCTTTAAATTGTTGTATCGTTCTAAAGAGCTCAAGTACATTTATTGCATTTCCGACTGGTGAAGTTTTTATCAATTATTTTCCAAATGATGGAATGGCAACAGGTGGAAGTGGTGATGTTCTTGCTGGTATGATTGGCGGTCTATTGGGACAGGTGAAGCCAGAAAGAGCATCGAGCCAGCTTTTTAGAAGGCCGGATCCTTTTTATGAGTCTATTTGTCTCGGTGTTATGGCCCATACTCTTGCAGGTAAGCGGGCCAGTGAGGTCTTTGGAACTCGGAGTATGACTGCAGGGGCAATTATTGATCACCTTTCAGAATCCTTCATAGAAATGGAAAATAGAAAGTAACAATTTAATTTTTATGATGGAATGTTACATGAAGGAATTAAGAGCTTGGAAAAAAGTACTCGAAAATGATCTAGAGTATATCGTATCAGAAGTTAGGGATCTTTTAGATAAGCCTGCAGTGCTTATACTTTCAGGACCTGTCGGTGCAGGTAAAACTACTTTTACAAAAAAGTTTGTAGGTAATAACGGTGATCCCACTCAAAGCCCCACCTATAGTATAGTCCATGAGAAAGGCGGAATTGCTCATGCAGACTTTTTTAGACTTAAAAACTCAGAAGAAGTAATTCATTTAGAAATTCCACTTTATCTTGAAAATAAAGAATTTTTTATTGTTGAGTGGGGAAGGCCATTTTTAAAAGAAATACAAAATGAGGTGGGTGAGGAGTTTTCGTATTACGAACTCGATATTCAAGTTAATGAACAAAAAGAAAATCAAAATAACACTACAAGAAACTATTCACTGAAAGATCTTGGGCCTTTATATTAGGAAAAATATTCCGATTAAAACACTCTGGTATGACCTTAATTAATGTAAGAGTATGTTATAATTTATTTGTTCAATGCCTTAAAAACCTAAAAATATTGATAAGTTAAGATCTCTTAACTTAATCTAACCTTAAATTGGATGAAATTTGTTAAATTCTAAATATTTGAGCTATTGACGTGGTCCATTTTGACGAGTGATAATATTCTAAACTTGAGGGAAGAAATTTTATCTCCCTTATTAACTGGTAATTTCTAGGCCAACGGAAGAACTTGGAATTACACTGAAAATTAAATAATTACTTTTCAGTTTTAATTGGATTTATGGAGGATGACCAATGAGACTTACATCAAAAGGACGTTATGCAGTTAGGGCCATGCTTGATCTAACCGCACACAGCAACGGAAACCCTGTAAGGTTACAGGAGATTTCAACCAGGCAAAACATTTCTTTACACTATCTTGAGCAACTCTTCAGAAAGCTTAGAAATGGTCAAACGGTTAAGTCGGTAAGAGGACCTGGAGGCGGTTATGTTCTTTCAAGATCAATGGATGAAATTACTGTAAAAGACATTCTAGATTGCGTAGGAGAGAATATTAACCCTGCAAAAGATATCCTAGGTTCAGAAGCTGAAATGGCCAATACAGTCGAATATCATCTTTCACGTAACTATTTCCAAAATCTTGGTATTATCATGAGGGAATACTTATCAACAACTTCACTAGGTGATCTTGTGAGAAAGTCCAAAGAATCGGAAATTCAAGAAGCAATCAATGCTGGACAGAACCGTATAAATACTAATATAGAAGCTTCTAATCAAATTAATTCTCAGCCAATCACTGAGGATAATGTAAGGAAGTCTTTTGGAGAGATTAACCAGTAATCGTATTTATTTTGATTTTAATGCTACATCCCCATTGTGTGAGTCAGTTCAAGACTGGTTAACCAATGGGGATTTTTCTGTTTTTAACCCCAGTTCAGAGCATACATCAGGCCGTTCAAGCCGTCTTCGCCAACTTAATTCTCAGGCCTTAGTTACAAAAATTTTAGGTCTAGGAAAATCTCATGAAATATTTTGGCATTCTGGTGCAACTGAAGGAATCAATAGTATTGTAAAGTCTTTGGCCATTGATGCTAAAGAAAACAAAAGTCCTTTTCACTTTTTTTATTTTGAATCTGATCATGCGGCCGTGAGGGCCCAAGTTAGATTTTTAGAAATCCTTGGCCTCAAATCTCACTGTCTCTCTATTGATAAAAATTGTGATTTTGATATCAATGAGGTT
>JAURDE010000010.1 GCA_030828105.1 Bdellovibrionota bacterium | reverse complement strand
CGGTTGGGATCTTTTTTAATAAGTTTTTTAATTTCCCAAATATCAGCATACATTCTTGTAAGAATATCGAATTTGGAAGGAATAGTTCGAGCAGGAAGAAAGCGTCCCTCGTAAGCAATAGGGCGAACAGGGTCAATTTCTTTCATTTTCTTATATAATTTTTTTAAATTTTTTCCAGCTCCACCACTTTCATTTCCCATAGACCAAATCAGTACAGAGGCAAAGTTTTTATCTCGATGAAGCATTGAAAGACCACGACTCAACACGGCCTTTTCAAACTTTTTTCTCGACATAGGTGCTTTCATCGCAAGCCAAAGTCCATGGGCCTCAATATTGGCCTCATCATAAACATAGAGACCGTACTTATCGCAGAGCTCATAGAAATAAGGGTCGTTGGGGTAATGGGAAGTTCTCACAGCATTGATATTATGCTTTTTCATTAATAGGACATCTTGGAGCATAGAGCTCTTACTTATGGCCCTTCCTGTATCAGGGTCAAACTCGTGGCGGTTAACACCTTTAAATGCGATGGCCTTTCCATTAAGAAGAAACTGTCCTTTTTTAATTTCAATTTTTCTAAAGCCCACATTAATACTTGTGGCCTCAATTGTTTCATTACCTTGTTTAAGTTCAATCAGAGTCTTATATAATTGAGGGGTTTCTGCATTCCAGGCCTTTATAGGTAAGTGTCTTGTAATTAATTTATAAGGCCATTTAAGATTTCGGGTAAAAAGCACATTTCCGTCTTTCTCTAATAAAGTTACATTAACGGTAACATTTTCTTCACCTTTAATATCAAACTGAGCATCAAAGATACCTTTTTTATAATCATTGTCTAAAGATGCTTGTATAAAAAAGTCTTTAATATAAGTTTTAGGAGTAGAGTAGAGGTAAACACTTCTAAAGATTCCACTAAGCCTCCAGAAGTCTTGTGCTTCAAGAAAAGATCCGGTTGAGTATCTCACAACTTTGGCCCTGATTTCGTTGATACCCTCTTGAAGGTAAGAAGAGATATCAAACTCAGCAGGGGACATGCTATCTTCTGAATAACCAACTCGGTTTCCATTTACCCAAAGATCTAGAGAGGATTGGACTCCACCAAAATAAATAAAAACCTTTTTCTTTTTCCAGTTCTTAGGAAGGGTAAAGGTTTTTTGATAGATCCCTGTTTCATTTCCCTGTGCTTTTAATTTGGGAATGATGAGGTTTGTAAAAGGTGAGCGCCAATTAAGATATATTGGTTTTCCATACCCTTGCATTTGCCAGTTTGAAGGAACAGTGATGTTTTGCCATTTGATATCATTGGCAAATAAAGCTTCATTTGCAAGCAGTGGGTTATTATAAAACTTAAAATTCCAAACTCCATCTAATGAGATGATGTTATTCGCTTTTTCTTTTTTGTCTTCTAGAGCATCCTGGATGTTATCGTAGTGGAAAAAGTGAGCACGTGGTGCTTCTTTATTTTGTTCCACTTGATCATAATCTCTCCATGGCTCGCTGGCATAAGAGAAAAAACTAAAGAAAAGAAGTGACAAAAATAGTCTCATTTGACATCCTCGGGCGCTATGAAGGTTTTACTTCTTTCTATCATATTTGGACTACTTTACAATTCATCGTTTGCTAATGAGCACCAATTTCAGGATAAGCTGTTAAAGGAACAGAAAAAAGCAGTTATTTGGAATACTAGTTTCTTAGGAGTATTTTCTGTAGGAATGGCCTTAAATGCTTATAATTATTTTTCAACGAAAAAAGATGATAAGAAATTTGATGCGGGGGTAGATTTTATCAAATCAACTTTGGCCGTCGGCTCAATGTTACTAGATCCATTTTTAACGAAATCTATTTATGATGATTATTCTCAATCGAAGGATGCTTTAGCGAAGGCCATTGCTAGAGAAGCCTATGAAAAGTCTTTAACTAACCATTTGTTGTCAGGTCTTGTGAATTTATTGGGTGGTGCGGCAATATGGCTTATTGATGATCGAAGAAGTGATGGCATCAGAAACTTTGCTTTGGGTACACTTATATCAGAGATCAAGATTTGGACGGCCCCTTCAAATCTTTCAAAAGCAAAAGAACAAACGACAACCTTTTACTATAACCCCTTTAATAATGAGTTCGGGGTAACCATTCTCTTCTAATCTAGGGCCAATTTGGCACCAATCAACACTATCTATGCCTTTAAACTTAATTTCTCTACACTGATTGGATCTAATCAGTTTATATAGGCCATAAATTTATAAAAGGGGAAAAGTTATGCTTAAAGTAGCAGCAATTATTTTTGCAGTTAGTACTTTTCTAATGCCCGAGGCCTATTCTTCAGATTTACTAGTTAAAACTGAATCAATAGAAAAGGCCAATGGTCATAGAAGGAGAGCACTAAGAAATAGAAACCGTTCTCATAATAGAGACTACAGACGAGAAAGAAATCGTTCTCATAATAGAAACTATAGGAGACATATCAACAGGGAAAGAAACCGATCTTATAATAGAGGTCATGTTCCTAGATATAACCACACACCTCATAGATACAATAGAACTCACCACAGAAATTGGTATAACCCTAGATCATTTTGGACAAGAGTTCCTCGAAATCATGTTTATAGAGATAGATGGTTGAGGTGGAACTATAATTACAGAAATGGCTTCCATTGGTATAATAACTACCCATGGTTTGTGTTTAATAACTATCTTCATAGATATTCAGATAGTGATAATTGTAACTATGAGCTCGTTGATGGTTATTATGATGAGGTTGTTGAGAGGTTCTATTCAATGTCATGTAGAAGAGGATACGATGAGTGTGCTCGCCTGAGAGATGATTGGAACTGGGAAGAAAGAGAAGACCGATACTTTTGTTCTGAAACGAGATACGATTACTAAAAATAACTGGGGCCCTTTAAAGGCCCCAGCATACCTCCGCTTCATTTTGATCCAACCAAAGAAGTCAAGAAGTTCACTTGATCTAGCTTTTTACAAAAATAGTGTAAATTAGAATATAATAAGGGAATTGATTAGTGTGATTGGAGGGTGTGTTGAAAAAGTTATTTCCCAAGATATTTTTAATTTTAGTAATTTTACTAATCGCGCTTATTTTTAACTATTATAACCTTTCAGATTTCTTTACTCTAGATTATGTAAAACAGAATCAACAACTTTTTCAAAACTATTATTGGGAAAATAGATTACTTACTCTAGTTGGTTTCTTTTTGATTTATGTTTTAACAACAGCTCTTTCTTTACCAGGAGCGGCCGTACTTACTTTAGTAGCAGGAGCTTTGTTTGGACTTGTGACAGCAACAGTTCTTGTAAGTTTTGCGAGTACTATTGGGGCGACATTAGCATTTTTAATGAGTCGTTTTCTTTTAAGAAATTATGTAGAAGGAAAGTTTAAAAAATATATTGATCCTATTGATCAGGGGATTGAAAAAGAGGGTGCTTTTTACCTCTTTACTTTACGATTAATACCTTTATTTCCATTTTTTGTCATTAACCTCGTAATGGGCCTAACGAGAATGAAGACAATAGTTTTCTTTTTAGTTAGTCAGATTGGTATGCTGGCCGGAACTCTGGTATATGTTAATGCTGGTCTACAATTAAGTACGATAGATTCTTTAAGTGAAATTATTTCTTTTAAAATTCTAGGATCTTTTGCTCTTCTCGGAGTATTTCCTCTAGTTGCTAAAAAAACTATTGAAATGATCAACAGAAAAAAAGTGTATAAGGGTTTTAAGAGACCTAAAAAGTTTGATTATAATATGGTTGTGATTGGGGCCGGCTCTGGTGGGTTAGTAACAGCTTATATATGTGCTGCAGTTAAGGCCAAGGTTGCTCTCATAGAAAAACATAAAATGGGGGGAGACTGCTTAAACACAGGTTGCGTCCCTTCAAAAGCAATTATTAAATCTGCTAGGCTGGCCCATCAAATGAGAAATGCAAGTAAATATGGTTTAGAGAGCACCTCACCCAAAATTAACTTTGAAGAAGTTATGGGCCGTGTACACGAGGTTATATCAAAAATTGAACCACATGATTCTGTTGAAAGGTATACCGATTTAGGTGTGGAGTGTATTAGTGGTAGCGCAAAAATAATAGGACCTTGGGAAGTTGAAGTTAACGGCAGGGTCATCACTGCCCAAAATATAACAATTGCTACTGGAGCAAGCCCATTTATACCACCGATACCCGGTATTGAAAAAATAAAACCTTTAACATCAGAAAATTTATGGGAGCTTAAAGAGTTACCAAAACGTTTTGTCGTATTAGGGGGTGGCCCTATTGGTTGTGAAATGGCCCAAAGTTTTAAGCGATTAGGAAGCGATGTCGTACTGGTAGAGATGATGGAGAGGGTAATGGGTATTGAGGACCCTGAAGTCAGTCAAATCATCGAAGAGAGATTTAGGAACGAGGGTGTTAGAGTTCTTACTTCTCATAAGGCCAAAGGGGTAAAGGTTGAAGAAGGTAAAAAGGTATTAATTCTTGAGCGTGATGGAAAGGATAGTGAGGTTGAGTTCGATGAAATCTTAGTGGCCATAGGACGAATGCCTAATGTTAAAGGTTTCGGAGCAGAAGAACTTGGAATAAGGCTCAGACAAAACCAAAGTATTGAGGCCAATGAGTTTTTACAAACGAATTTTCCAAATATCTATGTTTGTGGTGATGTAACTGGCCCTTATCAGTTAACTCATACGGCCTCACACCAAGCTTGGTATTGTGCTGTGAATGGACTTTTTGGAAAATTGAAAAAGTTTAAAGTAGATTATTCTGTCATACCTTGGGCCACATACTTAGATCCTGAAGTGGCGAGTGTTGGTTTAAATGAACAAAGGGCCAAAAGAGATGATATCGACTATGAGTTAACCACATATGAAATTGATGATTTAGATAGGGCCATAGCTGATAGTGAAGACTATGGTGTTGTGAGAGTTTTAACTCGTCCAGGGACGGATAAAATTCTTGGTGCAACGATAGTTGGAAATCATGCCTCAGATCTATTACTAGAATTTGTGTCGGCCATGAAACATGACTTTGGGTTAAATAAAATACTGGGAACTATTCATGCTTATCCTACTATGGGTGAGGCCAATAAATATTTAGCAGGAAATTGGAAGAAAAAGCAAACATCAGAGACGACCTTTAAATGGTTAAGACGATTTCATTCGTGGAATAGATAATTCATTTTAAAAGATTATACATCCGTAGGATTAAACTGTTTACTTCCAGGAATGCTCTCCGGAATAGGAGATATAATATTCATTCCTAGGTGAAGTACTCTCGTGCCAGCATCACAGCTTGGGTTAATATTTTTTCCTATAACAATACCTGCTCGATCAGCTATAATTTCTTCTCTAACTTGTCCAAAAACATCATAAACTTTTGCAACGATTTGTCCTTGTGTGACTTTTTCGGCGAGGTTTGGAAGAACATCAATAACGCCACCTTTTTTAGTGTAAAGCCAATATGAATGATCGCAGATTGTTGCGGACGTTACCATGTCTTTTACTTTACCTTCAATCATTTTTAGGTATCGAAGTGTATTTAGAATGCCCTCTAATGTTTCATCTATGAGAGAGTGTTGAAATGCACTTGGATTTCCAATTTCAATAGTGATTGCAGGTATCCCATTTTCATTTGCCCATGATCTAAGAGTCCCTTGTATTTCATATTTTTGTACAATAATTTGGGGGTTTTGAAGAAATGCAAGGGTTCTTGTTTGTTCATTTTCTAAATCGGCCCTTAAATAGAGGCTATTAACTCGTCCATGACTGGCCGTATGTAGGTCTAATAAATAATCAAACTTTTTAACAATTTTTTTTATAAATAAGTGAGCATAAATATGACTTGAGGCACCTTTTTCTTTTCCGGGCATAATTCTGTTTAAATCGACACCATCAGAAAAATATCTCTGGTTCATTAAATAACCAGGGACATTACTAATGGGAACCAAAACAAGATTACCCTTCAACTTCTTTGGATCAATTTCTTCTATAAGTTTAAATATAGTTGAAATACCATTGAGTTCATTTCCATGAACTGCGGCAGTTAGACCCACTGTAGGTCCTTTTTCTTGTCCTTTCACAATAATAAGTGGAACCCTCCAAGGAACCCCCAGAGAATTATCGGAAAGCTGAATGTGGAACCTATGAACTTCTCCACTCTTTAGAGAAGATATTTTTAATATTTCTTTTGTTTTTATTATTAAAACTTTATTCATATCCATTCTCCTAAATCATAATTTCTTTTAGTAATGATTCATCATTATCGAGTGATTTAAAAAGCTTTAATCTAAAGGTGCCTTTGGCACTTAATAGGTTTTGTGCCATTTTATCAATCGCAACGATAGTTAAAACTGTTTGAATGTAGGCCTCAATGAGATCGTCAGTACCAAGGCCGAGCGCATTAAAGTCTTTGCGATCCATTAACATGAGTCTCGATTGATCAGAGCTCCACTCATTCTCCGAAATTTTTATCGATAGGTTCGTCCCAAGCACATCCCAGCTATCTTGAGGGCAAACTGATTGAAGAGGTTTTCTCGCTTTTCTTGCATAAATTGCACAAGGAAAGAAGCCTTCCGGTGATGAGTAAACCATGACTCTAAGATCAGCTATATAAATATTACCTTTTTTGTTGGGAACCGTACCAATATGATAAAATCGGCCCTGTTCACTTGTAGAGCTCCATTCATAGTGACCAATAAGGCTTTGGACAATAAACTGATCATAGGGATAGTCGATGGCCATGAAGTTTTCAAGCTCTTTTTCATTTGTAATAGTAAAAACTCCTTGTCCAGCATTTGAATAAGGAATTTTTATGACGGCCTTTCCACCAAATTTTTTAACCCATAATGGTACTTCAAGTTTACTGACATCCTTAATGGTCTCAGGGGTATTTATTTTTAGGCCAAAATTCATAATTTCAGAGTTGTAAACCTCGTAGGCCTTGTTTGCTAAAAGCTTATTTCTTCCCCCTGCTAAACAAACAAGAGTTGAATTATAAATAAATGTTTTACTTGTTACTGGTATACGATTCCATGGTTTTTGAGTTACATATCTCAATGCTGCACGTATGGGAATTTTATTTTGATTTTCAAGTTCAATCATCATAACACCATTTTCGAATGTGATGATTTGTTTTTCACCATCAAAGTGAGGAACTAAATAGACTTCTTCTCCTGTTATATCGGCCAGCGTCTGTGCATATCCTGAAGTTTCAATATAATTTTTATCATAAATGACGGCCAGGTGACCCTTTGGAAGGCGCTTTTTCCTTAAAGCGGGTAAAAAGGAATTTTCAAGTAAATATTTATAACCACGATGTTCATCGGAGTCACTACGAGGAGGCATGGACTTCTGGCCAGAGGGGCAAGAGTTGGTTTCAAGAATAACCATCTTTCTGTTTCCAGTCTCAGTCGTAACGTAAAAAAGGTCTGAACCTCCCCAAAAGAAATGTTTAGATTGATAAGTTAAAACTTCTTTTAATTTATCTTTACTAACCTTAGGGTTTAGGTGGCTATATCTGTTAATAATTCTTTCATGATCTAAATTAAAAAAGTGACTTACCATGGCGTGCAACTGTGAGTTAAGAGCTTTTGGATAAAAATGATCTTCTTGCTCAAAATTATTAGGTGTAATGAGCTCAATCTTGTTTTTCACATTTTTCTCCTTACTTTAATTGCTTCGTTAAAAGTTTATAACCTAGACCTTCATAAGAATTTTTAATTATTCCCCAAACTGATGTTTGTAATTCCTCCAACTCACCTAAGACAATTATATCTTGACCGAGGCATAGACGATTTTTGGCCACCTCTGGAAGGATTGTAAAAGCGAGCCCTTGTTTAGTAATTACTTCTAGTAAATTAATATCATCTGACTCGCCAATAACTCTTGGAGCTATTCCATTTTTTGCGAAAAAAAGATCAATCTCATATTTTAAATATGACTCATTAGTATAATTAAAATAGGGTATTTGGTTTAGGCTGTTAGGGAAACTTTTCTTGTACTTTTTATATTTTTTATGAGCAACGGCAAATGTTTTATTAACTCCTACTCTATATGAGCTCATTGAATTAGAAATAGCAGACTTGTCATCAGTAAAGACGAGGTCAATATTTCCTTCTTCTAAGTCCGCCAATAAGAGATGCCTCTCATTCTCTTTTAAATTAATAGAAACCTCCTCTTGCTTAAAAAGGGGAAGAATCGTTTCATATAAAAAATAATGGGACATATGACGTGTGATTCCTATATCAAGACTACTTTTAGGAAGCTTCATCTTATTTTTTAGATGAAATATCATCTCCTTAGAAAGTTCAAAGATTTTCTCTGCATAATCTAAGGCCAACTTACCTTCCTTTGTAACCTGGAGGCTTCGATTTTTACGTTCAAACAACTGGCAGTCTAAATATTCCTCTAATAGCTTAATTTGATCACTGATTGTGGGTTGAGAGACATGTAGTTTTTCAGCGGATGCTTTTATAGAGCCTTCTTTTGCTACGATATAAAAGTAGTATAAGTGGTTAAAATTCATACGTATCAATTAATCACCCTTTATCATAATTAGGTTTTTCCTAACTATTATAGAAAATAAAACGATTTTATCTTATCGGCAATATCAATCATAATTATTTTGATGCAAATTGATAAACAAGCCTTTTGGTAAAGGATTTTAATAGAAGGGCTTAATCTTAATAAGGAGAGTTTTATGGGAGAATTTAAAAAGAAAGGAATGACTTCTTTATTTATCGCTGTTTTCTTAATGCTTTTTGCACTTCAAATCAATGCTGAGGAAGCAACAATGCCGAGTACTGGTTCAATTGATGAGGTTTTAACTGAAGAAGAGGCTTCTGTTGGTGAGGAAGTTGTTGAAGAAGAGCAAGTTCCTGAAGAGAGCTCAAAGGTCCCAAGTACAGAGGAACTTGGGAGCGAGGATTATTCTTCATACGAAGACTAGTTCATATTGAACATTTCTTGCCGGTCTCTTAATGAGGCCGGATCTTAATTTATGATAATTTTTTATTTGATTTTGAATGGAGCGCGAGACCAGGCTCGAACTGGCGACCTCCACCTTGGCAAGGTGGCGCACTACCAACTGTGCTACTCGCGCTCATTTAAGATGGCAGATAATCGCTTGAGATTAGTTCTTTGTCAATAGTTGACGCTAGGCTACATTAGGCCAAAACAGACCGATTGCCATTCATTTTTTAAACGCTTACAGTTCTGGGCCACAATTCCTTGATCTCTTTTTAGATCAAGAACCTTTTTAAGCATTTTACGCATTTGTTTTGCGTCCTTGAGAAGTCCTAAATGATAAAGGTCAAAGATGATTTGCCCTGGATGATGAACGAGTTTTGAGAACTTATTTTTATCAAGGAAAGGCCCTTTAATAATTTTATCATTAGAAAGGTGATAGCTAAAAAGAAGTGTTTTCTTGCCAAGGGACTCTCTATAAGTAAAAGAATTATCAACTTCTTCTCTGCTATTTTTACCTAAATAAATAAATACCTTCTCTGGAAATATATAGGAGTATTGTTTTAAGAAATTATGATGTTGACTAGCTGGAGCACGCTTATTTGAACTTAAAATAAGTGGTTTTAAAGGAAGACATGTCTTACTAGTACCAACTTGAGATAAGCTTTGAATTAATTCTTGATTGAGCTTATCTTTTATATTGAGGTAGTCAGAAGTAAGTAGTGGAGTATAAAAGGTGTGTTGATACCCATCGTGGTCAACTCCAAAATGATGTTGGTAATTAAAATGAAAAAGCAAGAGCTCTCTCACAAATTGAGTTGAAATGGATTCGTATATGATTTTGTGAAGACTAAACTCCTGGTCCACGAGGTTTTTATAGCATAAAAGGTCTTTGTTTCTTGTACTTCTAAAAAGAGAAAGAATCTCGAGGTCTCTCGCAAAAGATTTTTTAGTTTTCATGACCTTTTTTAGGCGATTTAACTTTCCGCTAAGTGAAAAACCTTGAAATTTTTTACCTTTCCACGAAAAATAATAAGAAGTTCCCTTTATTTCTTGATTAATATTTTTTCCCATCAAGATAAGGTCTTTTTCATCTTTCCAATCTATATTTTTTAGGTCCTCAATATGGTAGCTTTTAACTTTGGCCAAAGAAGAAGTAGAGATTAAACTCATTAAAAAGATTAATATTTTCATAAACTCCTAACGGAATAATAGTGCAGAGGCCTTAGTGAAGGTGGGAATTGAGTTGAATTGTTTGACCAAGACGGTTGATTAACTTTCCAGAAAATTCAATAGTCTCACTATTAAAGGCCAAAGTCTTTCCATGGCCTTCTGGAATATCAATAATATAATGGGGAAGGGCCCATCCAGGCAGCTCTTCTCTGAGTTGTGCATATAACTCTCGGCCCTTTTCCAAAGAAACACCAAAATGCATGGCGCCTGTGACAATATCGGGGTGATGAAGATAATAAGGCCTTAACTCTAAATCGATACATTTTTGAAATAATTTTTTTAAATCTTCAACAGTGTTATTTACCCCTTTTAATAATACTGTTTGAACAAGGAGATTAAGTTCTTTTGGAAAGGATGAAATGGTTTGATCTACTTCTTGATCTATTTCATCGAGATGATTTATATGAAAAGATAAGCTGACTGATTTATATCTTTTTGAGAAAAATTTTAAAACTTCTAACAACTCTCTATCAAAACGAGAAGGAATGGTTGTTAGAAACTTTGTGTGAAAACGTACATATTTTATATGATCTAAATCTAAAAACCTTTCGAGGTATAACTTTATTTTACTATTATCAAGGACGAAAGGATCTCCACCAGAAAAGATGATCTCTTCAATCTCTTTATTTTTCTTAAGATAATCAAATGTCTTTTCAAATTGAGATGAAAAAAGATCGGGATCCTGACCAAGTTCATTTTTACGGAAACAAAATCTGCAGTAAATGGGGCATGTTTGTGTGGGAAGAAATAAGGCCCTTTTTTTATAGCGATGAATTAGCTGAGGTGCCGCTAAATGGACTTTGTCTCCAATAGGGTCCGTAAGCCCCTGGGTACTGAGTTCTTCTGTCGAAGGGATATATTGCTGCCTAAGCGCCGAACTTCTTTTTAATATTGGAATAAGTCTTTGAGGAATAAATAGAGGATAGTTTGGTAATGAAGCTATCTCTAAGTTTAAAAGCTTACCAAGCTGCTGCCTATCTTTAACGGCCGCTCTAAATTCTTCCTTCCAACTCATTCCTTATTCTCTTTCCTATAAAGATACTTACCCCAAGCAGCACATCCACGAATAAGTAGTGCACCATAAATGGACATACCTAAGAAATGAAAAAGGACAACTTTAGTAGTCATAGAACCTGAGTTATTTAAAACGAAATAAATCCAATAAAGAAGAGCAAGGTGAAGAATGAGTATTATAAATTGCTGGATTCTATAACTCACGAATGTCCCCTGTTTGAGTAATTTTACTGAGATAGAAAAATTTATATAAATCACTTAAAAGGCAGTGGGCATAAACGGCTGGCCCTTGAGGTAGTGGAAGTATACTTAGAGGACGAATAGGACGGAACTTGCCTTTATAACTTCCCCCTTTATACATAATCTCAATGACTTTTTGATTTTTGATGGCCTTGATAATTTCTTTTCCTACTTCATTGTCAAGATTTGGATCAATTGACTTAAAGTCCTTAAGAGAAAAAAGAAAGAAGTCTTTCATTACGGACTTATTCATCTTTGGTTCTTGTAAACCTTTCAACATTATTTTTAGGCATGCATAGGCATCATCCATTGCTTGATGATGAGAAGATAGAGTAATTTCCAGGTTTTTTGAAAGATCACCTAGTGAATAACTTTCTTTTTTAGGAAAAACTTTTCTTGCAAATTTAACAGAGCAATAAATATTTATTGGTGGAAAAGCTATTTCTATGAGCTCTAATGAATTTATAAGAAACCCAGCATCGAATTGAGCGTTGTGGGCAAGTAAAGGAGTCTTTCCTACAAAGTTTAAAAAATCTTGAAGGCCATGACTTAACTCAGGAGCTTCTTTAACATCATCATCGTAAAGACCATGAATATTAGAAGTTACTTCAGGTATAGGAATTTTAGGATTGATAAGGGTGTGGAAAGTTTCAATTTGAGGCCCAATTTTAATGGCCGAAATTTCAACTATCCGGTCAAGTAGTGGTGATAACCCAGTTGTCTCTAAGTCAAAGGCCACTATTCCTTCAGGAAAGTACTTAAGAAGGGCATCTATTTCACTTTGATCAATGTTTATTTTAATGTTGTTACGCAACACATACTCTCTTTACCTACATTGATTACAATGCTCGGGATGTCATGTCACCCCTAAGAGAGGATGTAATTAGTCCTTTGATATGATTTCGATGGCTTAGTTGGCCCTTTTAAAAAAATCTATTAAGAAAATTCAAATTTGATTAGTAGCGCTAATTGTAAAAATTTTTAACATAAGAAGACTCTTCTGATAAAAAGGGAAGTCTAAAATTTTGAACCTTGGAGAGTGAATGAAAAAATATGATGTCGTTGTTCTTGGGGCAGGACCTGGGGGCTATGTTGCAGCTATTAGGGCCTCACAATGTGGGAAAAAAGCAGCGGTCATTGAAATGGATAAATTGGGAGGAGTCTGTCTCAATAGAGGTTGTATACCTACCAAAGCAGTTCTTAAATCTGCCCACTCTGTCCATGAAGTTAGCTCTTTTAAAGATTTGGGTATTAACGTAGAGCTAAAGGGTTTAGATGGCTCCCAGGCGGTTAAAAGGGCCAAAAGCATCTCAGATAGAATCTCCAAGGGTGTTGGGTTTCTAATGAAGAAAAATAAAATTGATGTGATCCAAGGTTTTGGAACTATTACAGGAAAAAATACTATTGAAGTTAAGGATGCCAAAGGTGCAGTTCAGGTTGTAGAGGCGACTAATATTATTGTGGCCACAGGGGCCCATTATAAAACTTTTCCAGGTCTTGAGCATGATGGAAAAAGACTTATTGGAGCTTGGGAAGCGATAAAAATGGAATCCCTCCCTAAATCTATTGGAATTATAGGGGCCGGTGCTATTGGCGTTGAGTTTGCTTACTTTTGGAATGCTTTTGGAGTAGATGTTCATATCTTTGAACTAATGCCACACCTTCTCCCTATTGAGGATGAAGAAAGCTCAATTGAGGTTGAAAAGGCCTACAAAAAATATGGTATTAAAATGTCTCTTGGGGTGGAAAAGGTTAGTGCTAAAAACAATGGCAGCGACATCACCATCACTGCTGTAGAGAAGGGACAAACCAAAGAATATAAATTTGAAATGGGCCTTATTGCTGTTGGGATGACCGGTAATGTTGATAAAATAGGTTTAGAAAAAGTAGGGATTAAGGTTGAGAAGGGCTTTATTCAAGTTAACGATCAATACCAAACCTCGGTTCCTAACATCTATGCGATAGGCGATGTAAGTGGTCCACCTCTTTTGGCCCATGCTGCTTCTCATGAGGGAGTTATTGCCGCTGAACATATAGCTGGAATGAAACCCCACCCATTAGATAAAATGAATATTGCAGGGTGTACATATTGCCAACCTCAAGTTGCTTCTGTGGGATATACCGAAAGGGCCCTCAAAGAGAAGGGAATTGAGTATAAAGTAGGAAAGTTGCCTTTTGTAGCTAACGGTAAGGCCGTGGCATCAAATGAGAAAGAAGGGCATATAAAAGTACTTATGGGTAAATATGGTGAGCTTCTCGGTGCTCATATTGTAGGAGTGCACGCTACGGAGCTTATTCATGAGTATGTCTTATTTAAACAGATGGAAGGAATAGATGAGGAAATCTATGCTACAGTCCATCCTCACCCAACTTTGGGTGAATTTTTGGCCGAAGCTGTAATGAATGCAAATGGCCGGTCACTGAATTTCTAGAAGGAGTATTAAAATGGCCAAAATCGAAGTTGTAATGCCACAGATGGGAGAGTCAATCACGACAGGTACCATTACAAGATGGAATAAAAAACCTGGTGAAGAAATAGCTATTGATGAAATTTTGCTTGATATTTCAACTGATAAAGTAGAGTCCGAGATTCCTTCCCCTGTAGGAGGGCGTCTTGAGGTGATTCATCATCAAGAGGGTGATACTGTTGATGTTGGAGTTCTTATTGCAGAAATTGAAACGGATTTATCTCTTCCTTTTGGAGGTGGAGCTTCCTCTGCTTCTGTTGGTGCTGCTAAAAAAGAGCCAGCTACTGTGGCCGTTGAGGCGGCAGTGGTTCAGGCCCCGGTTCAAGAAGTAGTGAGTTCTGATGAAAGAAAGTTTTATACTCCTTTAGTTCGTGCTATGGCCAAAGAGTATGGAATGCCATTATCAGACCTTGATAAGATTCAAGGTACAGGTGCAGGTGGAAGAGTTAACAAGTCTGATTTAGAAAAATTTCTTTCTAACAAAGACACTGCTACCGCTAGACCACAAACACCTACTATGCCCCTAACTCAAGCGAGTGATCGAGTTGAAATTATAGCTATGGATAATATGAGAAAGGTGATTGCCAAAAACATGGTGGCCTCTAAGCAAACCTCTCCTCATGTTAACTCTATCTCTGATGTGGATCTAACTAACTTAGTAAAATTTCGCGAGGGCTTTAAAGCTGAGTTTAAAAGGCAAGAAGGTTTTAATCTAACCTATAGTCATTTTATTATGTGGGCACTAGTAAAGGCCTTAAAAGAATATCCTCTTCTAAATTCATCGGTTGAAGGAGATAATATTGTACGCAAAAGATATATAAATCTTGGTTGTGCTGTTTCTGTTGGAGATGGGCTAGTTGTACCTAATGTTAAAGATGCAGATACTCTTAATATAACGGGTATTGCAAAGGCCGTTGATAATTTGGCAAACAAAGCAAGAAATAAAAAGCTTAGCGCAGATGATATGGCCGATGGTACATTTACTTTTACTAACAATGGCTCTTTTGGAACTTTAATGGCCACACCTATTATTCTACAACCGCAAGTGGGAATTTATTGTGCCGGTGCTATAAAAAAGACGGTTGTTGTTATGCCAGATGATTCGTTGGCCATTCGTTCTATTATGTATGGTACTCATACTTATGATCACCGTCTGATAGATGGTGCGACAGGGGGACGCTTTCTTGAAAGTGTACATAACCTTTTGGCCACAACTGACTTTAAAACTTTATTCTAGGATTGGAATATGTCAAAAATACTTCTAGTTGAAGACTCTGGAATGCAAAGAGGTGCTGTAAAAATATTTATAAAAAATGGAGGGCATAATGTTGAAGATTATGAAAATTATGACCTTGCCTCTTCAGCCTTAGAAAAATTTCAATTTGATCTTTGCGTTCTAGATATTGAAACGACTGGGGATAAAACAATTTATGATTTTATTAGAGAGTTAAAGACAAAGAAAAGCGATGTTCCTGTAGTTGTACTTTCAGCAAGAATTAAGTCTCAGGCCGAAAAAGAGCTTTCGGAATTGGGGATAACTGAGTTTTTATGGAAGCCTATTCGAGAAAATGAGCTTCAAGAAGTTATAGAGAATCAATTAAAAAAATAATCGTCATATCTCGGGTCCTCAATAAGATCTTTTTTGAGGGCCTGTTTTCGTATTCCGCTTATGGTGTCATAAGGCCAATTTTTTTGAAAAAGATTAACAATCCATTTTGGTATGAGTCCCTTAGGGTCACATATCACGACGCCTTCGATGAGGGTTTCATTTTCACCTAAAGCAGTAAGTCTAAAATAGCTTCCGTTAATTTCACCACGAATATTCTTTGAATTAACTTTATGATCAGTCGTGGAGTAATTAATGAGGATGGTTTTATCACTTTCTTTAATCATATTAACTTTGGAGATAAAGTCTCTATCCTTAATAATGAGAGGCATCTTAATATGATTATATTCTATGTAAGTGTGAGGTTTTTTAACCCAGTCAAGAACTTGAGACTTTTCCATATCGGCCACCCATTCAGGTGCTCTTTGTGTGTCCATAATTATATTAAAGACTTTTTTTAGAGAGGCCTTAACAGTTCCTATTCCTTTAAAACTAATTAAAGCTCCGTTAGGTAAGTCTTTTTTAAAAGTGGAAATACCATCTTTTTCCTTTAGTTTTGTCCATTCTAGGGGAGAGGCCATAAGGCCAAAGCAAAAGAAAAAGCAAAGATAGAGCTTCATAAGTTATGTCCTTATCAAAAAAACTTATAATATACACATGTCTTTAGATTATAAATGGTACTTTAAGTATCTGTAAATACGTAAAATTTATTAATTTAATTAATGTTAGCGCATTAAATATAATAATTTCAAATTATTACAATAAGCCCTTATATTGAGCTCAATAAAGATTTGGAGAAAGATATGAAAACTCTTATTACTATATTTTGTTTAACACTTGCCTTTAATGCTTCGGCCTTTTTTGGTGGAAATTTAGGTCAACCGGATATGCAAGGTCTATATAAATCCTCAATAACAACATTTGATAACACTCCTTTTAAAAATATTATGAATCAAACTTCTCTGACAGGGGTTCTTAAAACAAATAGGATGGCCATTGGTGGTGAAACTTATGGCATGGTTTTAAAGACCGATGAAGGAACCTTTGAATTACAATTCAAGAATAAATCTCTTCTTGACCTTCTTAGAAACGATGGAAAAAGAATTGAAGTTTATGGAGACTTTATTGAAATATCTTCAGTTGAAAGAGGAAAAAGAAAGGTGTTTGAAGTTATAGATTACTTAACTCTAGATTAGTTTTTCGATTCTTTCTTTCAAAAATTTCTCTCTACCATTTTCACTTGGTCTATAAAAATTAGGAAGCTCTTCTAAGGTATAGTTTTGCTTTACATAATTACCAGGATAATTATGAGGATATTTATAAGCTTGGGCACTAGGAGGAGGAAAGTTTTTTAAATGATCTGGCACTTCTATTGTTGGTTTCGAGCGTACATAATCTAAGGCCTCATTGATTGCTTTGTAAGCGGCATTGCTTTTTACGGTACTGGCCAAATATGTCGTGACCTGAGATAGGGAAATTCTGGCCTCAGGCATTCCAATATTTTGTACAATTTGAAGAACATTATTAGCAAGAATAAGGGCCGTGGGATCAGCATTACCTATATCTTCACTTGCAAAAATTACAAGTCTACGAGCAATGAAAACAGGGTCTTCACCCCCATCGATCATGACGGCCAACCACAATAAAGCGGCTTGTGGATCACTACCTCTCATACTTTTTATAAAAGCAGAAATAACATCATAATGACGGTTATCATTTTTATCATACTCTCTTGAGTTTTGTTTAATTAAAGGCAGAAGCTCTTTCTGGGAAAGCTCTTTGTTATTAATAACAACCTCTAAGAGGTTGAGGGCCATTCGGGCATCTCCACTACTAAACTGGGCCAGTAAAGAAATCATTTCTTGGTTAATGTGTTCGTTAATACTATTAAGGGCCGTCTGGATAATACCTTCCAAAGACTTTAAATTATGTTTTTTTAAAACAACAATTTGTACTCGACTTAACAATGCGTTGTTAAGGCTTGATTTTGGATGCTCAGTCGTTGCTCCAATAAGAGTAAATTGTCCATTTTCAATGTAAGGAAGAAGTGCATCTTGTTGGGCCTTATTAAAACGATGGATTTCATCGAGGAAGATGATTACATCTTTTTCATGCTCACAATTATGAATTAATTTTCGAAGTTCACTGACTCCACCTAAAACAGCATTAAAGGTGTAAAAAGGTCTTTTGTTTTCTTTAGCGAGTAAGTGAGCAAGCGTGGTTTTACCTGTTCCTGGAGGTCCCCATAGAATAAGACTGGGAAAGTTATCTTGTTTTAAGAAAGGATATTTTTTAAATATATGATCCTGCCCCTTAAAAGATTCAAACTTTTGAGGACGGACTCTAGCGGCCAGAGGTGGAACTACTTGATTTTCAAAAAGAGTTGTTTGATGATTCATGAATTTAATATGATCTTTAGAACAGAGTTCCATCTACTGTGCATAATTTTAATTGTATTAAGTAGTTTCCTATCAAAACTTTTTTGCCCTTTAGAAATCTTCATATGAAAGGTGTTCCAGGCCCAATTAAGCTCCTCAAGACGAGATACAAGATATCCAGGTTTTTTATCTTTAAGGAGATCAAGACTTATTTTTTTGAAAAAATGAACCCAAACATAATCAAAGTCTTCTTTAAAAGATGAGTTAATATCTTTTGTTAGAATCATTTCGGAATATACACTCATACGATTGAGTATTCCCGAAATTATTGTAGTTTCCTTTTTCCATCTCTTTGGAAAACGAAAAATATCATCTTTAAAGGCCAGAATTCTATTGCGCAAAGAAAAGTTAAGTGATGAAAGTTCATTTAACTTTTCAAGGCTTTTAACTTTTTTTTCATCAGCAAGTATTTTTAGCAATATTTTTTCTGTTTTTTGCTGAGAGCTTTTCATTTTTTTATAAACATCGGAACAATCTTCTTTATGTGCAGAACAGACATTAATCCAATCATTCCAACTTTTTTCTAACTTTTTTATGCTATGATATAACTCAACAGAACGAGACCTTTTCCCGGCCAGTGTATCAACGAGGTAAAAATACTCATTATATAAATTCTTTAGTTGCGGTTTAATATATCTGTTAAAGCTTTGAGTAGAAACGCTAAGTTTTTTATCACCAACATAAGTAGGGTAAGAGGCCTTGGCTTGAAGGCCCCATAAAAGTAAAAAAATTAGGCTCGTGATATTTCTAAACATAGTACTGACTTATCGATAGTATATTTGACCATACTCTTGTTCTCAACATCTTTTTCATTTAATGCTGTGGCCAGAGTTTCTCTGGTAATATAATTTTCATGTTTTTTGACAGCACTGATAATATCATCAGATCCAAAATAATCAATTTTGATTCGGTCCTGAACATTAAAGTTAAGGTCTTTTCTTGTTTTTTGAATTCTATTGACAACCTCTCTTGCAAGGCCCTCATCCACAAGGTCTTGATTCAGTGTGCAATCGAGCTCTAGAGAAATATACCTATTTGAAAGTGTATCAGTTCCCTCTTTGGCCTCTCTAAAAATAAGAATATCATCACCAGAGAAGTTTTCACCATCAAGACTTATGTTTCCTTTTGATTCAAACTCTTCTAGCTCTTGAGCATTTAGGTTTTGAATTAAATTTCTATACTTTCCAAAACCTTTACCAAGCCTTTTACCTAATACAGGAGAGTTAGGCCTAGCAAAAAGGTTAATATAGTTTCCTTCGTCTTGAGAGTAGAGAAGTTCTTTAACATTAAGCTCACTCTTTATATAATCGGCCAATTTACTAATTTCATCGAGAGTGGCCTTATCTTGATGAATGATAGTGATTTTAGGCAGCGGAGTTTTAACTTTTATTTGAACTTTATTTCTCTTTTGTCTTCCTAAGAGAATAATTTGTTGCATCCTATCCACTGCATCTTCGAGCTGAGGTAGGATGAGATTCTCATCAGCAGTAGGGTAAGAGCATAAGTGAACAGACTCTTCTTCATGCTCTCCAAATTCGGCCAGCTCTCTATAAATATGCTCTGAAAGGAAAGGAGCAAAAGGGGCCATGGCCATACTGATTTCTCTTAATGTTGTATAGAGAGTGCTATAGGCCTCACATTTATCACTTTCGAGACCTTCGGCCCAAAAACGAGAGCGGTTCAATCTAATATACCAGTTGGTTAGGTCTTCAATAAAATTAAACAGAGCGGGAACAACATTATAAAGTTTGTAATGCTCCATTTCAGCGGCAATATTTTTCTTAAGCGTCTGTAGCTTACTAACGACCCATTGATCGGTAATGTTTTCACCTCTTTTGAAATGTTCTCTTGCATTCCACCCATCAACTTTGGCATATGTTTGAAAGAATTTAAAAGAGTTGTACCATGGTAAAAGGGCCCTTCTTACCATGTCTTTTACTCCAGTATCGGAAAATCTTTGTTCTTCTGCTTTAACTAAACCTGAGTTGATAAGGTAGAGTCTTAAGGCATCAGCTCCATATTCTTCCATAAGATCATCTGGCGGAGTGTAGTTACGTAGCCTCTTACTCATTTTCTTTCCGTCTTCGGCCATAACAATTCCATTTACGATGACATTTTTAAAGGCCGGAGTACCAAAAAGAGCAGTTGAAAGAACAGTAAGAGTGTAAAACCATCCACGTGTTTGATCGAGCCCTTCAGCGATAAATTGCGCAGGAAAACCTTTTTCAAAAATTTCTTTATTTTCAAAAGGGTAGTGAAGTTGAGCGTAAGGCATTGAGCCTGATTCAAACCAGCAATCAAGGACTTCTTCAATTCTTCTGTATTCGCCTTCTTCACCATCTACTTTAAAAGAGAGCGGGTCGACATGTTCACGGTGAAGGTCATCTACCTTAATTCCTGAATATTTTTCGAGCTCTTCGATAGAACCAATACATATTCTATTTCCAGTGGTATCATTTTCCCATATTGGTAGAGGTGTACCCCATACTCTATTTCTTGAAATGGCCCAATCTCTGGCCCCCTCAAGCCATTTTCCAAACCGTCCTTCTTTTATATGTTCTGGAACCCAATTTATTTGAGAATTTGATTTCAAGAGTTGATCATTCATTGTTTCAACTTTTACAAACCAAGAAGGAATGGATTTATAGATCAAAGGTGTATCTGATCTTGGACACATGGGATAGGGGTGAACATAAACATCTTGATGATAGAGAATGCCTTTGTCTTTAAGTTCTTTAATAATTGATTTGTCTGCTTCTTTTACATTTTGACCATAGTAATCTTTAACTTCGGAGGTAAAACGTCCATGGTTATCTACAGGACAGGCATGAGTATGTATATTGGCCTCTCTCATGACTCTATTATCATCTTCACCAAAATCTGGTGCTAAGTGAACAACACCTGTTCCTGTCTCGGTTGTAACATAATCATCTGTGAAAACTTGAAAAGCGCCATCTTTCTCAAGATCAGAAAAGTAGGGAAACATAGGTTCATATCTTCTTCCTTTAAGATCTTCGCCTTTAAATCGTTTAACAATAGGTAATTCTTTTTTACGAGCGACCTTTTCCAATAAAGCTTCAGCTATAATAAACTCGATTCCACGCTCTTCATCTTTAACCTGTACATAATCGATATCGGCTTTTACACATAGTCCAAGGTTACTTGGAAGTGTCCAAGGAGTTGTTGTCCAAGCGGCCATGTAAACATTTTCATCTTTAAGTTTAAATAGGACTGTAATAGCGGGGTCTTGAACATCTTGGTAATTGCTACCGGCCTCAAAGTTTGAAAGAGGCGTACCAAGGGCCGTGGAAAAAGGCATAACTTTGGTGCCTTTATAAATTAAATCCTTATCCCAGAGCTGTTTAAAAACCCACCAAACTGATTCCATAAAGGATGGGTCCATTGTTTTGTAATCATTTTCAAAATCAACCCATCGGCCAATTCGTGTTATTGTTTTTTCCCATTCAGAAGTAAATCTCTGAACGATACCGCGGCACTCATTGTTATAGCTAGCGACACCTATTTTTTCGACAGTGTCTTGTGCGCTCATACCGAATTTTTTATCAATTTCATGTTCTATAGGTAGCCCATGGCAGTCCCAGCCAAATCTTCTATCGACATAAAAACCTTTCATGGTGAAGTATCGAGGAATAATATCTTTTAGAGTCGAGGCGACGAGATGGCCATGGTGAGGAAGACCTGTGGCGAAGGGTGGGCCATCGTAAAAAATATAGGGAGCATTACTTTGGGTTTTTTCTAAAGATTTTTTAAAAGTATTTTTATCTTTCCAAAACTTAAGGGTTTCATGTTCAGCTTCTACAAAAGAAAATATTTCATTTGGTTGATTGTTATTGTCGGTCATATTGACGCTCCCTCTTATTTTAAGCTCCACACAATAACAAGTGAGCGCATTGAAATCAACATTTATGCATAGCACAATGGCAAGGTTTTCCACCCTCTAAGCCTCTTTTTTGACGGCTCAAAGTCTAGGCGAACAGTTCCCGATAATTTCATCATGAACAAGGCCATTTTTATTCTTTTTTTTCTGCTCATAGGTCCTCTTTGGGCGCAAAAATCCTCGCTTGATTTTAAAGGAGTTCAACGCAGTCTCATTAATTGGAAGACGGTCCATCCTTACCACTGGCTTGACCTAGATATTTGGAAGGAAGATCTCAAGGAAAGGGAGGCCAATCCTTCATGGGAGTCATTAATAAAAAATAGAATGCTTAAAGAAAAAATTGGAAAGGTTATCCAGTGTGTGGGGAAATGCTTAAATTATAGAGGGAAGGCCTTTAATCAATTGAAGTATAATTCTATTTTAAGAGAAGGAGATGAGATCCAAACAGATAACGAAAGTTATCTATGGATTTTCTTATTCGATGGAACTCTCGTAAGACTTTCCCCAAGCTCCTCAATTTCATTTAAAGAGATTAATGTTGGAATTGATGAGTTTTTTCTTAACGCTAGAGTTAATTACGGCAACATTCTTTGGTTATCTCGGGATACTCGTTTATATGAGGAGAATAATCTAAGAGAGACAGATAGTTTATTTTTACCTCTAGACTTTTTAGAAGCTAATCCAAAATCTAAGATGGTAAAAATAAAAGAAGATCAATTGGAAAAGTATCTTGAAATTGATAAATCAAACCTAGAGCATGCAAAAAAATTAAATCGTCTTATTCTAGAAAATAATCTCTTTGTTTTAGATAAACCTACTTATTCCTTCATTGTTATGCCTAATGGCTCTATTTTTGGTAAAAGTTTAAAGTTAGAAATTGTTGTACTTGATGGAGGCGCCTCTTTTTTGAAAAAACGTTCTGATGAACAACTTAAATTGGTAGCAGGTCAAATAGAAGAAGAAGATAATGCCCATAATTTTCCAGCTTCATTTTATTATAGAGGGTTTGAAAACAGAGATGTAAGTGAACTGGAAGAAGGTTTTTGGTACCAAGTTGGTTATGATGGAACAAACCTAGCAAGAAGTGCACAAAAAAATGGACCCGAATATGCTATGGGAGAGTATATCACAAGTAAAATTACGTCTATTCTTGTGGCCCGTGAATTACTTTTAAGAGAGTTTTCACATAAACTTTTTAGTCACTCAATTGATGTAAACGATTTTGCGGCTAACTATGGTTATCGACTTTGGGGTTCTTTAACAAAAACACCAAAAGAAGACCTAAGAAAAAGATTTGATTTTGTTAAGGAGTACACGAGAAGAGTAGAAACCACGAATTTGCTTGAGAGAGAAAAGTTTAAGCAAAGACAGTCTCTGAGAGGTCTAGACTATGTAACGGAACCTTTTTCAAATAGATTTTACATAAGGGCGCTAAAGGATTATTACTTTAATAGATTAAGATTAACGCGCGTCAAGGATGATAGAGAAGTTCTTAATAGCACTTCTCACCCGTTTTGGATTAGGGTCAGACATAAATAAGGTTACAGCTTGAATAAATATAAGTTTGTATTGGCAAGTGGAAGTCCTCGTCGCAAGGAGCTTATTTCCCATTTAGGTATTCCTTTTATAGTAAAACCTTCTCATATAGAAGAAATCACTGAAGAAACACGACCTAAAGAGGTTGCGTTGGATTTGGCCAAAAAAAAGGGTGATGATGTCTTTAGTAAGCTTAATAGTGACAATTTTTTAGTTGTATCTTCTGATACCCTTGTTACTTTGGAAGGACGCATTTATGGTAAACCTAAAGATAAGACCGAGGCAAAGACGATCTTACTTGAACTTTCAGGGAAAACACATGAAGTACATACAGGTGTCTACATTAGAGATAATGATAAAAACTCCAGCTTTGTGGTAAGCACTAAAGTTCGCTTTGCTTCTATTGATGAAGATTTATTGCTACCTTATTTAGACACTGAAGAATCATTGGATAAAGCAGGTGCCTATGGAATCCAAGGGGCCGGACTCACCTTTATTGAGAGTATTGAAGGCTCATATTCCAATGTTGTGGGTTTCCCTCTTTATGAATTTATTCAGGAATTAAAAAAGTTTACAGGTGAAAAAAACAATTGGAGAGGGTTGTTTGTTTAAAAAGTTTTGTTATTGCGTTATATGTTTACAAAACAAAAGTACGAGAACTATTATTAAGAGAATTGGAGAGGCACCCTCAATGTTAAAACATCTTATAATATTTTTTCTGTTTTCTAACGCCATGGCAGAAGAAAGTTTTTTCGAGTTAACAAGTCAGCTAAAGCTTTTAAAACCTGAAAACTATATTGAACAAAACTTGGAACTAGAAAAAAGGTTGGAGGATTTAATTGAGTCAAAGAATAAAAACTGTATTGGGATAAAGCAGGACCGGACTCAATGTGTTTTAGAATTAAAAAGTATGAAGCTTTATTTGATTAAAGCTTCTTATGATGCTCGAGAAAACTACCTTGATTATATTCATGAAAAAAGAAAGAGTGCTCTAAAAGAGGAAAAAGAAAAACTGGTAAAAGAAATTAATCTTTCTAAAAGAAGATAATTATTTTTTAACAATTTCACTTCTTATTAAAGTTTGAGAAATTACTGCTGACCTTAAACTTTTTGAGCCTTTAATGGACCTTTTAGGTCGAAGGCTAGTTCTTATACTAAAAGTATTTTTCTCAGAACGAGTCAAAGGCGTCTTAACAGTTTTGTACTTTGATTTCATAATCTCTCCTAGGTTTTTGTTATCCACTCAAAACCTAAGAGTTTAATGATTCTATAGGTTCATCGTGAGCGGTCTTGAAGTTCCTTTTTTGGATTCAATAACCATTCTCCTTAAATCGGCCGTAAGGCCTATCGGTTTAAAGCATGCTGCACTATAGATAATGCGCTAAGACAGTATAGCATAATCTCTGTTTTTTCCAATAGATGGATACTTTTGATTGCGCGATGCGACTCAAGCTATTGAAATTATTCAATTTCTAAGCCATATTTAGGAGATTATTCTCTTTTAACCTAAATAAGGATCCAAGACTTATGTCTTTTAAAAACCCTATCTTATTAATATTTATACTTTTAATTACTTCCTCTTGTAGTCAATTCGTAAAGAAAATGGCCGTACAAACAACCTCTGTTTTACTTACGGATGCTTCCTATGAGCTAGAAACAGAAGGAAGTTGGGGCAACTTTAAAAAGGCCGTATTACCTAACTTAAAGTTTGTTGAGGCACTTCTTTATATTGAGCCTGAAAATGAGAAGTTATTGGTTACCCTTCTTAAGGGATACTCAGGTTACGCCTTTGCCGTAAATGAAACAGAATATCTAAACGATTATTTTCAGGATAATTCAGATTCAACTCATAAGAAGGAATTGATCGTTAATTACTCCAAGGCATTAAGACATGGTATGAAATTTCTTGAGGTCAACGACATAAGTTGGGAGGACTTGTCCCAAAGTGTGAACAAAAAAGATGGCTTTATGAAGCTATTAGATGAAAACCTTGATGACGATGATATGACTCATATTGAGGGTGCCCTTTATACGGGACAGGCATTAGGTGGACTTATTAATTTTCAAAAAACTAATATGAAGCTAGTGAGTTTGGTTCCTGTGGCCAAAGGCCTTTTTGATTGGGCCTGCCTCAAGAAACCAGACCTTGCCTATGGTGTTTGTGACGTTCTCAATGGGGCCTATGAAGCTGGAAGACCTCGTATGATGGGGGGCAATCCAGAATTGGCCAAAAAAATATTTAGAAAAATGATTGATAAATATCCTAATAATTGGCTTGCCCGAGTTGCCTATATCCAATACTTCCTCATTCCAAACTATGATGAGGCAGAGTATTTAAAGCAAAAGCCTATATTAGATAAGGCCATTTTACTACATGAGAAGGAGCTTTTATTTAATCCTACTCCTGGAGCAGATATTCTTTCTGTTTTTTCGAAGAAAAGACAAAGGCTATTCCAAGCTGTCGCTATTGAAAGGTATAAGATAATAAAGAAATACGACAAAGATCTTTTTTAATAAAGGAAATATAAAATGAAGTTTTTAGTTCTTCTCTTTTTTTCTCTGAGTGTCTCTGCAAAAACATTTAAGGTTGGTGTTCTTGCTCCTGAAGGGACAGCTTGGTCTGAAAACCTAAAAAAGCTTACTAAGGAAGTTAAAAAAGCCACCGAAGGTAGAGTAAAATTTAAAATTTATTATGGTGGGGCCCAAGGGGATGAGCCTGATGTTTTAAGAAAAATTAGAGTACGACAACTTCATGGAGGTGTTTTTACAGGTAAAACTCTAGGAGATATTAATGGTGATGTAAGAGTCATAGAACTTCCATTCACTTTTATTGATGATAGGGAAAAAGCGTGGAAGACACTTAACTCTATGAAAGAGTTTTTTAATAAAACCTTTGAGGACAAAGGATTTAAAAACTTAGGCTTTTTTGAAATTGGTCAAGTTTATTTTGTTAGCCAAAAGAAAACAGATACATTGGATAGTCTTAAAGGTATTAAGATTTGGAGTTGGCAAGGTGACGAGCTTGTTACAACATTGGTTAACTCCATGAATCTTGTTTCTGTCCCTCTTCCACTTCCAGATGTTCTTTCTAGCTTATCAACAGGAGTTGTTGAAGCGGCCTATGCTCCACCTCTAGGTATCGTTGCCCTTCAATGGAATACAAAAATAAAATATATTATTGATTTTCCTCTTGCTTATTCTATAGGTGCTTTTCTTATTAATAAGAAAGAATGGGATAAAGTATCTGATGCAGATAAGAAAGCCGTTACTGACTTAGCCGATACTTATATTGCTAAGGTTAACCTGGCCAACGTGAAAGATAATAAGGATGCTCTTAGTTCTATGAAAGAACTTGGTGTAGAGTTTCTTAATTTTCCTGAAAAAGACTTAGCCGCTGCTAAATCTTATAGGAAAGAGGTTTTGGAAAAGTTAACAGGGAATTTATTTTCAAAAGATGCATTAAGCAAACTTGAGGCAAAATTAAAAGATGAAGAAAGTACTAAAAAAAATTGATCGTAGTATAGAAAAGATAGCTGAATATGGTCTCTATGTTTGTGTGATAGGCATGATTATATTTAGTGTTCTTACCATAGTTTTTCGTTGGGTTAATTTTAACGTTCTCTGGTTTGAACCTTTTGTGAGACACCTTGTTTTTTTGGCCGCTTTTCTTGGTGGTGTACTAGCAACAGGAAGGCGTACTCATATTGGTATCGATATTCTTGGTAAATTCTTTGAAAATAAACAAATGTTTGCTGCACAGAAAGGGGTTGAAAGAATCATTTCTCTGGGCTCGACTTTAACATTATGTTGGTTAATTAAGGCTTCTTACGACTTTATGATAGTTGAACTGGAATATGGAAAAGCAGAATTCTTAGGGATTCATAGTGGTTTTCTTGTCGGAATTATCCCTTTTGGATTTTCATTGATTGCGTTGCGATTTGCCTTCATTTTCATTGAATCATTTATGAAAGAGGAGGCCAAGTAATGGGTATTTTAACTGGGATCGGAATTCTCGGACTTGCTATTATTGGAACTCCTTTATTTATTGTAATGGGGCTGGCCGCTTTAGTCGCTTTTACTTTTGCAGATGTAGAGGTTTCAGCTGTTGCAGTTGAAATTTATAGAATAGCAGCCGCACCAACATTGATTACAATTCCATTATTCACATTTGCTGGTTATGTTATGGCCGAAAGTGGGACGCCTAGAAGGCTACTACGTTTAGCCGATTCCTGCTTTGGTTGGATGCCTGGTGGTGTAGCGATTGTATCACTTGTCATCTGTGCTTTTTTTACGGCGTTTACAGGGGCCAGTGGTGTAACCATTATAGCCTTGGGAGGTCTTCTCTATCCTATTCTTAAGGATGAGGGTTATACAGAAAAATTTAACCTAGGTCTTATTACGACATCTGGTTCATTGGGGCTTCTATTTCCTCCTTCTCTTCCTATAATCCTTTATGGAATGGTTGCTAAGGTTGATATTGATGAGCTTTTTAAGGCCGGTATTGTTCCCGGTATTCTTTTGATTGTTATTCTTTCTTTATGGGCAATAAAAAATGCTCCAAAAGAGTCAAAAAGGGCCAAGAAAGATTTTTCTCTAAATGAGCTTTGGCAATCTTTTAAAGGGGCCCTACCGGAAGTCTTACTTCCTGTTGGTATATTGACTGGAATCTATGGTGGGTACACTACTACAACAGAGGCGGCATCAATAACGGCTTTTTATGTATTAGTCATGGAATGTTTTTATTATAAGGATGTGAAGCTCTTTAAAGATATACCGAAAATTATCTTAGATAGCATGAGTTTAGTTGGAGGTATTCTTTTAATTCTTTGTTGTGCTTTAGGAATCACAAATTATCTTGTTGATGAAGAAATTCCGATGAAGATTTTGGCCTTTATGAAGGAGTTTCTGACGAATAAATATTCCTTCTTACTCTTTCTTAATATTTTCTTACTCATAGTAGGAAGTTTAATGGATATCTTTAGTGCTATTATTGTTGTAGTACCATTGATTGTTCCTATAGCAACGGAGTTTGGGGTACATCCTATTCACTTGGCAATTATCTTTTTAACTAACTTAGAAATTGGTTATATAACTCCACCGGTTGGAATTAATTTATTTATCTCTAGTTTTAGATTTAAAAGGCCTGTGACAGAGCTTTATAGGGCCTCATTTCCCTATCTGCTGTTACTTCTTTTTGCTTTGATTATTATTACTTACGTACCCGAATTAAGTTTGATGTGGGTTAAGTAATTCTTCGAATGAAGATATCTGATCCACTCTTTTATCTATAGTGGGGGGGTGATGAAAGGTTAACACCTGAATTACCTTGGCCCCACTTAGTATGGCCGATTCTATACCAACTTTAGAGTCTTCAAAGATAAGAGTTTTTTCAGGTGAAACGTTTAGATCTCTCATGGCCTTTAGGTAAGGGGAGGGATTGGGTTTACTGAGATGAGTGTTTTCTCTAAATACACGATGGTCAAAATATTTCGATAGGCCAAAGCTTTCTAATAAGTCTATGGCAGACTCAGTTTCACTTGCGGAAACTACACCTGTTTTACATCCTACGCTTCTTATTTGTTCTAATATTTTTTTTAGCCCTGGATTAAGATATTTTTCTTTGGATTTAATTTCTTTGAGAATTTCTCTCATTTTGGCCTCTTTGAGGGCCTTAAATTCGGCGTAGTTTAACTCTAAATTTAGTGCCTTGTAGACTTCTTCATCAGAGTGGCCATTGTATTTTTTTTCTAGTTCTTTTGGTTCACCTTTTTTAGCAATATAAACGATGGCCTCAAAATGTATGGGCTCTGAGTTCAACATGGTACCATCAAGATCAAAAAATACGGCCTTAAAGTCTTTAAAATTAACATTCATAGCAATTTATTCCTATACAACACCTTGCGCAATAATGATACCATCAATTTATGAATATTTTTACCACATTTCAAAGCAAAGTTCAGAGTCCAAAACAACCTAGGCCAGAATTAAAGCCTCAAAATAAAAGAGCCGAAAAACTTGATCTTTCTCCTCAACAAATAAGGGATAAGGTCAATCTTCATTTTAATAAATCAACAAGTGAACAAACTCAAACTAATAGGGAAGAAGAACCTGACATTCAAAGCGATATAGCTACTAATGATCCCAAGAGTCCACAAACTCAAAAGAAACTAAAAGCAGTACTTGCCGATG
>JAURDE010000013.1 GCA_030828105.1 Bdellovibrionota bacterium | reverse complement strand
GAGATCCGTCATGATCCAGTGAGCGCAATTTTTTGAGAGCAGTGCTATTTTACTTTTTGGAGGTAAATTAAGGTCCATTATGGACTGGGCCAACTTTCTTACTTCTTGTCCAGCTTCCCCCCAAGTAGTTTCATGCCATTTCCCATCAAGGGGTTGTCTAAACAATAATGCATTGGGAGTAGATTTTTCAAAGTGTATAAAGCTTTCTAATGGAAGCATAATCTTATTACTCATGTAATTTACCTCTTTTATGTTGACAGCTGGACTGATATTTTACGTTATTAATTAAGTCACATCAATAGATTTAAGGTGAGTATGGTGAATAACTTTGATGCAATTATTATAGGTTCTGGTATGGGTGGGATGTCATGTGCTGCGTCCTTGGCCTTGCTTGGGAAAAAAGTTTTGGTGTTAGAGCAACATTATGTTGCTGGAGGTATGACGCATACTTTCAAGCGTAAAGATTTTGAGTGGGATGTCGGAGTTCATGCCCTTGGAGAAATGGGGCCTAATAGATTACCTGGAAAACTCGTTCAATGGTTATCCCAAGATAAACTTAAAATGAACTCTTATGGCCACCCTTATGAGACATTCTTTTTTCCTGAAAATGATAAGTTTGAATATCCCAATGATAAAGATGGTTTCAAAAAGAATTTAATAGAGCGCTTTCCCAATGAACAAAAAAATATAGAGAAGTATTTTGACATTATAAACGAGGTAGGAAAGCTTGCGAAGGTTCACTTTTCTTCGAGGTTAATGCCTTCTTGTATAGAAGGTTTGCTATCTCCTTTTATAAAAAGAAAGTTTCATTACTGGTCAGACAAAACAGTTAAAGAGGTTTTGGATGAGTTATTTGATGACTCAAAATTAAAGTCAATCCTTGCGGGACAATGGGGATATTATGGAGCAGCACCTAGTCAGGCTAGCTTTTTTATTCACGCTATAACAACGAGACATTTTTGGGAAGGGGCCTATTACCCTGAAGGAAGCTCAAAAACGATAGCCGATACTTTTCTTTGCTCAGTTACAGATAATGGGGGGAAGGTACTTCTAAAAACAAGGGCCGAAAGTCTTATTTTGAAAAATGATTGTGTAATAGGAGTCAATACCAATCAAGGAGAGTTTTTTGCTCCATTAGTTATTTCCGCGATAGGTGCTAAGGCGACAGTAAATAGACTTTTACCCAAAAAACATCAAAGTGAAAAATGGGCAAGGGATATTAATGAACTTGAGCAAAGCCCAAGTCATGTTTGTCTATACCTGGGTTTTGAAGGTGATATAAAAGCTTCTGGTGCTACTGAAAGCAATCAGTGGTGGTGTGAAACATGGGATTTTGAAAATACTTTTTGGGATCTTGATAATGATGAAGCTCCTATACTGTACACATCCTTTCCTTCTTTAAAGGATCCTCATCATCAAACAATGAGTAAAGATGGGCGGCCGCTTCACACAGGTGAAGTTGTGACATTTGTAAAATATGAAGATTTTAAAAACTGGGAGGGAACGAAAGTTGGGCGTAGAGGTACCGATTATAAAGACTTCAAAAAAAGTATCGAAAAAAGGATGATGGATCAGATCAAGAAACACTTACCAGATCTAATGGAAAAATGTGTTTATCATGAGCTCTCTACTCCTCTTTCAACGACTCATTATTGTGAAGCACCTCAAGGAGCTATTTACGGATTACTTCCTACTCCCAAAAGATGGAGAACGAGGGCCTTAAGGCCTAAAACTCCTTTAAAAGGCTTTTATATGACAGGTGCTGATATAGGGACTTTGGGGGTTGTAGGTGCGCTGATTGGTGGTGTGTTGACTGCAGCAAGTATTGATAAAAGAGTTGCTAAAAAATTAATGGGAAAATAAAAATGATGACTTTATTGCCGGCTTTCATTGGAATCATTGGCCTATTACAAGGGGCCTTAAATAAACAAATAGGAGTTAAAATAGGTGTCGCCCAAGCTGTTCTTATTAATATGATATTAACGCTAATTTTCTCTGTCGGGTTTTATCTTTTGACATTAAATTATCCTAAATTAATGCCTGAAATATTTCGTATAAAGACCTCTATCTCTACATGGCAATGGTGGTATATCTGGCCTGGCGTTCTAGGACTTTTGATTGTTGCCCTCGTTCCTTGGGCAATATCTGAAGTGGGGATGGTTAAGTTCACTATTATTTTGGTAGCATCTCAAATGATTTTTTCCTGCTTTTGGGATGTTTCTATAGAGAATATACCTTTAAACTCTTATAAAATTCTTGGTATGTTTCTGTGCTTGATTGGTACAGCATTTATCGTTTATAAACGTTAATTTATTTTTTTACTTCAAGGTATAGAGGGCAGTGGTCACTTCCAAGAACAGCTTGGTCATGAGAGCAAGATTTAAGCTTTTTTATGAGTCTTGATGACACACAAAAATAATCAATTCTCCAACCAATATTCCTTGCACGACAGTCTCCTCTATATGTCCACCAGGTATACTCATCCTTTTTATCTGGATGAAAATATCGGTAAGCATCAACAAAGTCTTTATTTAAAAAATTATCCATCCATTTTCTCTCCTCGGGGAGAAAGCCTGATGTATTTTGATTTGTTTTTGGGTTTTTTAAATCTATTTCCTTGTGGGCCGTATTAAAGTCACCAGTAATAATTACTGGCTTTTTAAGTGTCTTAATATGTTTATGAATGGCCCTGCTGTATTTTAATTTATAAGGAACTCTTTCATGATCTCTTCCTCCATTAGGAAAATAACAACAAAAGATGATAAGATCTTTAAACTCTACACTAATTGTTCTTCCTTCGGAGTCAAATTCTTTTTTGTTTATTCCTTTTGTAATGGCCAGAGGTTTTAGTCTTTTTTTAATCATGAGACCTACACCTGAATATCCCTTTCTTTCAGCGCTATGAAAATAACAGTCGTATAGGGGGTGATTTAGGATTTCATTCGGTATGAGATGTTCACATGCTTTAGTTTCTTGAAAGCAAATAACATCTGGTTTTGCGGTCTTAATCCAGTCTAATAAACCTTTTTTAAGGCAGGCCCTTATCCCATTGATATTCCAACTAGCTATTTTGATAATGCCTCCTTCGCAAATTTTCTATGGCAGGTTTTAAACCAATTCTGGCCTGTCAAATTTACAATTTCAAGCACTTAAGTTGTTAAAAATATGTTGTATTAAACTAAATTTATAGAGAATTATTAAAAAGTACTGAGAAATTTAAGCTCAAGACTTTATATTTAAAAACAAGAGCCGATAGGCTCATAGTTTTACAAACAAACTAGGTTTTTCTTTATAGCTTAGTTTTATCAGGGGAGAAAAAATGCGTTGTTTTGAGAATATTGCAAAATTGATTAAAACAAAAAGACTAGGTCACCCAAAAGGGTACTCTCAGTCTGAATTATCACATTTGTTAGGATATAAAAATGGTCAGTTCATTAGTAATGTAGAAAGGGCCCTTTGCAATATTCCACTTAAAATGTTGGGAAGAGTTTCTGAGATATTAGATATTGATAGTGAAGATATCAAGCAAGCAATACTAAGAGATCATGATAAGACCCTTGATAATTATTTAGCTGAATCGAGAATGGAAACTGAAAATAATGTAACCGTGCTTGATGAAAGAAGAGAGCAAAAGCAAGAAGAAGAAAGTACTATTAGTGCTTTTAGTGAAGCAGGAAGTGATTCTTGGAGACAGACGGGATAAGAAAAGAAAATTTATAAATGATTTATATAAGGGCCTTATTTAAGGCCCTTTTTATTTCACACCTTTATAGGCATGATAATCTTCTATACTGCCTATACTTTCCTCAGTATCTTCTATAAATTCATTTGTTTTTTGAGAAGGCAGTAAGTGTGGATCTTCTATTTGTTCATATTGTGCTTTATTTTCTTCAAGAGAATGATTTTGAGTATAATCTATATCTTCTCTATATTTATTTATTCTGAGATCGAGTAGCTTTTTTTCTTCTTCATTTAATGAGTTCTCAAAATTTCTAACTTGCTCAATAGTGTTATTAAATATTTTTTCAAGCTTCACTTTTTGATTAGGGTCGGCCCTAAAGAATAGTTCAAAGTACTTTCTTCTTGCTTCGATGTGTTGATCCAGCAGGTTCATGTATTTTTTAAACACACGTTCCTGGGGCGTAAGGTATGGACCTTTTTTGTTATAACGCCCTCGGTTATTTCTTTTTCTGTTGCGGTTATTTTTATTGTGATGACTTCTCTTGTAGTTCATAAGCCCTTTATATGATGAAATTAACATTGTGTAAAAGAATCAAATTTTTACACGATGGGACTATAAAAAAAAAAATTAAGTGGTATTTATCTAAATAATTAAAAAATCATAGATTTAAATGGGAGATTACAATGGCAAATAAGCGCGTAAAAGTGGCCATAACTGGAGCCGCTGGACAAATTGGTTATGCATTAGTTTTTAGAGTCGCCTCTGGACAAATGTTTGGCCCTGATACTGAAGTAGAGCTTCAGCTTATAGAGCTTCCCCATGCACTAAACGCTCTTGAAGGCGTTAGGATGGAACTTGACGACTGTGCTTTTCCACTACTAAAAAATATTGTCACTACAGATGATATAAACGTAGGTTTTAAGGATGCAGATTGGGCCGTTTTAGTAGGATCAGTTCCTCGAAAAGATGGGATGGAACGAAGTGATCTATTAAATGTTAATGGTAAAATCTTTACTGCTCAAGGTAAGGCCATTAGTGATAATGCAAAACCAACATGTAAGGTATTTGTTGTTGGAAACCCGTGTAACACCAATTGTTTGATAGCAATGAATAATGCACCAAATATCCCTAATGAAAACTTTTTTGCTATGACTGCGCTTGATGAAAACCGAGCAAAGACTCAATTGGCACAAAAGGCAGGAGTAGATGTTACAGAAGTATCAAATGTAACAATTTGGGGTAATCACTCTGCAACTCAGTATCCAGATTTCTATAATGCTAAAATTAACGGGAAGCCAGCAAGCGAACTCATTAATAATGAATCTTGGTTAAAAGAAGAGTTTATTCCTATTGTTCAAAAAAGAGGGGCCGCTATCATTAAGGCCAGAGGTGCTTCATCTGCTGCTTCTGCTGCCAATGCTGCTGTTCAAGGTATTTATAACCTGACTCATGATACACCTGAAGGAGAAACCTTTTCGATGTGTTTATACTCCAAAGGTGAGTATGGGGTAGATGAAGGACTTATCTTTTCCTTTCCATGTAGAGTAGAAAATGGAGAAGTAAAAGTTGTTCAGGGCGTAGAGCATAACGACTTTGGGAAAGAAAAACTTAGCGCTACTCTAGAAGAACTCCAAGGTGAGAGAGATACCGTTAAATCAAACGGCTTGATTTAAGACTCTGTTAGGATCTTGTAATAACGCCTCTGTTCTTCAATGGATAGAGGCTTTATTGTTTCCTCAGAAGACATTCTTATTCCCTTTTGGGCCACCATCTCGGTCGATTTACTAATATTAACGATAATATCTTTCATAAAATTAAGTAACCATTTTGGCATTTCCTTTTTAATATCTAAATCGGCCACTTGAACTAATTGTGTGTCTTCCAAGGCAATGGCATTCGCTATTCGCGGGTAATCTGCAAAAAATGCCATTTCGCCAAAAAACTCACCATCACCAAAAGTCGTCAGAGGGGTTATCATGGTACCTTTATTTAAAAAAATTAGAATTTTTCCACTGACGACTTGATAGATATCTTGTACAGATTCACCCTGCTTACAAATGATTTCATTCTTCTTAAAGCTCACCAGTTTGTCTTCCATGTTTTTACTCCAGACTTATAATAGGGGTGCAATTTTATCTTCTAGATCCTCAATAAGGTAATTAAAATGGCCCTCTTTTGGTATGTGCTCTATGGTGAAGTTTTCATTTTCACCTAGGGTTCTATTAACCATAGAATAAAAGTCTACTTTTATTACGCCTTGATTATGAGCTACTTTTGTCATGACCTTGTTTATAAGAACACTGCCATCACGATCGTTACAGTCATAAGCATTTGCTTTTTCTAGGGAAGCTAAGGCCATATCGAGACGGCCTAATTCAAGATATGTTTTTCCATACAGGTACCAGGCCCTCGCATTGGCAAAAGTCGATTTCATAATTACTTCAAGATAAGTCAGAGAGTCTTTAATTTGTTCTTTTTCAAGAAGACGCTCTACTTTGTTGAGCTCGTTTTCGAGTTTATCACTACTTGATGCCAAGCAATTTTGACCTGGCCTTTTAAGAAGATTTATAGGTGGTATTACTACTATTAGTTCTGAGCCATTTAATAAGATCTTTCTGGCCATTTCTTCAAGTGCAAACTCATATAGTGTCAAGTGTAGTTCTTTTAGTTGAAGCTCTTGCTTTGGAGTGAGAACCTTTAAGTATTCATGATATTTATCGATATAAATGTGGTTAGGAAGATAATAAAAAAACTTAGATAACCATGGGTACTTATCAATCCACCGGTTAATTTTTATATCATTATAGTTTTTAAAGACCTTTTGTAACCTATTATAATCCTCGATATGAACGAGTTTTTCTAAAAAATCTTGAGTACCTCCCATGTACACAATAACGGGAGGAATTTTTGATAAGGACTTAATCTTATCTAGTGTTCTATGGATACCTTCTTTGTTTTGGGCCCAATTAAAAATTTTTACTGGTCTAGAAAAGGTTTGGCCAAAAAGGCTTTGCATTTGAGGGATATACTCTGCCATGTGATGGCCCAGACGATCGCCAACGATTAGGACATTAGAGTTTTCGGCCAGCTTAATTTGCGGATAATATTGCTTTTCAACAATGTAAGTATAAGGATAGCTTTGAGTAGGTAAAGAGTAGGCATAGCAGAATAATGCAACGAATAAAATCCCGAGGGCAATACTAACTTTCTTCATGAAAACATAACCTTATATGGATTACATTCTATCGTTAATTATGGATTTATGCATTAATTTTTATCCTCTCATCGATTGCCGAACATAATAAGTTTGGTTATAAGTCTATGGAATAAAGTGTCAAAAAAGGTAAACCATGACCCCAGAGTTATTAGCTCCAGCAGGAAACTTGGAAAAGCTAAAAGTCGTAGTGTCTTACGGGGCCAATGCCGTTTATCTTGGAGGAAAGAATCAATTTGGACTCAGGGCCGCTAGCGAGAATTTTACAGAAGAAGAACTTCTTGAGGCCGTGCATATTTGTCATCAAAAAAATGTTAAAGTCTATGTGGTCCTCAATAGCTTTTTTCACGATAAGGAAATTCAAAAACTTCCTCTGTATCTAGACTTTCTTAGCTCTATTGAAGTTGATGCAGTAATAGTTAGTGATCTGGGAGTCGTGGAGCTTATAAGATCCTATTGCTCAATCCCCATACACCTTTCAACTCAAAGTTCTTGCTTAAATCTATATAGTGCTCAATTTTGGAAATCAAGAGGTGTTGAAAGAATTGTGTTAGGTAGAGAGGTTTCCCTTGATGAGGCCAAAAGAATTAGAGAGGCCACAAATTTAGAGTTAGAAATGTTTGTCCATGGATCTATGTGCATGGCCTACTCTGGTAATTGTGTCATCTCTAACTATACCTCTGGAAGAGATAGTAACCGAGGAGGATGTGCTCATAGTTGTCGGTTCGAATATGAACTTGAAGATAACGGAAAAAAAGTCACTGACACATTTATGAGCTCTAAGGATTTATTCGGACTTAGATTGCTAAAGGATTACCAAAAGGCCGGTATCTCATCACTAAAAATTGAAGGGAGAATGAAAGGCCCATTATATGCGGGGACAATTACCAAAGTATATGCCGAGGCCCTTAAAATATTGGACCAAGGAAAGGAGCTAACACAGGACCTTATAAATCAATGGGAAGATGAGCTAAAGAAGGTCTCCCATCGCGACTATACCGAGGCCAGTTTATTAAATAAAGCGTCAGAAGAATCAATTTATCACCAGCGTGAAGAGAGCAGTCGTGAGTTTGATGTTGTGGGATTAGTTGCTGATGTCGTTGAAGATGAGTTTCTTGTAATTGAAGTGAGAAAGAAGTTTAACAAAGGCGATAGAATTGAATTTCTTCCTTTTAGAGGGCCACATCAGGAAACTATCATACCAAATATGTATTTGATGGATGATACAGAAGTCGATTTTACTAATCCAGGGGGCCTGGTAAAAATCCCTTATATACCCAATATAGGGATCAATAATATTGTAAGGAAAAGGGCCTAACTATGAAAATTGTTGCCAATTATTCTCCTTCAATAGAGCTTAAACACCTTGATGAAATTCTTTTTTGTCCGACCCAGACCTCAAGGCATGGAGTTATGCCCTTTGAGGACATGTTGCCTGCTTTAAATTCTATTAAAGCAAAAAAAGTATTGGTTTGGGATATCCTGATGGTTCAAAAGGATTTCGATACCGCGAAGGCCTTTATAGAAAAAATAGATATCCAACTTTTTGATGCTATTAGAGTTCAAGATTTAGGTGCTCTTGAATATCTAAAGGTTCACTTTCCGCATATACCGGTTCAATTCAATGCAGAGACAGGCTACCATAATGCTAAATCGCTTGCGGCCTTATGTGAGTCTCATGATAAATTAGAGAAAATTATAGTATCTTTAGAACTTAGTAAGACTAAACTTTCAGAAATTATGCAAGTTTTGGATAAATATTCTGTTAGATTCGAAATAATGGTCATCGGGCCTCTTCTTCTTTTTTACACTCCACGTTCACTTCTCTCACCTCATTTTAATAAAAATGCTGATGGATTTATTACCGTCACAGGAAAAAGTGAAGAAACTCCACACAAAGGTTTTCGCATAATAGAAAATCAACATGGAACTTTTATGTTTCACCCTAAAGATCACCTGTTATTAGATTATTTAGATGAAATAGAAAAAATTGGAATCAAGGACATTAGAGTAGATAGTAATGATCTTTATAAAAACGCTGTTGATTATATAAATAACCGTGACCCTAAAGATTTAGAGAAAATTAAAACATCAAGGCCTCATATAAAGGGTTATTTTAATGTTAATAAATCAGATGCTTTATTTTCTAAATTAAAAAACAAACACTTTCTAAAAAAAGAAGATGGGTTTGTGGGAGAAGTCCTATCTTCACAAAAAGAGTCTTATCTCGCTATTAAAATACTAAAAGACGGATTAAAAATAGGTGCCCCCATAAGAATTGTGACTCCAGAAGGTAAAGAAAAAAGAGTTACAATTAAAAAACTATGGAATAGTAGGGGAGATAAGCTTCAATCTTCTACAAAAGGATCTTTGGCCTTTATTGACTTTGTGAAAGGAGTTAGTAAACGCTCTTTTGTTTATAATAATCAAAGGCCTTGAAAAACCCGTAAAGTTACAGCAATACCACCATTTTCAAACTCTAGAGTTTCAGCGGACATGTATCCCTTTGGGGTGTCTAACCTTTTCATAAATTCAGTAGGCCCGACCATACCGATGAGATTGGGAAGGCCCCATGAAATAGCTGCATTAATACAATTATTAAAAAAGCTCACCTTTTCGACTTCTGTTTTGAGCCTTTTTCCATAAGGAGGGTTAATCAGAGTGAGGGTCGGTTGAGGGAAATCTTCTGGAGGGGAGCTAAAAAAGTCCCCATTGATATATTGGGCATTAATCTTTGCGTTCTTTGTATTTTCTTTGAACGCTTCTGCAGCTTTGTTAGATTGATCTAGCCCAATAAGTTTGTACTGACTAAGGTTTTCACTTGGTAACTGTACAGCGCAATCCTTAAACAAAGGGAAGTCAGTAAAATCAAATTCTCTATTAATATTATTATTGAAAAAGAGCGCGGACTCTATGAGTAGTGTACCTGCACCTGACATGGGGTTAAAAATGGTTTCTACCTCTTTTTTGCATAATTTTAGGCAATGGTAAAAGATAGCGCTCGCTAAATTTTCTCTCATGCCAGCGATAGAAATATGAGTCTTATATCCTCTTTTATGTAACCTTTCTCCTGAAGTGTTTATACTTACGGTACAATCATCGTTATGAAACCTTAAATATACCTCACAGTTTTTTTCTGTGTTTTGAAACTTTGCCTTTTGAGGACTACCTTTACGGTAAGTGTTGAAGGCATCAAAAAAGGTCTTTTCTATTTTTCTCGAGTCAAATATTCGGCTATTTGTTGAACTTGTATGAATTTTAGTAGGTTTTGAAGATACGAATTTATTCCATTCTAATTTTTTTAGTTTATTAAAGAGTTTGGGAAAATCACGACATTTAAACTCTGCCAGTCGAATAAGGATTCGGTTGGGTATTTTAAGTATATAATTTAGTCCAAGACCTGTTAAAAGATCAGTTTCAACACTAATACCGCCTTTTTGAACCTCAAATGGATGTTCAGGGCACTTTTGCTTAAGCTCTTGGGCCGCGAGATTCTCAAGACCTGGAGGAATTATTATAAAAAATTGATAATTAATTCTATTCTCTAGCATTTTATTCTTATAATATACTAATAGCCTTTGTTCTAGGAAATTTAAGGGATCGTTATTTTAATTAAAAATGCTTTTTATAATTATAGAGAAGATTTTGGCCTGGGCAGGACCTCTTTGCTCATATTGGTTTATACGTCCCTGTATTTTACCATTATTGGTTTGAATTTGAAGCCGCTTTGGTATCTTTTCATTCCTATAGGCTTCTCCATTTTAGCGCTAGTTTTTCGGCAAAATATTTGTGAAAAAGGTCCTATTGTAAAGTTTTTGGCCAATATACCCGTACCTACAAGTTTTGGAATTACGGGTTATATTTCAGTTGGAGATATTGATCGGTTATATCCTCTTGTGAGAAGAGATAATTGGGGAGTAGAATTCGATAATCTTTTATTTGATCAACCTATAGCTTTAATTATTGAACAAGCTTTTGGCCCCTTCTCTTTATTGAAAACCGTTTTTTATGATTTATTGATAATCAATTACTTTTTATATTTTTTAACTCCTTTTATTGGTGGATTTATTTTATACCGTCAGTTTTCAAAAGAATTTAAGCATAAGATAGGTCAGTTTATTTTTAGTATATGCCTCTTCTATATTCTTAACTTTTTATTCTATATATTAGTGCCTATAACCGGTCCTCAATATTTTCAAAGTGAATACTTTAATTCAGATTTACCTTTTTCCTCTTTTGGGAAATTTTTGTACTTTATAATTCAAAATAACCATTACACTGTTATTGACTGCTTTCCCAGTGGTCATTTTGGTATTTGTTTTCTCGTTAGTTTATTTTTATATAGGTGGAATAATATCAATTACCTATTCTTTGGACTCGTTAGTTTTTTCGTGTTTTGGGCCACACTGGCCTTGAGATATCACTATCTATTTGATTTGGTTTTTGCGGTGGTCTTGGTCTATGTTGTTTATAAGTTATCAGAGTTTCTATATCCCTTAAAAAGCGAGTTGACGCTTTTTAGGCAAAACTAATATCTTTCAAATAAGGCCCAAATCAGTTATAAAAGGCCATGGATAATGGAAAGCTAATACTCGTTCCCACACCTATTCAAGAGGGCCTACCGCTAGAGCCTACGGCATTGGAGATGATAAAAAGTAATCTCCAAAATGATAAAGTTATATTTTGTGTTGAAGATATAAAGCCAGCAAGAAAGAGGTGGCTACAGTGGGGACTGCCTCGAGAAAAAATTGATGAGCTTGTATGCTTTAATGAGCATACCCAAGAAGATCTATCAAAAGAGCTTATCCAAAAACTTAAGTGCGGATATATTATATTTATAATGAGTGATGGTGGCCTACCGGCCTTTTGTGATCCTGGTCAAAAGTTTCTAAAGTTATGCCATCATAACAAAATTAAGGTTACCTCTACTCCTTTTCCTAATAGTATAGCTTTGGCCCTGGCCTTATCAGGGATTGAACATAACAGATTCTACTTCGCGGGATTTCCCCCACGTCAAAAAGAGGCAAGAGAGAGCTTTCTGAAAGAGCTTACAGAAAGAAATGAAACTATTGTTTTAATGGATGCTCCCTATAGAATGAGTAAGCTTTGCCAAGAACTCTCTAAGATGAATCCTTCCCAATATGCTTTTTTGGCCATTGAATTAAATGGTGATGATGAGAAGCTTATTTATGGAAAAATTGGGGACTTGGCCACTCAAACCTCTCAACAAAAAGCGGAGTTTATTCTCATTTTAGATAGCGCAAAGCGCAAATAGTTTTCATGGCCTAACTAAGTGCATCTTTGTATAGTGATCGCCTATGAGTGAGGATATTGAAAAGCGAAAGCATGACCATATAGAGTTGACGTTTAAGGCGCAAACCAAGGCCGGTGATACACGCTTTAACTACGAGCCCTTATTTTCTGCTCATCCTGTCAGCGGCGATCCCATTACTAATAGTAAATTTTTAGGAAAAGAGCTTGGTGCACCTATCTGGATATCTAGTATGACCGGAGGGACAGAGCTTGCTAAGAAAATAAATACCAATCTCGCTAAAGTTGCCAAAAAGTATGGACTTGGAATGGGACTTGGAAGCTGTAGGGCCTTATTAGAAAGTCATACTCGTATTGATGATTTCAATATGCGTCCCTTAATAGGTAATGATCTCCCACTATATGCGAATTTAGGTATATGCCAAGTTGAACAACTCTTAGATGAAAAGAATCATAACGCTATTGAAAAGCTTGTTGAGCTCTTAAAGGCCGATGGGCTTATTGTTCATATAAATCCTCTTCAAGAATGGTTTCAGGATGAGGGGGATAGGTTAAAAAAGTCGGCCATAGATGTATTGGTTGAGCTATTAGAAAAGACAAAGTTAAAAATTATTGTCAAAGAAGTAGGCCAAGGTATGGGGCCAAAATCACTCAGGGCCCTCATGGAGTTACCATTAGAGGCCATTGATTTTGCTGCTTTTGGTGGAACTAATTTTTCATATTTAGAACAACTTAGATCAGTAAAAGGTCATCATGACAACATGTGTCTCGTTGGCCATACAGCAGATGAAATGGTAGAAAACGTTCTCGATTTGAAAAGGGACCTTGGTAAAAAGGCGCAATGTACTAGCTTTATAATCTCTGGTGGTGTTGAGGATTATCTACAAGGGTTTTACTTAATGCAAAGACTGGGAATGCCAAGTGTATATGGACAGGCCAAAAAACTTCTAGAGTTTGCGAAAGAGGGGTTTGGGCCATTAGATCAGTATGTAGGATCCCAGGTTAATGGTCTGGCCATGGCGCATAGCTTTTTGGTTGCTAAACAATAGGAGCAGGCTTGATATCTTCAGGTTTTTCCAAACTTTCAAAAGAAAAGAAGATTGACCTTTTGGTTGAGAATCACTTTAGTAATAACGCTTCGGAGATGAAGCATGTCATCGAAAGCTTTTGGCATGAGGATAAATTACAACAAAAACAGTTCGACGAGTTTTCTGAAAATACATTAACCAATTTCTATTTTCCCTATGGTGTAGTACCCACATTTAAACTCAATGGTAATCACTATTGTGTCCCGATGGTGACGGAAGAAAGTAGTGTTGTCGCGGCCGCATGCAGAAGCGCAAAATTTTGGGAAACCAGAGGTGGCTTTCATGCAAAAGTTGTTGGAACAAAAAAAGTAGGTCAAGTTCATTTTATTTGGAAAGGAGAAAGTCAAAAATTAAAGGGATTTTTTGATCTAAATAAAAAAGAACTTTTCGAGCATACAAGACCCTTAACTGAAAATATGGAAAAAAGAGGTGGGGGGGTACTCGATTTAGAACTTGTTGATAAAACGACTGAAGAGAAAAATTATTATCAAATGATGGTCACTTTTAATACTTGTGATGCGATGGGGGCCAACTTTATAAATACGGTTCTGGAGAGTATTGCTAAAAAGTGGGAAGAGTTAATTTTAAATGAAGCTTCTTTTATTGAAGAAGAAAAAGACGTCCTTATTATTATGTCCATTCTGTCCAATTATACTCCTGATTGTCTTGTTAAGACCTGGGTAGAATGTGAAATTGATGAACTTACAGACCCTAAACTCGAAATGGCCCCTCAGTTGTTTGCCCACAAAATGGAGTTAGCTGTAAAAGTAGCCGAACTTGATATTTTTAGGGCAACGACACATAACAAGGGAATATTTAATGGTATAGATGCTGTTGTACTAGCAACAGGTAATGACTTTCGGGCAGTTGAGGCCTGTGGACATGCTTATGCATCTCGAGAGGGAAAGTATAAAAGCTTAACAAAAGTAGAGATAGTAAATAATAAATTTCGCTTCTCCCTTGAAATACCTCTTTCTTTGGGTACGGTAGGCGGGTTAACACGCCTTCATCCCTTAGCAAAATTAAGCCTTAAATTATTAAAAAACCCATCGGCCGAAGAGCTGATGATGGTTACCGCGGCCATAGGACTTGCCCAAAACTTTGGAGCTTTACGCTCTCTTGTAACGAGCGGTATCCAAAAAGGGCATATGAAAATGCACCTTCTCAATATTCTTAATCACTTTGGTGCTTGTGATGAGGAGAAGAAAAAGGCCTTGGATTTCTTTAAAGAGCAAACGGTTTCCTTTAAAGCAGTTCAGGACTTCTTAAAAACACAAAGGGATTATCATTAATATGATTAATTATGAAATAGATACAAATTCGAAATTAAGTGGTGAGACGATTGAAGCTCTTAAGCCGAATTTTAAAGAAGGTGTTTCTCGATATTTTGGACGAGGGAAACTTCTATTGTCTGGGGAGTACTTTGTACTTGATGGTGCAAAAGCGCTGGCCCTACCCACAGTATATGGCCAAGCTTTAACAGTGACATACAGGAAATCTTTCAGTCCCAAAATTATCTGGGTTGCTAAGGACAATAATGGTGAAGTTTGGTTAAAAACAAGCTTTGAGTTTTGGCGATTTGATTGCTTGGAAGAGAATAAGGATCTTCCTGAAGTTATAATTCTTCAAAAACTTTTAAAAAAGGCCAGAGAGTTGAATTCACATTTTCTTAGAGAAGAAAATGTTGAAGTTCATGTTGAAACTCAATTAGACTTTCCTCTTGATTGGGGTCTTGGATCAAGCTCTACTTTAATTTATAATATTGCCCAGTGGGCCTATGTTTCGCCTTTTGAACTTGCGTCCAATACTTTTGGTGGAAGTGGATATGATATTGCTTGTGCACAAACAGAGGGACCTCTTCTCTATGAAAGATCTATCGATGGGCCACATTGGGAAATTGTTAACTTTAACCCCTCATTTAAAGATAACCTATACTTCATATATCTTGGTAAAAAACAAAAAACAAAAGACTCGATAAAGCTTTACCGAGATAGAGGTCCTTATAAAGAAAGTGTTATTCGAGAGATTTCAGAAATAAGTGACAAAATGTGTAGGTCCAATAGTCTTGCAGAATTTGAGGCCCTCATAGGAAGACATGAAAGAATCGTTTCTCATGAGCTAGACTTACCTCCTGTACAGTTACTTTATTTCTCTGATTATGAAGGGAAAATAAAGTCTTTGGGCGCTTGGGGTGGTGATTTTGTTATGGCCACTTCTCATAGTAGTAAAGAAGAAACAATAAAATATTTTCAAGACAAAGGCTTTTTCGTCGTTAAAACTTATGATGAAATGATCAATCAAAGTGAACCTTTGTTAAAAGTGTAGGGTGTAAAATGAAAGGTAAAATGACCTGGGAATCTCCCTCCAATATTGCTCTTGTAAAATATTGGGGTAAGAAGGATAACCAAATACCTTGTAACCCATCATTGAGCTTTACTCTAAGTAATTCGATAACAACGACTAGTTGCGATTGGGAAGTACGTCCTCATAGTAGTTATGAGTTTCTTTTTGAAGGACATCCAAATGAAAAATTTGGTAGCAGAGTAGAAAAATACTTCAATTCTCTTAAAGAAGAACTCCCTTTTTTAAACTCTATTTTCTTACGTATTGATACAAAGAACTCTTTTCCTCATAGTGCAGGAATAGCATCGAGTGCATCAAGCTTTAGCTCTTTTGCTCTCATTTTAACAAAGCTTGAAGAAATCATTGAAAAGAAAACCTTTAATGAAGATTCTTTCTTAAAAAGAGCAAGTCACTTAGCAAGACTTGGTTCAGGAAGTGCATGCCGCTCCTTATTTGGCCCCGCTTGTGCTTGGGAAAATGAGCTTTTTGGTACCCCTATAAAGGCACACCCTGTTTTTAATACATATAAAGATACTATCGTTGTAATAGATCAGGGAGTTAAGGCCGTCTCAAGTTCTCAGGGCCATGCCTTAATGAATAACCATCCTTTTGCAAGTAACCGCTACGAGATGGCAAGAGAGAATTATAAAAAAAGTATTAATTTTCTCCAAAAGGGAGATTGTGCAAGTTTAGGTGAGATCATGGAACAAGAAGCTTTAATGCTTCATGGCCTAATGATGAGTTCTCCAACTCCTTATGTTTTGATGAAACCATCTACTCTTAATGTCATTACAAAGGTGCAAAACTTTAGAAAAGAAAAAGGGATCCCTGTTTATTTTACCCTCGATGCAGGACCTAACGTCCATATTCTCTACCCTCAAGAATTTGAGGGAGAAATTGAAAAATTCATCAAAGATAACTTTGGTAATTTTCCTATAATTTTTGACAAAGTGGGAGATGGGCCTAACTTAAAGGATTTTGAACTTTTCTAATAATATGGAAAAAAGTTTTTACTCGAAAGTACTTTTATTTGGTGAATACAGTGTAATCAAAGACTCAATGGCCTTATCAATACCTTATCCTCTTTTTGAGGGTAAGCTTCTTTTTCAAAGAAATAAAAGTAGTTATATTGACCCGGAGTTAAAAGCAATTTTTCGATACCTCTCTAATCTAGAGCAAAAGTACGATGGTGAATTCTTTTTAGATATCACAAGCTTAGATTTCGATATTGGCCAAGGACTTTTTTTTGATAGTACCATTCCACAAGGCTATGGTGTGGGAAGCTCAGGTGCTTTATGTGCGGCGCTGTTTGATAGGTATGGTATTAATCCCCATGAATATAATATAGCGGGGCTTAAAAATATTTTCTCCCAAATTGAGTCTCACTTTCATGGTAAGAGCTCTGGTGTAGATCCCCTCATTAGCTACCTTAACAGTCCACTTTTAAAGACAGAAAATGGCGATTTACTTACCGTTACAACTCCTGATTTTTCTCAAAAAGGGGATGGAGGGGCCATCTTTTTACTCAACACCACAAGACCAAGGCGTACAGAGCCTCTTGTTAACCTCTTTCTTGAAAAGTGTAAAAATAAAGAGTTTGATAACTTAATGAGCTCTGTATTAGCACCTATAAATAATCGTTGTATAAACTCATTTCTTGAGGCCGATATTGCTTCTCTTTATGAGTTTTTTAGAGAGCTTAGTGATTTTCAAAGACGCTACTTCCTTCCCATGATACCAAACCTGTATCAAGATTTATGGATAGATGGCCTTAAGTCCGAAGAGTTTTACTTAAAACTCTGTGGTGCCGGTGGAGGAGGCTTTCTTTTGGGTATGAGTAAGGATTTCACAAAAGCGCGCTCTCGCCTAAAAGGTCATGAAATAAGACCACTCTTTTTCTTTTAAATGAATTTAATTTAATATCTTTTTCAGACGATAAAAGTCCATGATTTATAAGCTTTTAAAGTGGTTGGGTGTCTTATGTTTATTAACAATCTCCACCATAAGTCTTTTTCTCTATCAATTTAGAATTGAAATAGAACGTAGTTCGCTAAGCCCCGGTGTTAAAAGCTTTCTTTCTTACCCTTCTTTATTTGAGGACCGTATTTATGATTTAAGAGAAAACTTAGTACGAGATAAAAGTTATAAAGAACAATCCCAGGTTCTTGCTGCAATTGATGATTCAAGTTTAAAGAGGATAGGCCGTTTTCCTTGGTCTCGAAAAGTTTGGCATGATCTTTTATATAAATTAAAAGATTATGGTGCCAAGATCGTTGTTTTTGATGTGATTTTTTCAGAAAAAGAAAGATATCTAAAAAAAGATAAAGGACTTTCTCCGGATGAATACTTTGCAAAGGCGATTAAAGATTTTCAATCTGAGCCTGGTCATCATGTTATTATTCCTTATTCTATTGTTGATGCTAATGATCACCCTGAATTGAGGTTTAAAGAGGCTCCTGATGATCTTTTTGATTTTATGATTAATTCAACAGAAGCTGGAGAGTTGGGGCTTTTAAAAAAAGCAGTCAACAAAATGACTTATCCCATTCCAACGCTACTAAAAACGAAACCGTCATTAGGCTACATTGCCGCTCAAGAAGATCCTGACGGCATTTTTAGACATTATAGTCTTTTGGCAGGTGTTGATGGGATTTACTTTCCTTCCCTTTCTCTACAGGCCTATATTTTAGCTAGTAAAGATTCCCCTAATCTAGAAATTGGCCTTAGTGGAGATGCCAAATTAAAACTTAAAAATGGAGTACTCAATCTTAATTATGAGGGTGAGTCGAAAGTAAGGTGGATGGGAGGCATGGATAATTACCCTATAATTGGAATATCCAAGATCCTTTATCCTGAGAATGAGCAAATTGAAAGTAAGATAAAAGAAATCCTTAAAGATAAAACGGTTTTCATTGGTTCAACTGCTTTTGGCGCCCATGATTTTAGGCATACCCCTCTAGATCCTAAATTACCTGGTGTGTTGCTTCATATGAATAAGTTGTCAATGTTGGAAAAAGGACATTTTCATAAAAAAAGAGATACCTCCCTTTTTATTTCATGGGGACTACTTTTAGTTGGTTCCTTTATCATGATCCTTTTGAGCTTCTTTCATAATGCCATTATCGAAATCAGCTGGGTTATTATATTTGTTGTAGGTACACTTCTATTTGATTACTTCTTTTTTATGCCAAAAGGTTATGAGGTGCTAATCTTTTTCCCCATCGTAACAGTGGGCGGTACGTACTCATGGGATACACTTATAAATTTTTACGTGGCCAACAAAGATAAAAAGTTTTTAAAGGATGTCTTTGGGAATTATATCTCTCCTGAACTTATCGATATAATGTATGAATCTGGACAAAGGCCATCTTTAGGTGGAGAAGAAAAAATACTTACTGCCTATTTCACTGATATACAAAGCTTTTCGACCTTTAGTGAAAAACTAACACCAAGTGAACTTGTTGAATTATTAAACGAGTATCTCACCGTTATGACAGATATTCTTTTAGAAGAAGGTGGCACTCTCGATAAGTATGAAGGGGATGCTATTATTGCTTTTTTTGGCGCACCTATGAGTTTTGAAGATCATGCAAAAAGGGCCGCAAGAGTGGCCGTGAAAATGCAAAATAACTTATTAGATCTTAGGGAAAAGTGGATTAGTGAAGGAGATAAATGGCCTGACGTTGTAAAAGATATGAGAATGAGAATTGGTATAAACTCCGGCGCCATGGTAACGGGTAATATGGGTAGTAAGTCCAGAATGAATTATACGATGATGGGCGATGCTGTTAACCTGGCCGCAAGACTAGAAGAAGCGGCCAAACAATATGGTGTTTTTACACAAGTGAGCCAGTTTACGAAAGAATTGATAACGGGCAATGATTTTTTATGGAGAGAACTAGATACTGTGAAGGTCGTCGGAAAAAGTGAGCCTGTTACAACCTTCGAGCTGATTGGTATGTTTGAGCAAGCAGAAGATAATTTAAAGGACCTCAAAAAGTACTTCGAAGAAGGTCTGGAGTTGTATAAAAAAGAAAAATGGGATGAAGCAATCAGTGCTTTTAATAAGTCCCTTGAATGTGAATGGAAGCGTTTTCCTGAGCTAAAAGGAAAAAAGACAAACCCAAGTGAAGTTTATATAAAAAGGTGTGAAATATATAAGGAGACGCCACCCCCAAGGGATTGGGGAGGCGTTTTTACTCTGACCTCGAAATGATCAAACTGTTACATTAAATAATACATGTAATGCATCGAACGTTGTAAATATGGAGTACTTACCATCAGCAGATTTTACAATGGCAGAACTTATCTTTTTATCCATCATATATTTAAGGACATCATGAAGATGAGTGTCGAAGTTTATAACATAAGGGTCTTTTGTCATTATTTCTTTGGCCGTTAACGAGAGCTCTTGTTGAAAGCCAGCGAGTAACTGAACAGTGCTGTGGGAAACGATTCCAACGAGATTTTCTCCCTCAAATACAGGAAGATGCCTAATTTTGTTTTTTTCCATTTTTTCACTAATGTCAATAAGTAGATCACCTGTACTTACAGTTTGCGTCGCAGGAGAAGAATAATCACCCACCTTCATCTGCTTCTTTACACCAAATAATGCTTTTAATCTTTCTTCTAACATTTTTTCCCCTAAGACGTTTATATTTAGTTTATTTTATCAAAATGTGATTTTAAAGACACCAATAAATTGATTATAGTTTAGACTATTATACAAATTTTCAGATATTTATGGTAAAAAATTAATGTGATAGGTTGTCAAGTAAAGGCGAGTGTAAGAATCAGGAATATAATTCGATATTTATTTTTATTTCTATTAGGGGCCTGTAGTGTTTTAAATGTGCAGGGGCCTAAGTATATTGAACTTGGATTAACCTGTCATCGTGAAGATGTTGGTTGTATTGAAGTAGAGGGTATAAGCGAAGATAAAATATGGATCAGGTCTTCAGAAAGTCTAAGCCTGGCCATTGAAAAATCTTTTATTATTTTTGACCCCCATTCAGAGACACTTGTACTTAGTATTTCATTAAAGGATAAAGAGAAGCTTTCTCGTTTTTCTCAAATATATCTTGGTCGTGAAGCCTATCTGCGATTTGATGAACAAATAGTTTATTATTCCCAAATACAGGCACAGATTACAAATGGGCTCTTGTTGTTCCCAATGGGGTCTATTAAGAATAAATCAAAAGTACTGAAAATTTGTCGCAATATGGATCCAAAGTGTCCCAAAGAAATATCATCTTTAAATTTTAAGACAAAATATGAAGGGCCCAAAATGGGCTTTGTTGATATGGATGTGATTGAGAAAAACTATTCTGAGCTTAATGAAGCTCTCATGTGGTATACACCGGCCCCTAATATTTTAGTTTTTCCAGATGCACAAATGAATTTAAAAGGAAAAATTAGAAGTAATACTCCTGTGGCCAATATGAACCCAAGACAGCCCCTATACTTTGTTGGTGCTCAAAGCTTTGAAGATGATCAGTTTATTTTTTCAGATAAAGCAATCAAGATCCAATCCTCTGGCTGGGTCGATCGAAAACAACTTATACCTGGAAATATTTTACGATCTCCGAATTTACTAAAAAATGAACTGACGAGCTTTATGTCTTTAAAAAGGTGTTCTAGTACTTATAAACCTAATGGAGGGTATCCAAGGTCATTTACAATGATTTTGAATAGTTTTAATAAGCTAGGTGATAAGTTTATTAGAGATACGAAGTTTGGTATTTGTTCTCATTTAGGAAAATCTGACTGTCAAAAGGTTTTTAAAAAAGTAGATCAATGGGTTAGCAAGGTAGATTGTCATAGGTTTCCGATCCTTTTTAGTGTTAAAGAAATGGATAAAACAGTTATAAAAGAACTAGAAAAAGAATGCTTCAAAGATAATAAGATCTTTAGTTGTTTCGTACTTAAAGAGAGGTATACATGGAGCCGAAAAAATAAAAAACTAACCAATGTTTATAAGCATGGCTGTCTACTTAATAATTATGAAATGTGTTTTGATTACGGTTTAAAAGTTAAAGAAGATAGAGACAATAACTACCTTAAAAAATCTTGTGCCAATGGTCTTACATCAGCATGTCACCAATTAGCTTTTAAAGCTTATAAGAGAGGAGAAGTAAAGAAATCAAAAAAAATGTATAAGAAAAATTGTGACAACCATAATTATCAAAGCTGTTCGAATTTAGGGGGCATATTTCTATCAGAAAAAAAATATAAGATGGCCTATCCCCTCCTTTCAAAGTCATGTCGATTTAACAATGCAACTGGTTGTTATAATCTAGCTTGCTATTATTCTCTAAATGAAGATATACAATCTTCTCTAAGAAAATTAGAAAAATCTCTTCTTTTAGGGATACCTGCAGATGAATGGTTAAAGAAAAAGGATCCAGACTTGGACTTTATTCGAAGAACTTTAGAGTTTAAAGTTTTGATTAAAAGCTTTTCAGATCATTGATTAGAAATAGAAGAAACTTCTTCATTTAACATTTTCTTCAACTCCTCAGCTTTACAATATTTTTTAGGGCATTCATTTTGAATACTTTTTTTCCAGTCATTGAGTGATAGGTTGGCATGACTATACTTTTGTTCAAATTTTAGAGTCCTATTCATCTCATTTTGAATTGTCTCTAATAGTGATCTTTTACTTTGTATTCTTGCTATTGGAGCGATATTAAGAGCATAATCAAAAAGCTCATTTTTTATATCTTCATTTGAAGTCGTATAATAATCCAAAATATAACCGCTATTTTTCAACTCAAAATGATTAATGTTCTTAGAAGACATGACCCAATTCCAAACAAGTGACTTATTTAATAATGCTCCTAAAATTCCTATACCTCCACAGCTTGGAACCAATGCTTTTTCTAAGTGGTTTAATTTGAATTTACAGCCGGCCCTTGCAAGCCTGATATCGGCCCCTGCAGAAAACTCAGCTCCAATACCTTCTGCTCCTTCTTTTAAATCCATGATAATGGTTTGTGGCAGTAAGAAATGGGTGTATATAATCTTTTGAATTCTATTGAGATGTTGCTGTAATTGATTGGGAGAGAAATCTTTTATCTCTTTCTCATCTAGGCCTTGAAAAAAATGGCTTCCTTCAGGTTCTATATAAATAGAATTAACTTCTGTATGAATGGCCAGCCACTCAAGGAACTCTTCCCATTCCTTAATAAAAGTCTGATTTATAAGTTCACTTTTAAGTTTAATGAGAAAGGATCTTTTTGGTAATAATACGTCGACACTGAATGTGCCAAATGGGAACAAGTTCATTAACCATCCTTGGTTATAGTTTCCTATGAGCTGCGTAATATTATTGTGCGTTGAAAAGGATCACTATGTCAAAAAATAACACTTGAATCTATTGCTCCAGAAATGCTTCTGCCCTCATTGCGGCCATACAGCCCATTCCAGCGGCCGTAATGGCCTGTTTATAATGAACATCGGCCACATCACCACAGGCAAATACACCAGGGATATTCGTTTCAGGAAGGTTAGATGTTTGAATGTATCCTTCTTCATCCGTGGTAATTTGACCGTTTAAAAACTTGGTATTAGGAGTGTGGCCAATACCTAGAAAAAGACCATCTGTCGCTCTTTCAATAACTTCACCAGTCTTTCTGTTTTTAACTTTAAGGCCAGTTACACCGTCTTGCTCATTAAAGAGGATTTCTTCGACTTCGCTATCCCATAAAAAATCTATTTTGGGGTTATTCATGGCCCTTTCCTGCATGGCCTTTGAGGCCCTTAATTCACCTCTTCTGTGGATGACTGTAACGTTGGTTGCGAACTTTGTTAGGAAAGTTGCTTCTTCCATCGCTGTATCTCCACCACCTACAACATGAACAACTCTATCTCTGAAGAAAAAGCCATCACAAGTGGCACAGGCAGAGACGCCTTTACCAATGAGTTCTTTTTCATTAGCTATACCGAGGTATTTGGCACTTGCTCCTGTGCTTATAATGACAGCATCTGCTTGGTAGGTATTGCCTTTTTCAGTTTTAAGAACAAAGGGCCTATTGGAGAAGTCGACATCTGAAACATAATCTTGAATATACTCTGCTCCAAATCTTTGGGCCTGTTTTTTCATATTTTCCATGAGTTCAGGGCCCATTATTCCATTTGGAAACCCTGGGAAGTTTTCAACATCAGTTGTGGTTGTAAGTTGTCCACCTGGCTCATGTCCTTCCAGAATAAGAGGTGATAGGTTTGCCCTTGAGGAATAAATGGCAGCTGTATGACCAGCGGGACCTGATCCGATAATTATAACTTTTCTTTTATCCATAAATTAAATCCTTAGTTTTTTAAAGGATTTATATATACCAAATAAAGTTAAATGAGAATTATGCGAAGTGTAGGATTATTTTCTACTCTGATGGAAAATCAAAGGAAGCAGAGAGTTCTTCTTCTGCCTCAACTTTTTTCTTGATATGCAGAGGCCTATCGTCTTCATCTGGGTTAAGCTCATAGAAAGCCTTTACAGATATAAGCTCGTTTGGATTAGGTGCTTCTCTAGTGGTTTTAAATACCTCTTCTGTGAGGCTACATTTGTAGGTATAGATTCTTTTCGACTTTTTTCTGGCCACAGGTATGCTCCTTTTAAATAACTTATAGGAAATTTGGCAGAACAATGCAATAGGTATAAAAGACGCGTTACGTCATATATGGGTATAGCTTGAAGTACGGCTCCTTAAAATATTAGAAACCATGGCCCTAAAGCTAAGAAGCATTTTCTCTTCAATTCCTGTGCCCTCCATTATACCTAGGGAGCGCATTATGGCCTCATAAGTACACAAATTTTCTTTTTTACTTTGTCTACGAAGGTAATATTCACTTTCGTAGGTGTATGGGAGGTGAACACTGGGCACTGTTTGGAGATATTTAATTCTTTTTTTAAACTTCCTTGCCTGGGACCAAGAACCGTCAGGAACAATAAGATTGTAAGGCCCTGGGAGTCTCTCTAAGAGGTCTTGATCCAAAGGAAGGCTTCGATCATCGGGGAAAAGTAAAAGGGAGCGGTGGCCTTCTTTTTCAAAGCTCATCTCTTCAATAGGAGCTTCCTTAATTCCGCGATAGAATATTTCACTATTGTCTAAAACTCTATTGGCCAATACGGCCGTATTGGTGGTGAGGTTTTTCTCTCTATGGTGAATGAGTAAGGTAACAAAATTTTTATTAGATATAGGTGCTACGCTAGCACAGTAGCAAAAAGTTTTTGTGATACGGCATTTAGGGCATCTTGTATCGGGATTTGGCCTTTTCATTTCTTCCTTATGGGATAAAAGGTAAGTGGCCGTCAAATTAAATCCGATAGGATAAGACAGGAATATCAAGCCGACACTAGTTCGTTCCCAAGTTGTGGTAAAATATGACCATGTATTTTAAACTTCTTAGCTCAATAATAGGGTTAATTATTTCTTCTTCGTTGTTTGCTCAAACGTCGATTAAAGTCATTGAGACCAGTTCCTCCAAAAAGAGCCTTATTATTGATAGGGGTCTCTTTGAAGGTATTGAAGTTGGACAGACAGGTGTTCTCTATAAAAATGAGGGCGAAGAAGATAGTCCTAAACTTACGAAGGTTGCTGAGGTCAGAGTTGTTAAGGTTGTGAAAAAGCAGTCCTTTTGGTTTGTGACTAAAATGGATAAACAATCGTTTCTCTACCCTGATAGTATTCTTGTTTATTTTAGTAAGGATCAAGCTATTAAAGGTAGACGAGAATTAGAAATGGGAGAGTTATTAACTGTAGGTGAGGAACAAGATATATCGCTTAAGGAAGGAGATTATGAAATTGCCGAAAAACATAATGAAGCTGAGATTATAAAAGATAAAGATGTAGAATTTATAATTCACAGCGATTATGAAAAAAAAGGTGTTTCTCAAAACGAGCGAGGTAAAAATAAATCTATCAATGGAACAAAAAAATATAAGAGAAAGGATAGGAAAAAGTTAGGTGAATATTATAAAGAAAAGGTTTATAAAAGTACTCTTAAAGGCAGCATTAAAAAGTTAAGTAGTAATAGTCTTACGGGTTTATATGCTGATTCAAAAGTTGATCCTCATATAAAATGGCTAAAGAAAAAAGGATGGATTTATAATACCTATCAAAGTGCCCAATTTGACAAGAGAAGAGATATTTTGGTCAATCCCAAAGCCTTGAAGAGGATAAAAAATGAGGGGGATATGTGGTCTTCATCACTGAATGATAAAGAACTTCGCGATTATTTTATGAAAAATGGTATAGCGGAAGAAAGAAGACGTCAGAAGTTTGCCTTAGATAATCGTATCGGGAATGAAGCTTTTATTAGATACAGTTGGAACACATCCATCAATTACTCAGATGCTGATCAGAACAATCAAGGCCAGGGATATAGTTTTATTTTTGGGTACGAATATCATTTGATTAGAGCAATTAAGGGGATGGAAAATTGGTCTGTCGATGTTTTTTGGGAATTGGCCTTAGATTATTACGATTTAGGAAATATTAATGGAAAGGCCCAAATGTCCTTTCTTGGTGGTTATGTTAATTATTATTTCTATAATCTCCCAACAGCTATAAAAAAGTTTATTTGGTATGCCGGTGTAGGGATGAAGTTTGGAAGTGCTGAAATAGAAAATCCTGAACTTAATGCCTCCTATGGGTATGGCGTTCAGGCGTTTCCATCGTATCAATTGGGGATCAAATATCGCTTTGACCCAGGTGATGAAGTTGATGATATAGCTCGAATAGGCTGGGGGGTAAACTTTCTCTTTCAAACGTCATTATTGAAATTTAGTACAAATGATCAGATTGTAGATGATATAAATGGCTCTTTTGAGGCCCAAGATACTCGATTTTCAGTAGGGTTAGCATTTATTTTTTAGTTAGGGTGAAAAATGAAAATTAGAAGCATTGTAACTTTAGTTTTTTATTTCTTTTCTCTGGATGCGTTTTGCTTATCGGTTGATGAGAAATTGACTGCGAGAGTATTAAAGGTATCGGATACTCAAAAAACAATTCTTATCAATCGTGGCGCTGAGGATGGGCTTCAGGTTGGAGATCATGCAAAATTATTTGTTACACAAGGAATTGTAGCAAGGGGAGTTGTTATGAAAACTTCTCCTTCAAGGTCAGTCTGGTCTTTGTATTCGATATCGGATGCACAGAAAATTAGGAGTCAGTCTGTTTTGAGTTTGAGGATAACAGAAGAATATAAAGTGAGTGATGATCCAACTAAAATGTTGGCCAAAGATGATAAGCCTGAGGGCGTTATGGTAACAGGTAGTTTAGAAGATTATTCGAAAAGTGAAGTGGAAGACCTTAAAAGAGAAGTTCCATCATCTGCTCGATATTATCAAAACCTAGATACAAGTGAAGATTCACGAGGTTCAGGTCGTGGTACTTTGGGTATGAGATCAACAGAGGTTTTTGGGACCTTCAATTATCTTAACTTTTCTGAAACGGAAGATAATGGTTTTGAGGGGGTTGAGGCCACACAAAAGGATAGAAGTGAGATGTCCTTTTCTCTAGGAGTCGAAAAATATTTTTCAGAAAGAGGAAGTAATCTCAGAAACTTATCTTTAATAGGACAATTTGATTATAGCAACACTGAGGAACAAGAAAAAAGCTCAGATGAATCCCCTCTGACATCAAACACTTTATTAGGTGCGAGTGTAGGGGTTAATTATCATCTCTATAATGATCCTTTTGAGTTTGAAAAGATTATTCTTTTTGTTAGTGGGCATTTTGGTTTGGGCATAATTTCATCTTCTACAGAAGGGTCAAGCTCAGACTCATCATCTGATGGGGGCTATAATGCTCTTTCATTTGGTGGTGGGCTTAAATATTATACAGAAG
>JAURDE010000060.1 GCA_030828105.1 Bdellovibrionota bacterium | reverse complement strand
GGGCACCTTTTACATTTCCACCTGTAAAGAAAATAAGGAGATTAATACCATTAGATAAAACAAGGATTCCTATGAGATTTCTTAACAAACTTTGTCTAAGTAATAAATAAAAGCCAGTAAAATAAATCATTCCAAGTGTGATAGCTTTAAATATAATCATAGTTCTAGCTCCTCCTCAAGGGCCTGAACTACTTGCAAAACCATTCCAGCGACTAGTAAGTAAACTCCCAAGTCGAAAAGAAATATTGTCGAAGGTATAAATCCAAAGATATTTATCTCACTCCATATGCCCGTTAAAAAAACTTTTTTAAAAGGAAGAGCTATTAGCCCTGCCGTCAGGGAACAAAGTAGGCCGCCGGCCATTAAAGACTTAGGCCTTAGATTGAATGATGTCTTTTTTGGATTCGAACTCAAGGACCTTAATAATATCGACACGGCCAATATAAGTCCTCCAATGAAACCTCCACCAGGCTCGTTATGCCCCCTCAAAAGAATAATAAAGGAAATTATCACTTGGATTGGAAAGATGATTCTTACAGCAGCATTAAAAATCTTAGAGTCCATTCTTCCCCTTTTTGACTTTTAAAAGAGAAAGGACACCTAAACCTGCCAAGCAAAGAACAGTGATTTCCCCCAAAGTATCTAGGCCTCTAAAGTCCACAAGTATAACATTTACAATATTTTTACCTTTAGCAAGGATATAGCTATTTTCTGCAAAAAATTGAGAGACTTTACCATCTGAATCAATATCTAAGGCGACGACAGATATCAGGGCAAGAAAAAAGGCCAAAGTGAAAGCTACAATAAAAGAAAAATATTTTTTACCTCGACTCATTTGAACGTTAAAAATAGGTAGTCTTCTTATTGCAATCAAAAGCAACACTAAGGTAAGGATTTCAACCATCATTTGTGTCAATGCTAAATCGGGTGCTCCATAAAGCCCGAATATTAATGTTACACCAAGACCAATACCACCAGCAGCAATCACACTAGCTAATCGCGAGTTAACGATTAGAGCAAGGATGCAAGATGAATTAATTAAAATCAAAAAAGAAAGATCAAGAAAATCTATCTTCTCTTTCTGAAAAGGAATATTAATTTTAAATTGAGCGACAAAAGGTGCTAGACAAGCTATCGTAAATAAGAAAATCGTAATAATGTATTTCCAGTAATCTCCATCTTGAACTTTATTTATTGTAGTTTTTGCAAATTTTAGAACTGTAGTTATTACAACTTGATAAGCTTTATAGGCCCGATCAATAAAGTGCTGTTTCAAAGGTGACAAATTAATAACGTACTTTAATAATACAAAGGCCAGTATTAATACTAATACCCCAATAGCAAGTAATATATCGGGTTTATGAAAAAGGGAAAACGTATACTCTGGTAAAGAATTAGTCACAGAAAGATAACTACGAGATATAACTAAATCGGTTAATGAACTGGACATCAGACCAAAAATGATTCCCGAAGCCGCTAAAATAAAAGGCGGTAGCCATAAAAATAGGGAATGATCTTTAAAGGTTGCCACCACCTTGTTATTCTTTACAAAAAAAGGCATTAAAAATTTAAGTGATGCCATAACCATCAACATATTTGCGACAGAAATACTTATAAGACTTATAAGAGAATTGTTATAGGTTGACTCATAGAGAAGATGTTTGGCCAAGTACCCTATCGCTGGTGGTAGTCCAATCATAGAGATTAAGGCCATGAAGGCCACAATACTTGTTAAAGGCAAAAAATGTTTTAATGAGTGAAGATCAGTTAGGTTTCGACCTTTCATATGATGATCAATGGAACCAACTACTAGAAATAATGAGGACTTATAGAGAGCGTGAGTTAGTATATAAGTTAAGGCCGCAATCAAGCCTACTTCGGTTCCCTGCCCAATAAGCACAAATATAATACCTAAAGAGCTAATGGTAGAAAATGCAAGAAGCCTTTTCATATCCTTTTGATAAACGCTCATAAAGGCGCCTAAAAATGCTGTTATAGAGCCAACACATATAAAAATATTTAAAAACAAAGGCTCATTTTTGAATAATGGAAAAAATAAAATCGTAAGAAATACTCCTGCTTTAACCATAGTTGCAGAGTGAAGAAAAGCGCTAACTGGTGTTGGTGCAACCATCGCCCTTGGCAACCAAAAATGAAAAGGAAATTGTGCAGATTTTGTAAAAGCGGCCATACAGAGACATCCAAGAATAGTATATAAGTCTTTGGAGTTCCCTAATTCCGATGAAAGTAAGGTATCAATCTGAAACGTATTAACATTCTTATATATAAAAACTAAGGCCACTAAAAAAAACACATCTCCTAGGCCTGTCACTAAAAGTGCTGTCTTTGCATTTTCTCTAGCTATTTTTAAATTATGAGAATAACCAATAAGAAGAAAAGAAGTAATCCCTGTCAGTTCCCAAAAGAAAAAAGTGAGAAGAAGATTGTTTGAAAAAACAATACCGAGCATACTCATCATAAAAAGTAGAATTATCATCAGAAAGCGTGACTCTTTAGGACCTTTAGAGAAGTAATTTAGAGAATATAAAAAAATAAAGGTACCAATAAAACTGATAAGTAATCCAAAAAACAGAGAGTAGGCATTCGTTTTTAAAGAAAAATAAAGTCCCCATTGAGGTAACCAGGGGTATGAAAAAAGAACAGTATTATACTTACCATGAAGAAAGAATGATTGAGCACATAAAAATGTAAACCCTAATGAATAGGCTGATATTATAGAATAACTAAAATTTCTTCCTAGCCTATAAATCAGAGGAATGAATATAGCTAAAATGAAACCTAGACAAAAATATAAACCCATAAATCCTTTTTAGGCCTTCCAGTCTTTTTCCTGAACTGGACAATTTTGTACAATATCCTCTATCTTCTCTATGATCTCCGGAGTAATCTTATCTACACATTCTAGACTAGAAAGGTTTTCTTCAAGTTGAGTTGTTTTTGACGCTCCTAGAATGACCGTACTAACATTGGGGTTAAGTAGGCACCAAGATAAAGATAGTTGAGTTAAGCTTAATCCAATATCCTGAGCTAGTTTTTCCAACTCAATCGCTTTTCTCACCTTATCCTGCCCCTCTTCACTTTCAAGTTGATCCTTAAGCCATGAGAAGTCTTCCAGAGACATACGTGAGCCTTTCGGAATAGATTTATTATATTTACCAGTTAAAATTCCACTAGCAAGAGGTGACCAAATTGTTGTTCCAATTCCTACAGTCTCAAAAACACGTTTATAATCTTTTTCGACTTTTTGGCGATGAAATAGGTTGTACTGTGGTTGCTCCATCGTTGGACCTACAAGCCTTAAATCCCTGGCCACAGCATGGGCCTCCATTATTTGATCAGCACTCCACTCACTTGTTCCCCAGTAAAAAATTTTTCCTTGGGCCATAAGATGATTCATAGTAGTTACTATTTCTTCCATAGGAGTATCAGGATCAGGGCGGTGACAAAAATATAGGTCTAAATATTCTACCTGAAGTCTATCTAAGGCATTATGGCAAGCTTCAACTAAATGCTTCCTATTCAGTCCTCTTTGAGTTGGAAGTTTTCCTCCCCAAAAAACCTTAGAGGAAACCATATAAGTATCTCTATCCCAAGAAAGTCGCTTGAGAGATTTACCCATAATAACTTCTGACTCACCTTGGGCATAAACTTCAGCGTTATCAAAAAAGTTAACACCTCTTTCATACGCCAAAGACATTAGTTTTTCTGAGAGTTTAGTATCGACTTGATTTGAGTATGTAACCCAAGATCCAAATGATAACAACGATACAAAAGTGCCCGACTTTCCTAGTTTACGGTATTCCATTGTTAAACCTCCTTATTTAACAATAAAATTATATTTTTTTTAATTCAAAGAGTCTAATTCTTTATTTAAAAAATGGGTTTGTTCCTGCATCATGATCTGTTTCATCTCTGACACCTTCTATTTCAGGAACATGCTCTCTTAAAAGATTTTCTACACCCTGTTTGACGGTTACAGTGATTTGAGAACAGCCCTGACAACCACCACCAAACTTTAAAATTGCTATCCTATTTTGAATATCTACTAATTGTGCGTATCCACCATGAGCAGCTAAAGCTGGATTGATAAACTCTTGTAAAACATCTTGAACTTTTTTTCCTAGATCAGTTTTTACAATTTCTGTATTTTCAGTCTTTGGTCTTTTATCTTGATAGATTTTATTCAATAGGCCCTGAGAGAAAAAAGGTCTTTCATCAGCATAAGCTTTTCTTATGGCCTCTCCTACCTTTGGCCCAAATTCTTTCCAACTTTGATCTGTATTTTTTTTAACAGTTAAAGAATTTTGCTTAACATAGACCTCTTCAACGCCTGGTATTTCAAAAATATACTCACACAATGCTGAACCAAGGGCATCCTCTTCTTTTTTACAATAATAAGTCGCGGCCTCTAGCAAAGCTTCAGTTGTTTTAAACTCACAAACATCAGGGTTTGATGTAGGAAATGCATGTATTTCAATCATAATTTCACCTTATACGCTAAACGATGGACCTTCTTTACTTCCTATCATTCCCATGGCCTTAAGGTTCACATATTTATAAATACCTGTATTGTGGCCATCTGAGAAATTAAATGTAACTCCATAACGACCTACCGGTCTTTGCCCAAGAATTGATATATCGAGTGCAACACTCTTAGGATCTAAAATTCTTTTTCCCGTATTTTCATCCACACAACTTGCACAAGGACATGCCAATCTTAAATCATAAGAGTTTAATTCAGATAAAGAACCATCATTCCATTTTATTTTGACTTGATTACCATCTACATTTATTTGAGTTGGCTCAACTTCTTTATTATTTTTTTCTATTTGTAAAAGCTCATCAACTAGCTTCTCACATACCTTGGCAAAAGATTTTTTAGCTGCACTATCTTCATCTCTAAGAACAACGGCTTTTCCATCATCTCCACCTTGCATAATGAGAAGGTCCAAAGGTATTTCACCAAGAAAAGGTACATTTAGGTTTTTGGCCAATTCTGCACCTCCACCTTTACCAAAAACTGTATTGATCTCATTACAGTGGGCACAAGCCATACCACTCATATTTTCAATAATTCCTAAAATGGGAACATTAACGGTCTTAAACATGGAAAGACCTTTTTTAGCTATATTCACAGCTACTTTTTGAGGTGTGGTTACGATAACAGCTCCAGATAGCCTTGCTTGTTGAGCAAGTGTTAGTTGGATATCTCCCGTTCCAGGAGGAAGGTCGATAAAAAGAAAGTCTAGTTCTCCCCAACAAACGCCACCTAAAAATTGTTGTATTGCCTTTATTGCTATTGGGGCCCTCACAACCATGGCCTCATCACTTGGATTAATGGAGGCCATTGAAATAAACTTCACCCCATCTTTTTCAATAGGCATAATCAGTCCGTTAACGGCCTTTGGTGGCTCTTGACTCCCAAGTAATCCAGGTTGAGTTGGCCCATAAAGGTCGGCCTCAATAACTCCAACCTTCATTCCTTTTTGGGCCATCATAAGCGCCATATTGGTTGTAACTGTACTTTTACCAACACCACCTTTACCACTAGCAACAGCGATAATGTTTTTTACGTTACTGGTACCTGGTTTTATATCCTTAGGTTCTTCTTTCTTTTTCCAATTAAAAAGCCCCATAAATCTCCTTCAATGTTTAAAATATTCATGGCTTATATCACTTCAGAGAAAAGTGGGCAATTATGGTCGTATTTTTAAATAGGCTATTATGAAATATCAATCACTTAATGCTGACAGTTAGGACAAATACCAAAGAACTCTAGGTTGTGTTCTATTTTTATGTAGCCTTTGTCGGAAAGAAGCTTATCGACCCCTTTTAGAAAACAAGATCCAACATTTTCTACTTTTTTACAGTTTTTACAAATAAGATGATGGTGATGCTTCTCTGGGTCATTTATTTCATACCGAACCAGATCATCCCCAAAATAACATTTTTTAATTAATCCTTTGAGTTCGAATGTGGATAAACACCTGTAAATTGTGGCCAAGTCGCATTGGTCAACACCAATATTATTATGAATTTCTTCAGCACAAAACGGCCCATGATTTTTATTTAAGAAATTTAAAATATTTAAGCGGGGTTTGGTTACGCTTAACCCAGCTTCTTTAATGCTCATTTTAATATCCATGGCTTGCAAAATATAAGTATTTAATTACATTGGCCATGACCCCTGTAAAAAAGATATTTTTGCAAATGACTTGAATTTTTTATTAATTTATGGTCTTTTACCCCCCTAACAAGATCAGGGTTTAGTAAGAATGAACATTGAAGGGCATAATGAAATTGATAAGATAGGAATATCCCTTTCCGGATTGTGTGCTATCCATTGCCTAATTACACCTTTAATCCTGATTTTTATGCCTGCGTGGGCAAACTTTTTTAAACATGAATATATTCACATTCTTTTTTTCCTTACTGTTTCTCCGCTGGCATTGATAAGCTTTTACCGTGTTTTTAAAGAACATGAGGATAGAGTTCCTCTTGGATTAGGTATTCTAGGGTCTCTAGTGCTTCTTCTTTCATTTGTAGAACATGATCATGATATACATTTTCTTTCAATACTAGGTAGTATTCTTCTGATGTCGGGGCATTTTTTAAGTTTAAAAAAATGCAGATGTAAGCAACACGCTCACTAATTAGAAGAAATCTCTTCTAGAACTTTTGCCAAATCGATATTTGCCTCTTTCATTACTTTTGCGACTTTTTCCTTGGCCTCGTCTAATTTTCCTTCACTAATCATCTTTTCAACTTCTTCTATAACAGATAGTAAATCATTCATAAGAACTCCTGTTTCTCATTATACCCATTAGACTGAATAGAAATTAAAGGGGGACTTATATACCTACGCTAAGTACCTGTTTTTACTATGATAACGGATTGTCATTTTTACTCTATTTGTTGAAAACATCACAAATCAAACTAGAATCACTCCCCATGATAGCAAATAATATGTTGCATATTAAAATAAGTGACCTAGACTTGTGCCTTGAGAGTTCTTGGGTATGGCCACATATCCAAAAGCTTTATCGGGAGCTAGAGCATAAGGCAATAGACTTTAAACCTCATATTTGGGTATCAGATGATTGGTACTGTCCTGATGGTGTAGCTGGTTTTGCTATTCCATTTTATCTTTTAAATACAAATCTTATAAACTTAGAAAAAAGGATCATTGGAGAGGCCGAAGGCGAAACATCGGATTGGCTAATGATGCTTTTAAGACATGAAACTGCCCATGCTCTGGACAATGCCTACCACCTAAGAAAAAACAAAAGAAGGCAAAACCTTTTTGGACTTACCTCTAAAAAGTACCCATTAAGTTATACTCCACGTCCCCATGATAAAAACTATGTCCAACACCTCGACGAATACTATGCTCAGGCCCATCCCGATGAAGACTGGGCGGAAACCTTCGCCATATGGTTGAACCCTAAAAGTAATTGGAGAGAGGTTTATAAAAACTGGCCTTGTATTAAAAAGATTGAATTATGTGATGAGATAATTAATAAAATAAAAAACAAAAGACCACTTTGCCAAAAGGTTATCGAAACTGAACCTTTTACTAAAATAGATATCTCTCTTAAAAATTATTATGATGATAAGAAAAGACGACTTAAATTGTTAAAAAGAAAAAAGTTTGAAGAGCTATTAATCAAAGAAATATCTATTGATACGAAAAAAGAAATTCAGAAAGAGAAAACGACCATTAAAACTCAACTATGTCACTCTCTTAATAGAAAAGAGCATTTTATCGATAAATTCATTGAAGACATACTAGAAATTTGTTCCCGTCATAAAATAAAATTGAAAAAAACAAAAAGGAATAAGAAAATAAGTATATTGGAACTTTTAAAAAGTTCATCTGATGAATATTTTAAGTCAGGTATACATAAGGTTTATATGTGATTAAATACCGTATTCTTGCTCTCGTTCACGAATCATTAATACCACCAGAAAAATTTGATAAAAACAAATTAGATAGAATTGAAACCGACTGGATTACCGAAAATGATGTTATTCAACATCTAAAAAAGAGAGGACATACGGTTAAGGTATTGGGATTATACTCAGACCTAGAACCAATAAAACAAGAAATTAATGATTTTAAACCTCATATTGTTTTTAACATATTAGAGGAATTCCAAGAGCAAAGACATCATTTGCATAATCTTTTAGGTTACCTAGAGCTTTTAGGGGTTAAATATACTGGTTGTAATCCTCAAGCTATGACGATAACTGTTGATAAATCTATGACTAAAAAGGTTTTAAAATATCACAAAATAAATACTCCTCAGTTTCTAGTTTTTAAAAAGGGTGAGAGTATTAAGATACCTAAAAATTTAAAATATCCTTTAATAGTAAAATGCCTTACAGAAGAGGGCTCCCTAGGACTCTCAAAAGCTTCAATTGTACATAATAGAGAAAAACTAAAAGATCGGGCCGTGTACCTTCATAAAAAAATTAATGATCACGCTATCGCTGAAGAATTCATTGAAGGTCGTGAATTGTTTGTTGGTGTTTTAGGAAACAAGCATCCAAAAGTTTTACCGATCTGGGAACTTATCTACGACAATGTAGAGTCTCCTGAATTGGAAATTTATTCGGCCCGAGCAAAAATGAACTCTAAATATCGTAAGAAAAAAGGGATTCGTGATCAAAAAGCAAAACTAGATAAAGAAATGGAAAAAGAGGTCAATAAGGTAGTGCTTAAAGCATATAAAATGTTAGGAATCAGTGGTTATGCGCGATTCGACTTAAGAGTAAATCAAGATGGTGTAGTTCATATTATAGAAGTAAACCCGAATCCTGACCTTGCTTTCGATGACGAATTTGCTAGAAGCGCCATATCTCAAGGTATCTCATATACACAACTTTTAGAAAGAATTATTAAACTTGGTCTAAGTTACAAGCCTATCTCTTAGCGTTTCCATTTTTTATCAAGAAATTTATCGCGTCCAGAATTGTACCTATAAAACTTGTACCGTATTGGGTTCTTCTGATAATAGTCTTGATGATAGTCTTCTGCGGGAAAAAAGGATTCTAGTCTTCTTATTGGAGTGACAATTGGTTTATTAAAACGCCCTGATTTCTCTAATGTCATTTTAGATTTTTCTGCCATTTGTTTTTGTTCTTCATCATGGTAAAAAATGGCCGTCCCATACTGAGGTCCTCTATCAACAAACTGCCCTCCATCATCTGTAGGGTCTACGTTTCGCCAAAAAATTTCTAGCAACTCATTATAGCTAACTTGTTTAGGGTCATACACCACCCTAATCACTTCAAGGTGTCCCGTAGTTCCACTTGAGACTTCTTCATAGCTTGGACTTTTTTCACTGCCTCCGGCATAGCCACTTATCGTTTGAAGTACTCCCTTTTTTTGATCAAAAGGAGGCTCCATACACCAAAAACAACCTCCAGCAAATGTTGCTGTTTTCGAATCTTCATCAATGCCCATAACATTTACCTTTTGATTTGTGCAACTTACACACAGAAACATAACAATAAATAAAACTTTCAATCTATTCATTGCCATCCCTTTTTAATGACATACTCCTTTAGTCCCTTGTGCTCAAGATTAAGAGGAGCTAAATAATTTTTTATAAACACTCTATTATACCACTGTTGCTGAGTAAAGGGTGCCAGTTTATATAAATAATGATCTAATTTTATATACTTCGGTGGTTTAGATGGAAAAGGGTTTTTCGAAAAAAGTGATAATACATTCTGCTCACCCTTTAAAAGTCTATATACCATGTTAATAATCCATGGGTTATATTCATAGCTTCCCATAGCGGCAAACCATATTTGCCAAGTTAAGCGATAATGATAAGGACTTGCGATACATGGTCTGTCAAAGATATTTCCAGGTTTACAAAATACTTCATATTCCTTCCATGAAGTATTTTTATTAATAATTTCTTCATCAGTTCCCTTAATAACTATTTCCATTCTTTTTTTTGTGATACCACCAAAAACTCCGTAACTATTAACAAAATGAAACTGATCATAAGAACGGTTCATTACTTGTTTTGGTCCTATAAGGTTTTTTATAGGATCAATAGATTTGTAAGATACAAAAAGTAATAAAACGACCAATATTATATTTTTATACGATGTACTTTCTCTTTCGTATCTCACCTTTAAATAATGGACCATAAATTTTGGAAGAATTTTTTCAAGGTATCGATCTTCAAAACAAGGAATAATCATAACTATAGTCAAAAAATTTATCCATGCATAATTTCCTGTTAGTGCAATACCGAGCTGAAAGAAAAGAAAAACAATCCCTGCTATAAAAACAAGTTTTCTTCCCAAAAAAAGGAAAAAAGGAAAAACTAGCTCAATAATATGATTACCGAAAACCATAGCTTTTAAAATGAATTCTGGTAGAAAGTGAAAGAGTGAACTTAAAGGGTTGGGAATTGGTTGTGTTTCAAAATGAAAATTCATACAACTTAAATCTATCCAGCAGGAATCCCCCCTCAATTTAATCATACCTGCGCCAAACATTAATCTAAATAAAACCCATCGATGAAGAATCATGATAATTTTAGGATTTCTTCCTTTATCACACATAAAAAGTGATAAAAAACCAATCTCAAGAAGGTTGTTCTCCCATCCAAATCCCCAAAAAGCTTGACCACTATGAACAAAGGAAAGTTGTAATATCCAAAGTACTAAAAGTATTATTGGATTACTAAAGCCAAAACTCACCAACAGGGCCAAAGCGAGGCCTATTTGTATTAACCCAAGAGCAAAACTATCATTTTGGGAAAACCAAAAAACTGATGGAGCTTGCCAAAAGTCTTTCCAACCCCATGCTGTAGAATAAAAATTTTTGAGAGGCAATAACCCATTTTCTCCAAGTAGACCTAAATATTGGAAAAATAAAGGTAAAAAGACACATATATAAATAAGGCCTAAAAACCTCAAGTAAAAAAAAGTGCTTAATTCGTACCTTTCATTATTCGGAAATAAAATAGACTTAAAAAAATACATCTCATAAATGAGTATATGTAAAGTCTATAAAAAAATATAGTATCCCTATTAAAAAAGCTGATCATTTTTTGAACATGAGAATTTACATAATTAAAATCATAAGACACTCTAATATAGAAAGAGAGGTGTTTTATGAAATTGCTATTAATTCCAATCATTCTAATCAGTTTTTCTTTGAGTGCACAGGATTACTCTGGTCATATAATAAAGCTAAAAAATAAAGGAGAGCTTTTTTTTAACTCCTTTTCACAAATAGGAAGCTTTAGAAAACTAAGAATTCGAAATCATCATTTTTATAAATTAACAGATAACAATTTAACAAAACAAGATGTTGAAAGATTAGCGAGTCACCCTGATGTTGAATATATTGAACCTGACTATTATTACGACTTTGTAAAACCAGTAGAAATTAGCTGGGGTAGGGAAATCACAGAAAAAAATGGATTTAAAAAGCAATGGAATCTCTATAATCGTGGTAAAAAGCAAAGAGGAAGAGGTCTTAGCTATACAGAGGGAAAAGATATTTCTGCCTTAAAAGCTTGGGAGACGACTCAAGGAAACAATGAGGTTATTATTGCTGTTATAGACACAGGCGTAGACTATGATCATCCAGACTTAAAAGAAAATGTATGGATAAATGAAGCAGAAAAAAATGGCGAAATCGGTGTCGATGATGATCTCAACGGCTATATAGATGACGTCTATGGTTGGGACTTTGCTAAAAATATTTCCGACCCAATAGACAATGAATGGGGACATGGTACGCACGTAGCTGGAATAATCGCTGCAAGCCATAACGAAAGAGGAATTAAAGGAGTAATGAATAATGCAAAAATAATGGCGTTAAAAATATTTAATAAAAAAGCAGAGGGAGAGGACAGATCTCCCACAAGTGGAATTATCGAATCCTTTTATTACGCTATAGAAAATGATGTTAAGGTCATAAACGCCAGCTGGGGTGGTGGGGCCTATTCAAAGGCCCTTGAAATGGCCCTTAAAGACCTAGCAAAAAACAATATAATATTTGTGACTACGGCCGGTAATCACAAAAGAAATAATGATGAAACCCCTTACTACCCTGGGGGCTATGACTCAGATAATATCGTTGTTGTAGGCGCCTATGACGGTGATGGTGCCAAATCATGGTACTCAGGTTATGGTAAAGAGATGGTCGACGTATGGGCACCTGGAAATGATATTTTATCACTATATAAACGAAATCCAGTTGGCGAGTTTAAATATACTGAAATGAGTGGCACTTCGATGGCCGCTCCTCATGTCGCTGCAATTCTTGGGCTAGGTCATTCAATAAGACCTTCATTAGATTATCGGGCCGCTATTCAAGTACTTATGAACACTTCCAAACCGGAGCCAAAATTAAATGGATTAAGCCGTTATGGAAGGGCCGATGCTTCGAGCTTTTTAGAAGGCTTGGGCGAACTTTAATTTAATAAAATTAATTTAGTACCCTTTTATTCCGATTAGTTCAGTATGTTTAAGAGGGTACTATTACTAACTTTCACTATATGTGTAAGTGCTTGTTTTAAAAAAGAAACTGTTAATACTCCGGATCCCGCAAAAGATCATCAAAAGCACTTTGAAGACTCTATTGAAGTCGTCCCAGAAATATCTCTTGATAAACTAAAGGAAGATGTCTTATCACTACCCATTCCAAGACTTCTCCAAACGAAAGAACTCGAATCAGAACTCGATACTTATACCAAATCATACAAAAACCAGTTTTTAAAGCTATCTGATCAAAAAGAAAAAATCGCTAGAGAAAATGAAGAAAGCAGAAAAACTCACCAAAGTTTATTACTTAAACTAGAATTTGATGTTCGTACTTTGTCTGAAAAGCTAAAAGAATCAAGTGGAAGACTTGCTCAAAACTTAACCAAATCAATTGATAATAAGACGAGACAAATCAATCTAAACAATAAATTAAATAATATTGAACAAACCATTTATGAAAAGAAAATTAAAAATATAAATCACAAGAAGAAAACAATTTCTCAAAAAGAAAGAGTTCTTCAAGTCAAATACATTGAAAAAATAAAGAACTTTAAATCCTATAATAGTGAACTTAACAAAATCAAGGATCAAAGAGATAGTCAGATTATGATGATTGAACAATTTGAAGGAACTGATAGATCATCTTTATCTGAAAAAGTTTTCGCAATAAATACTCTTACAAAGGAACAAATAACAAAACTTAGTGATGAACATTCAACTTTTATGGAACAAATAGAAAAGAAACTGGAGAAAGAACAAAATATATTATCCAAAATGGAAAAACAGACCATTTCTTTTTTTGATGAAGATGACCAACGTAAAAAGGTTAAAGGAAATCTTGAAATACTTATGTTACAATACACCCGTTTAGAAGAACAAAGAGAAAGTTTGCCTCCAGAGTCCCCTACACCACCACCTTCTGATTCTGTAAGATTTAATTCAAACCCTATTACCGATGATGGTGATGAGCGAAGGATTGAAAACCTATCTAAATTTAAAACAGGTGAAGATCCATTATTTCCCCACCAGTGGCACATAAAAAACACTGGTCAGGATAGTTTTTCAAGAAAAAAAGCATTATTTGGAAAAGACATCAACCCTGGTAACGTTTATAAAAGAGGTTTTAGTGGACTAGGAGTTAAAATTGCCGTTAGTGATACAGGACTTGAAGTTAAACATGAAGATATTTTTCCAAATATAATAGAAGGTTCTCGTGATTATGATAAAGGAGATAAAGAAGATAATTTTGAAGGAGAACCTAAAACTAAGAACCGCTCGCACGGAACAAGTGTCGCAGGAATTATAGCGTCCCGTGGTTGGAACGATATTGGTGGAAGAGGTATAGCTCCTATGTCCAGCATAGTTGGATTCAACTTTTTAGGATCTCCACGGAGCCGTTACGAATATATACACCAAACAAAAGGCCCTTTTGATATCTTTAACTATAGTTATGGAAAAAACCCATGCACATTCCATAAAGTAAGTTCAAGCTTTGAAAAATCTCTTAGAAAAAATATTGCTAGATTAAGAAACGGTCTTGGACCTTTATATGTAAAATCTGCAGGTAATGAATTTAAGGATAAGGCCAGTTCGTGTAATGATAAATACGATCATACATATTATGGAAATTCCGCAATCATAGGAGACAACTCCCTTCCCTATTTTATTGTTGTTGGTGCTGTCAACTCCAATGGATTAAAATCAAGCTACTCAAACCCAGGACCAAATTTGTGGATTTCGGCACCTGGAGGAGAATATGGCCAACTATACCCTGCCATTATAACAACAGATCTTTCTGGTTGTAATAAAGGCAGCTCTGTTAAAACCAATCGCCCTAAGAACTATTTTGAATATGGCTCCTCTTTAAATAGACAATGTAATTACACTTCAACGATGAATGGTACCAGTGCTGCAGCACCTGTTATATCTGGTGTTATTGCCATTCTTCTAGAGGCCAACCCTAAGTTAAGTTGGAGGGATATCAAACATATTCTGGCCTTAAGTGCGACAAAAATAGATGATTCAGGCCCAAAAGAGCATCCTGCAGAGCTTGATTTACCCCGCCATACTTACCTCGAAGGATGGGTTAAAAACCATGCTGGGTTCTCCTTTCATAACTGGTATGGTTTTGGTTTGGTAAACTTAGAAGAGGCCGTAAAGATTGCTGAGAATTATAACTATAAACTTGGAGCATTTATTGATACTTCAAACCCTAATAATGATAAGTGGTATTACAAAAGTGGATACGAAGGGACATCTATTCCAGACTTTTCCTCTGGCGGTGCAACCAGCACCATCAATGTAAAACATCGTATGAAAGTAGAGGCCGTTCAAGTTAGACTTAATATAAAACACAGCTACCCT
>JAURDE010000017.1 GCA_030828105.1 Bdellovibrionota bacterium | reverse complement strand
TATCTGTATTAAAAATAATATTCAGATGATCTCAGTAGATACCGCGGCCATGTGGCAGGAGTCAGGGTTTCTTACTAAATTCTTAGATTGCTTTTCGAGAAAAGGTCTTTCAATAGATTTAATTTCATCTAGCGAAAACCAAGTAACAATTACTCTTGATAATACCCCTTTGAGTAAAGATAAAATAGTTATGAAAAATCTTTTTAAGGAATTAAAAAGTGTTGGAAAAATAGGGTATAACCACAACTGCTCTTCAATAAGTTTTGTGGGTAAAAATATTAGGTCTATCCTACATAGATTAACTCCTTTATTTGAAAAACTTGAGGATAAACACATATACCTTGTTAGTCAGTCTGCTAATGATCTTAACCTTACCTTAGTGATGGATCATAGTGATATTTTACAAGTTCTTCCTCAACTTCATGATCAGCTTTTTTCCGATACCTTTTTGACATCTACTTACGGAAATACTTGGAAAGAAATTAATAGTTCTGATAATAAACCTGCCTATTTAGAAAAAGATCCTTGGTGGTCAGAGAAAAGAGAGAAGCTCATTTCCTTAGCGAAAGAGACAAGTCCTCTCTATGTCTATGATCAAATGACTATAGAAAACTCAATAAATGATTTAAAGTCTTTAAAATCGATTGATCGTATATTTTATAGCATGAAGGCCAATAATCACCCTAAAGTGTTAAAAACTGTTTTAGATAATGGGTTAGGTCTAGAGTGTGTAAGTATCAATGAAATGGACTATATTTTTAATCTTTTTTCAGACATCAACCCTGAGTCTATTCTCTTTACTCCGAATTTTATATCTAAACAAGAATATATAAAGGCGATAGAAAAAAATGTTTTCATTACAGTAGATAATATATTTCCACTAAAGAATTGGCCTGAGGTCTTTGCAAATAAAAGTATCTTTTTAAGATTAGATGTTCTTCAAGGAGGAGGACATCATAAACATGTTGTTACTTCAGGCACTCAATCTAAGTTTGGAATCACTAAAGACGATCTAGAAGAAGTGGTTGATATTGTTCGAAAGAACAATATCAATGTCATAGGGTTACACACTCATAATGGCTCAGGTATTTTTAAAAAAGATACATGGAAAGAATCAGCGATTTATTTAGCAAGCTTAAAGTCTATCTTTCCAGATCTCAAATATATAGACCTAGGTGGTGGTCTAGGTGTTCCTGATCGCTTCGATCGTGAAAAAATGGACCTTAAGCTTCTTGATAACTCTTTATTAGAGTTTAAAGAAACAATAAAGGATCTAGAGATATGGCTTGAGCCAGGTCGTTATATTGCTTCTCAAGCAGGTGTCCTTCTTGCCAAGGTGACTCAAGTTAAGAATAAATCTGGAAAGAAATTTGTTGGAGTCGATGCAGGAATGAATACTCTTTTAAGGCCAAGTTTATATGGTGCCTATCACGAAATTGTTAATTTATCAGAGATTGATAAGCCTTATGAGCAAGTCGCTGATATTGTAGGCCCTATATGTGAGTCTGGCGATACTCTTGGTTTTTCAAGAAAACTTCCACCAACCAAAGAAGATGATATTCTGTTAATTGATACGGCCGGGGCCTATGGAAAAGTTATGAGCTCTGAATATAATTTAAGGCCCTCTGCTCAAGAGGTATTTCTACAAAAATGAGTTACCCTCAACGAATAATTTGTATTACAGAAGAAGGGGTCGAGTGGCTTTATAAATTAGGCCAAGAAGACAAAATAGTCGGAGTGAGTGCATATGTAGAAAGACCTACTCAAGCGAAAAAAGATAAAAAAGTCGTTTCATCTTTTGTTAAGGCCAATTTAAAGTCGATAAGAAAATTAAAACCAGACTTAATTTTAGGTTACTCTGATATACAAAAAGATATTGCCAGAGACCTTATAGGTGAAGGATTTAATGTTTGGATATCAAATCATCGTTCACTGGAGGATGTTTTAAACTATTTACTGGCCTTAGGTAGTTTGGTTGGTGAAAGAGATAAAAGTTTAGAAATCATCAGTGAGTATAGAAAAAAAATGGATAGCTTCAAGGAAAAGACAAAAGAGCTTATTCAAAGACCTAAGATTTATATAGAAGAATGGGATGAACCAATGATCAGTGGAATCCAATACTTTTCTGAATTGATTGATGTTTGTGGAGGGGAAAATATTTTTAAAGACAGAGAGAGGGGCTTTTTGGCAAAAGATCGTTTCGTAGATAGTAAAGAGGTCATTGAAAGAGATCCTGATGCTATTTTTGCTTGCTGGTGTGGGAAGAAAGTAGATATGAAAAGTTTTTCTAAGAGAGCTGGTTGGGAAAAAATAAAAGCTGTAAAAAACAATCTAATTTTCGATTTAGATCCTGCCATTTTTTTACAACCTGGCCCTGCTTTATTTGAAGAAGGTTTAGACCGGGCTTATGAATACCTCAATAAAAACATTAGTAAATAGACTCTCAAATATTGGCCTTGATATCATCTGGCCTTTTCAGATAAAGCAATACAATCAATTGGAATCTGTCACTCCTTTACCTACGTTTAAAACGGATCAGGAGCTAGGTCTTCTTTTAGGCTTCTCTAAAAAATTTTGGGATCAAAATATTCAATTGATTGATCCAGGAAAAGAAAATCCTTTTGATGATCTTGTCACGGAAAAAGTAAAAAGTATTCTAAAGTCATCAAAACTAAAACCTAGAGTAATTCATTATTTTGATAAATGTCCGGATTATATTTCTTTTCAAAAACTTGCCGATATTACTGGTTTGGCCCATTTAGGCCCATCCCATTTATTGGTTCATGAAAAATATGGCATGTGGTTTTCTTTGAGAATGATTCTTCTTTTTGAAGATCTTTACACACCTCAAGAATCCCCACACTTTGACCCTTGCTTGAGCTGTGAAAGGCCATGCTTGATAGAATTCAACAATGCTTTAGAAGAAGGGAGTTGGAAGTCATGGGTTAATGTTAGAAAAAGTTGTCCTGTAGGAAAGCGGTGGATGTATAGTGATAATCAAATTAATTACCACTATACCAAAGATAAGAAATACTTATCCTCGAATAACTGATCTTGTCGATTTATTAAGATTCTTTTTTCGAATCCTTACTGCAACAGGTGTAACTTCTACCCACTCGTCATTATCAATCCAATCCATGGCCCACTCAAGAGTCCTTTTCGGAATAGGAGGTAGTATGACATTAGCATCTTTACCAGCTGTTCTAACACTACTGAGATGTTTTTCTCTTACACAATTAACGTTGATATCATTAGATTTATTGTGTTCACCTATAACTTGTCCCTCGTAGACATTTTCAGTTGGCTCTATAAATTGTTTACCATTTGGAAGAAGGTTAAAAAGAGCATAGGGAGTTGCTTTTCCATTTCGATCTGAAATGATGGCCCCATTGACCCTTCCAAGAAGATCTCCAGCATAAGGACGGTACTCCAGAAATTGTGAAGACATAATACCTTCACCCTTTGTATCCGTTAGAAATTTAGAGCGATAACCAATAAGTCCTCGTGATGGAATTTCAAACTCTACACGAGTACGATCTGTTCCTAGAGGATGTAGTGATTTCATAAGACCTTTTCTTCTTGAGAGCTCATCGGTGATGGCCCCAACAGAGTCTTGAGGTGTATCTACAACAACCCATTCATATGGTTCAGACTTTGTTCCATCGATGGTTCTCATAAGAACTTGAGGTCGAGCAACCATTAGCTCGAAGCCTGCTCTTCTTATCTCTTCAAAGACGATGGCCAATTGAAGTTCACCCCTTCCTTTTAATTCAAACTCTTTTGGGTCTGAAGAAGGTGCATACTTTAAGGCAACGTTGTGGCGACAGGCATTCTCTAGAAACTCTTCAAGTCTTCGGCTAGTAAGGTATTCACCTTCTCGACCTGAGTTCGGGGAAGTATTGACTGATACGGTTACTGATACTGTAGGTGGCTCTACTGATATTCTTACGAGTGGCTCAACTTTAGTATGAGAGCAAAGTGTGTCACCTATATCGCCTGCATCAAGGCCAGCAATAATAACAATTTCACCAGCTGAAGCCTCATTCACTTCACTAGTTCCTAGTCCATCAAATATTTGTATGTTGGTTACTTTGAATGATTTATTTCTATCTTGAGCATCACAATGAACATAACTCGTATTTCTTTCTACTTTACCTCTTTGTATTCTTCCTACGACTTGAGGGCCAAGATAGGAGGAGTAGGTAAGGTTTGTTACAAGCATTTGAAAGTCATCACCTGCAGTGATTGTTGGTTCAGGAAAAAAGTCACCAACGATAAAGTCAAGAATGGGGCTTAAGTTTTGGTCAGGCTCATCCATTTTGGTTCGACATATTCCATTTTTTGCAGAAGCATAATAAATAGGGATATCTAGGTCAAAGTCAGTCTTTTGCAGAATGTCTGCCATGTCTAAAAAGAGATCTTCAATTTCTGATTCTACTTCTTCAACCCTTTGGTCTGGACGGTCGATTTTGTTGATTACAACTCCAATCTTGAGGTCTTTTTCCATGGCCTTACCAAGAACAAACCGAGTTTGAGGTAGAGGACCTTCTGCAGCGTCTACAAGAAGAATAATACCATCCACCATCATTAATGATCTCTCAACTTCTCCACCGAAGTCCGCGTGGCCTGGGGTATCGAGAAGGTTGACCTTGGTATCCTTCCATCGAAAGCTACAGTTTTTTGCGGTAATAGTTATACCTCTTTCTTTTTCAAGTTCTCCAGAGTCCATGACTCTTTCTTCAATTTGAGTCCTTTCTCCAAGTGAGTTTGATTGCTTAAGAAGTTCATCAACCATGGTTGTTTTTCCATGGTCAACGTGGGCCACGATGGCGATATTTTTTAATGGTGTTTTCATTAGGCGAAATTAAGCTATTTTCATTGAATTGGATAGGGTAATTATGTAGTACTTACAGTGACTTGTAGCGTTAATTGTAGTAATGACCAGTTATCTTGACTTAAATCCCTATCTAAGAGATTATTTATCTAAGTATTGTCCTCTGGGGCATGTTTTAATAAGGATTTGACTCAATTTATTCAAAGTATCTCTAGTAATGCCCCTCAAAATTATTTCCCATAAAACACATTTATTTTTATTTATGCTCATCTTTAGGAGGTTTCAATGAGCTCGAAACTATACGTAGGTAACATTTCTTTTAACACCAATGAAGAAGGTCTAAACACTTTGTTCGGAGACTTCGGAGAAGTTTCTTCAGTTAGAATTATCTCTGATAAGATATCTGGAAGAAGTAGAGGATTTGGTTTTGTTGAAATGAGTAACACTGACGAGGCCCAGGCCGCAATTGACGCTTTAGATGGAAAGGAATTTGAAGGAAGAAACCTACGAATTAACTTTGCTAAAGAAAGAACTGAAAGACCACCTAGGAGAAATTTTAATGGACCTAGAGGTGGAAATTTTTAGAAGCTTAAGATAACTTAATCATAAGCTATTAAAAAGACCTATCAAGGATGATGGCATGTGGTTTTTAAAATTAATTGGAATTTCCTTACTTTTATTAATCTCTAGTCCATCATTCTCTGAAGGTTCCCTTGACTCTCTTTTTGAATCTGTAAGAATTCCAAAAGGAAAATTTTGGATGGGCAGTCCGCGCAAAGAGCAAGGACGATATAAAGACGAAAAAAGACATAGGGTTTATATAACGAAACCCTATTTTATGTTAAAAACGGAAGTGACCCAGTTTCAATGGGTTAAAATTATGGGTTTCAACCCATCCTACTTTCAAGAACGCAGTGACTGTCCCCATAATCATCAAATAATTGATGGCGTTCATCTCTGTCCTAAAATGCCTGTAGAAAATATTAAATGGATAAAGATTCAAGATTTTTTACATAAGTTAAATATATTATCTAAAAGACAATATCGTTTACCCACTGAAGCAGAATGGGAATATGCTGCTCGTGCCGGTAATGATATGACGTTTATTCACTCTAACTCACATTATAACCTAAAAGAATATGCTTGGTTTGATGATAATACTGATAATAAACCAAAGGATGTAGCGACAAAAAGACCTAACAATTTTGGTTTATATGACATGAGTGGAAATGTATGGGAATGGGTACAGGATTGGTATGATGATAGGTACTTTAATAGAGGCCCCATAAGAAACCCTCAAGGCCCTCGTAATGGCAAAGTAAAAGTATTACGTGGGGGAAGCTGGTATAGCCCCTCCTTTATTTTAAGAGTTGCTCATAGAGGCTACTCTGCTATCAATGATACTCCAAGTTATCAACAAGGATTTAGACTTGTTTACGATACAGAACCTTAAAGAAGCGGATTATAAAAAGTAAAAACCCACTTACCCAAAACCCACTTGACCAGTGAAGGCTTATAAGTAATTTATCAGGCCAAAATATGGGAATAAAGATTCGAAGAAGGCTTCCTAAGATAATTAGAGTGTAGCAAGCACCAAACCAAATATTATGCTTTCTAGTTATTTTTATGTAGTAAATATAAAACAGAGAAAGTGATAGAATTCCAATGGAACCAGTTGTAAGAGAGTGGATGATAGACCTTCCCTCACTTACTTGAGGGTAAAAACAAGAGATTATATAAAGGACGGGGCCTAAAAGAGCAAAGTCATAAGCAGAAAGTAAGACACCATTTTTAAAAGTGAGCATTTTATTAAATTCTATTATGCCAAAAGCTCGGATGAGATGGATGGAGATCATCAAAACATAGATCATGGCAATTATGTTTTCCTCTTGATCGAGAAGTATCGATAAAATAACTAAAATTGAAGGTATAACAGAAATATAAGTTATTAACTTTTGTGGTCTCTCTTCTTCATTAATTTGATTCTCTTTTCTCATTATAATGGGAATAATAAAAAACACACTCAACCTTATGATTTCTAAGCTAATAAGTTGTATTTTGTTAATCCATGAAAATGCTTGCACAAAGACAAATGATAGGAAAAGAACCTTGCAGATAATAAGGCAAGCATATAACCAAAAGATCTTTTTTTGATCTGATTGCATAGAAGAATAATTAAAAGCGAGGAATAAAAGAGAAAATAACCAAAAGTTTAGGCCAAATAGAAGAGGCACATAAAAGTTTTCAAATGGGGCCAGCATAGAGAATCGTTCTATTATGAAGAGAAAAATAAAAAACAGACCAATAATTCTTTCAGGAGGCTTAGGCTTTTCAAAAAGAGGAGAATAAAACAAGGCAAAGAAAATAACACCAAAAAAACCATAGATCATTTCATGGGAGTGCCATTGATATATTGAGAAAAAAAGACCTTTAAAATCTAATCTATCATTTAAGAAAATAGTCAAAAACTTTGGGTAAAAAATTCCAATAATAAAACCTAAGGTAATCAAAACCTTGGAAAAGGAGTTTTTACTCATTTTTTTTAAACCATGCCTTATTTTTTATAAGAGAATAAATAATAAGTAGAGAGAGTAAAATACTAAAAATTCTTTGAAATGAATCATAACTGAAATCAGTCAGAACTATTCCAAAAAGTGAAAAAGGAAGAGATATAATTGTAACAATAAGTAAAAATACTCTTACCCAATTCAATCTTAAATATAAACCTAAAGCAAAAAGACTTTTAACTAAACCATTGAAGGAATGGACGAAAATAGTAAAGGAAGTTGGATCCATAGGTAGCTTTAAGTTTTTCGCCATAAGAAGTTTTATTAATTTTTCATGATTGAGGTATGCTCCCAAAGCATCGATAAAAATCTTAGTGAGTAACAAAATGATGACTAAAAGTAATGTTCTTGGGATATCTTTCATAGGAATATTATAAAAGGGTTGCTTAAGAATTGTCTAAGGTTATATAATTCTGAAAATTATTATTAATTTGAGGAGAACTCTATGAGAAATCTTATGATTTTATGGGTAATTACTTTGCTTACTTCTTGCTCAACTTTAAAAAAAGAAGTGACATATAAAATTAACGATCAGGAATTCTCAGGCTATTTTGCAAAATCTAAAGAAAAAGGAAAAAGACCTGCTGTTATCGTAGTCCATGAATGGTGGGGATTAAATGATTATGCAAGGAAAAGGGCCGATATGCTTAGTGATCTAGGATATCATGCATTTGCACTAGATATGTATGGTAAGGGTAAAATGGCAAAGCACCCAAAAGAGGCAAAAGCATTTGCCCAAGAGACATTAAAGAATCCTAAAATGGTCAAGGCCAAGTTTGAAAAAGTTCTTGAAATGTTAAAAAATGATAAAGATGTCGATAAAGAGAATATAGCTGCTATAGGCTATTGTTTTGGTGGTGGAATTGTTTTAAATATGGCCAGGATGGGAGTCGACTTGAAAGGTGTTATAAGTTATCACGGCAGTTTAACTCCCTTAACGAAGGCCAAAAGAGGCAAGGTAAAGGCCAAAGTACTTGTTTTCAACGGTGCTAAAGATGGTTTTGTCCCTAAAAAAGACATCAGAGCATTCAAAAGAGAAATGAGAAAGGCAAAAGTTGACTACAGATTTGAAAATATAACCGATGCTAAGCATTCTTTTACGAACCCAATGGCGACAGAAGTTGGAAAAAAGTTTGGTCTCCCACTTGAGTACAGTAAGGAAGCAGACGACCTCTCCTGGAGGGCCTCTATTGAGTTTTTTGATGAAATTTTCTAAAAGGGTTTAAAAGAAGATTCATTAATTTTTGATCTTCCGCTTTTTCAAATCCTCTCTGTCCGATATCACCATTGCTTTTGAAATGGTCCGTATAAGTGCTAAAGACTCGATCCCATAAACTAAGTTGAAAACCAAAGTTAGTATCAGACTCAAACTGTTCTACACTATGATGAATAAGATGCATCTGAGGAGTAACGATTAAGTAACGCAACCTTTTCTCAAACCATGGTGGAATATAAAGGTTTGAATGATTAAACATGGCCATACTATTAAGAAAAACCTCAAATAGAAACACGGTCATAACATTTGGCCCAAGAAGATAGATCCAGACCATTTTATATAATTGGGAAAAAATAATCTCAACAGGGTGGAACCTAAGGCCGCTGCTTACATCTAAATCAGAGTCGATATGATGTGTTTTATGGAAACGCCAAAGAAGAGGAACTTTATGTGTAATAATATGCTGAAGATATATAGCAAAATCTAGCATCAAAAAGAGAAAAACCTCTTTACCTTTGAAAGAGTGAGAAAAAAGGGGGGACCAGTTCATCTCAGCAACATAATTGGCCCACTCTATGCTCGTAATAGGAAAGATAAAAATTAATAGAAGGGCATTTATTACCGTTAGGCCTAAGTTTCCAGGCCAGCGCTGCTTTCTTTCATACTTTTTTTTACGATAAGAAAATAAAAGTTCTAAAATAAAAAGAAAAGAAAAGGAAAGAACAAAAATTAATGGACGAATTGTTTCAAAGAGGATCAATGGAAGTCCTTTTTTAGGCCAATAACACTTATTATAACATGATTTTGTGAAAATAGGATGAGCTCCTTTTTAGGTGGCGTAAAACATAAGTTTTCTTATAAAAATAAGCTCAGTTTATGTTAGAATTTCTATTATGGATGATTCCTTAATTGTATTTTTTGACGGTGTTTGTTCCCTATGTAATGGGTTCGTTGATTTTTTAATGAGTCATAACAAAAATAAAAAACTTAAATTTGCTAGTTTACAAGGAAATACAGCAAAATCTTATATCGATCAGATATCGCTAAATGAGCTGAAAACTATTATTGTCTATCATAAAGGTAAAACTTTTAAAAAAAGTGAGGCCATTTTTTTGATCGTGAAAAACCTCGGGGCACCATGGAATCTTTTTATTATCTTTCGTTTGATCCCTAGATTTATATGTGATGCTATTTATGATTTCATTGCTAGGCATCGGTATGAGATTTTTGGTAAAAAAGATACTTGCAGAATACCTACGGAAGATGAGAAATCTTATTTCCTAGATTAAATAAACAGACAATTTTTTGATAATTCTTTAGGAATATCTTTTGTAATAATTTTTAAAGTCGATAAGGTATCGCTTAGGGCCCCGACGAAAATCGGATCTTTCTTTGATTCACAAAGGGTTGTCGCAAATTCATTTTCGTTGGCACCTATAATATGTTTTCTTTTACCTTGATAGAGAGCACTTTTAGAAATGAAGTAAATAGAGCTTTTATTTTTCAGTGTATAGGAATGAAACGCACCCCATGAGTCACCCTTGAGAGCAATATTTCCTCCACCGCCGTCTATGAAATATGATTTTATATTAAGTTTTTCTAGATATTTTACTATTTGACCAACGGCCATACCTTTTACAAATCCATTAAAAGTTAAGGCCCCCGGATGCTTAATAAAACGAAACTTATGACCTTTTATTAGTAGATGATCAAGACCAACAGGTCTTTTCTTTAAATTTTTAAGAACGGCGCCAATACTTATATCAAATTGTTGATGAGACCTATTATAAAAGTACTGGGCAAGTGTCAGTCCTTGTAAAAATAGGGGACTTGCATTTTGCCACTTTGTCATATTAGGTAAAAGTTTTTCTAACTCTGAATTTTTCCTCCAATCTGAAAAGGTGCTGTCATATTGATCTAAAATTGAAATGATTTTTTTATCAAGAAACTCTTGAGAAAATGATTGATTTATAAAATCTGCTCTAATTCGCCAATAAGTCCCCATAGAGTAGGTCTCCAGTTTGAACTGCGCCTGTACTATAGGGACTTGAGAAAATAAAAGACTAACGAGAAGTACTAGCTTCTTCCAGGGCCCATCTAAGCTCACGTCTCTGATCCACTCCCTCATGATGAGGAATTTTAAAATCAAAAAATCCAACATTTTTATCTTCTCTCGTTAAGATAATACGAGGTACACCGGCCAACCCAATAACCTCATAGAGCCTATTACGTTCACTTTCTTGCTCTATATATATGATATCGTCACATAGTTTTTGACTTAAGTTGGTCTCCTGACAAAATTTATCAAAACGGTCTAAATTTTGAGTCTTCGGAAAAACTTCCACTAGAGCGACCTTGTTCCAAAACTCATTAGAATACTCGGACCATTCCTTAACTTTTGCCTTACAGTGCGGACACCAGGTAGCAAAGAAAACATAAATTCTTTTTTCATCTTTAGGTAAAGAAGTTTGGCCGTTTTTAGACATTGCCTTAAAAGAGGGAAATGGAACATCAGCATGAAGCATGGCCCTTTTAATTTCTTTTCTATAGTTCAACTCAGCAGTTTTTAGCGCATCATCAGGTATATTAATTTCTCTAATAGAAAGAAGTGGAAATCTTGTTTTTAAATTTGCATAGGCCTTATTCATCGCCTTTTCATTTTTGAGCAATTCCGTAAGCTGCACATAATCTTTAAGTAGGGCTGGATCTTTTTCTACAACAGGTGGAATCTCGGAAAGGTCCATACCTTTTGAAAAATTACGAGCACTATTTATATCTTTAATTTTAGCTGCTGCTAAAACGGGATAAATAGTATCGAGTAAGTCATTACATGTTGGCCACAGTTTTGGATTCTGCCCCATTTTTACAAGTAAGTTTTGTCCTTTTTCGAAGTTAAGTAATCTCTTTTTTATATCACAAACGACTGATCGATGTGTGGTTCTAAACTCTTTGTTATTTAAAAACTCCCTTGCCTTTTCATTATCACTATTATCACCATAGGCAATTAAACTTAATAATACATTTTGAGGACTTGTAAACACCATACCTTTTACTGATGGAGGTAAATTAGGGTGTTTTACGACTTTACTTAAAATACTCATAGAGTTTCTTAATTGGGATAGGTTTGGCCATCTACCATTAAGGTGCTTTTTAACAAATTGAGTGTATTGGGCCTCCGTGATTTTTTCTCTACTAGTTGTTTTTAGGTAATCTCTAATTTGATAAGCCGCTTGAACAATACGATAGCTTGTGTAGGCACTATCTTTAACTAATAAATTCGAGTAAGCGGTCCATGTGGCAGGAGGGTAAACACTAAGTTCATCAGCAAGTATTTTAGGCTCGAGAACCTTAATGAGTTCTTCAGGTATCGTCTTGGCCAATTTAAGGGCCTTAGCTTTATCTTGTGATGTGTAAGGTTTATGCCACTTTTTTCTCAATAGGTCATTAGGGTCTTCTATAAGGTCTACAATACTTCCATCTTCTTTAAATTTGAGATGGAAGACGACTGGGGAGCACCCAGAGTTACAGCCAGTTGTTGTATTGATTGGTCTAAATCCAAATAAAGTTCTTTCTTGGTTGTCTACGGCCCATAAAATAGAGTTATTATAGTATTCTTGTGCAGGACCGGAAGAAGGGAGATGTAAATTTTGAGGTAGCTTTTGGGCAAGCCATTTTGCAGGTTTAGAGCTTAAATATTTTTGATAAAACCTAGTGAGTTTATTTGGGTCTATTTGATTAAGGCTTGTTTCGTTACTGGGAATCCTAACGGGACTCATACCAGTTTCATTTGGGCCAAATCCAATTTGAGAACATGAGGTTAAAAACAGAATAAATAATATTAGACGCATGAACTTACTCCTTTAAGTTTCACCTATTTTAACTTGTCTGGTTTATTTGGTCATCAGAAGATTATATTTTTTTATAGACTTTTATAAAGTCAATTGCCCATTGTTCTGATATAGAGGTCTTTAAGCTTTTATCAATGAAGGCGTACAAGTCGATATAAGCATTTTTCATATACTTTACTTGCACAAATTTTCTCCAAACTTCAATGCCATCTATTGAAAAGATGAGTTCGTAGGGTTTCCATTCAAGACTAAAATAGTATGTATTTTGGAGGTTCCGCACTAATTTATTTGTTTTTTTGAATCTAATTTCTTTGAGGACCCTGTTGTTACGAGTCCATTTTATTGCGTTCGTTGCACGATATCTTTTCCTTTCTTGATTATAGATCTCTATATCAATGGATGGGGCAGACTCCGTTGCCTTAAGTTGAACTTGTGGTCGAAGATGTTTCATTGAATCGATTTGAACTTTTATTTCTATGAGGCCATATTTAAACTCGAATTTACTCTTAGTATGAATGCGTGCCCCTCTTGTTTCTTTTAAATAGGGATTATATTCATTTTTGAGGATGATATTACCGTCTGGAGAGAATTCGATAAGGTCAGGATTATCAATATTCCATATTTGAGGATCAAGGGGCCCATTAAAATTTTCCTCAAAGATAAGCTCGCTAGCAAAAAGATTAAATGTAAATAAAAATATAATTAAAGTCATAAAATAGGCCTTACATACTGGAAATAATGATTTTCTTTTTTTAACATTATAAAGCAATTTAAAAAAGGGATTTGTATGAGCGACTTGTGGTTAGAGTTAAGTAAAAATCAACATTTTAGTAAGACTTTTGGAAAGATGGGGATTCCATTTCCTAAGGACCTTAAAAGGTCTAGTGAAGGCTGGAAAAGCGATTGTTTAAAAGATAAAAAAGTTATGGTCTTTGGTACAGGTGCTCTTTTAGAGGACTTAAACTCAACTTTAAAAGAGCTATCAGCAAACCTCATTAGCGACAGGGCAGAAAAAGAAAAGGTAGATGCACTTGTTTATGACGCCACTAGTATAGCTACAGATAAAGACCTTAGAGTTGTTTACGATTTTTTTCACAAAAATATTAAGGCCATAGCTGATAATGGGAGAGTGATTTTATTGGGATCAATTCCAAATGAGCAAGAAGATATTATGAAGGCCTCACTGGCACAAGCTCTAGAGGGTCTTATGAGATCTATTGCCAAAGAAGTGGGGAGAAAAGGTGCTACAGCTCAACTAGTTCAAGTAGGGGTGAGCGCAGGAAACCGTTTGCCAGGAGTTGTTCAGTTTTTACTTAGTGACAAGTCCGCCTTCATTTCGGGACAGGTTTTAAAAGTTACAAATGAAGTCGAATCTTCAAATCCATGCAAATTTGAAAAAGTTTTAGATGGAAAAGTGGCCCTGGTTACTGGCGCAGCACGAGGCATAGGGCGTGAAACCGCAAAAACACTGGCATCAGAAGGTGCCCAATTAGTTTGTTTAGATTTAGAAAATGATAGAGCTTTATTGGAGGAGTTATCTGAAGAAATTGGTTGTAAAGTTCTTACCATGGATATAACTACCGAAAACGCAGGTGAGGAAATTGAGAAATACTTGATGGATAATTTTGGTGGAGTGGATATTGTGGTTCACAACGCTGGAATTACACGTGATAAAACTTTAGGGAATATGTCTGAGAAGTTATGGGATCAAGCCTTGTCCGTTAACCTATACGCAGTGATCAATATTACCGAAAAGCTTTTGGAAAAGTGTTTAAGAGATAATGGTAGGCTTATATGTTTATCTTCTATTTCTGGTATTGCCGGAAACTTCGGACAAACAAATTACTCTGCCTCTAAGGCCGGTTTGATAGGCTTTGTGAGGCATTTGAGCAAAGAGGTGGCCAAAAGGGGAATTACAGTTAATGGAATAGCTCCTGGTTTTATTGAGACCAGATTGACTGCGGCCATACCTGTTTTTAGCCGCCAAGCAGGAAGAAGGCTTTCGAATCTCTTTCAGGGAGGGACCCCTAGGGACATAGCTAACGCAATTACCTTTCTTTCTTCTGAAGGGGCCTATGGAATTACTGGCGGAGTCTTGAGAGTTTGCGGTGGAAGTTTTATTGGTGCCTAAAACTTTAAATGGGGGACAATCATCCATCGTCCCCCATTTAAATGGTTAAGCGGCCTTAAAAGAAAAAGACTTTTTACATTGATTAGAAATCTTACTGAGGGTTCTAATCTTTTGCTGTTTTGACTTAGACTTTCCTGGGCTAGCTTGGAGAGTCTTAATTTCTCCTTTAATGGCCTTAGCGAGATCCTTGCGGATTTTGTTCAGCTTGAGCGTGGAGCTTTGTGCTTTGCGCTTTTCTTGATTCATTTTGGTTTCTAGTTTTTTGACTTTAGAGACCTTGTTCACCGTTTTCTTGCTCTTAGATGAGCTTTTCTTTACTTTTGTTGGCATTTTTTCCCCCTAGGTTTAAATAACTTAACTAAGGATTATAGCACATATGACGCTATGTATCACTATAAATACGTGATTTTAAATAATCTTTATTGCTCTTTATCTAGGTAAAAGACATGTCTATAGGGAGAATGCTTGGAATTGTGGTTATATTAAGGTATTGAAAAAATAAAGAATTCTGGGCATTTATAGAGTGATTCTTGTCATAGACTAGAGTTAAATATAAACCCAAAATCTTCTCAAGACTAATTGAGAAAAAATTGGAGAAAGACTATGTCAAAAGAAAAGTATGCTGGCAAAATGGAGCGTCCACCTAAATTGGAGCAACCCAATATATTCCCGCTTGATTGGAAGGCGTCCACAAAGAAGATGGAAGAGATTTGGGACTCCTCCCAAAAAGAGTATTGGGACCCTAAAAAACTGCCTTGGGACACTTTTGATCCAAATTCTTATTCTTGGGAAGAAAGAGAGGCCATTGCTTACTGGTGGCAACTACTTGCCGTTTTTGATGCTTCAGCTCCCCCTGTTTTCGCTGAAGCCGTTATTAAATGTTACGAAGTTCACGAAGAAGATCCCGTAAGGAGATGCTTTTTTTCAGTAATGAGAGATGAACAAAACCATGAACAAGTATGTGGAATGTTCATTAAGGCCCTACTTGATCATGATGACCCTATGAATTATGAGCCCAAGACTGAAATAGGTAAAAAAGCAAAGAAAAACGCCGAGTGGCTTTGGTTTAATGGTGGTAGATACTGGAACGGTTACAAAACAGCAGTTCCTAAATACTCATTGGCCGTACTCTTTAGTTCTTTCCTAATGGGAGAAATTGCATCTTCAACACTTTTTCACCAAATGGCAGCTGGGGCCACTGAACCTGTTTTTAAAGAAGCTTTCAAAAATATAGGAAGAGACGAAGGAAGACATATGGCCATCTGTATGGCCCTTATGGAAAGAGATTATCCGAAACTCAAAGTTGATGATAGAACTCTCATAACTAAGCAAATTAAAGCTGGTTACTACTTTCTCTCTGGTGTTCTATTTGAACCACCACCTGAGTTTTGGGATTTAAATCCAGACTTTATAGACAACCATAGAGAAATCCAAGACTTTGCATCCAAGGCGGGCTTTTTTATTCCAGACTATGAAACAAAAAAGCAAAACTGGAAAAACGCTATGCTTAACCTTAAAGGTGTCCTAGATAAATTTGATATTCCTTTCCCGGCCATTCCAGAAGTTGGTATCACCGGAATGGAAATTAACGATGTCGATATGGATGATATCATTCCAGTATTCTAATCTAAATTTGAACAAGCACGCCTTCGGGCGTGCTTTTTTTTTGTGGAGAAATAAAAGATGAAGACCATTAAGCTCTATCCTTCAGGTAAAGAATTTCCTTGTGAAGATGGAGAAACTGTTCTTTCGGCCCTTGAAAAAAGAGGTCTGGCCCTACCCAATAACTGCCGTGCAGGTGCATGCGGAGAGTGCAAAATTAGGGTTAAAGAAGGACAAATAGATCAAGGCTTCGTCTTGGATATGGCCCTGCCACAAAGTGATAGAGAACAAGGCTATGGACTAATGTGTATGGCCAAACCAACAAGTGAAGTACTTGAGATCGAATGGGGAACTGAAGATGCTATGCCGAAATTGTTTCCTCCTAGAGAAAATGTTCTCTGTGTCGTTTCAGAAAAAGTTATGGCAACGTCAAGAATTGTTAAATTAAGGCTAAGAACTATAGGAAAGGCGCTAAGATTTTGGCCAGGACAATATGTTACCCTGGGCAATGAAGAAGAAAGTATTCCCGCTCGTTGCTACTCAATCTCCAATACTCCCAATGCCGATGGAGAAATCACCCTTCTTATTACACTATTAAAAGATGGAGTAACGAGTACATGGATTCATCAGAAGCTTCAGGAAGGAGATCAGGTAAAAATTAACGGGCCTTATGGTACTTTTATTGGAAACCCTAATACGGAAGGCCCTGTTCTTTGTTTGGCCGCAGGAAGTGGATTGGCCCCGATTCTTTCTCTCGCCTCTGCTGCACTTCTAAGAGGTGGATTTAGAGACCCTGCTAATATCTTATTTTCTGCAAGAACGAAAAAAGACCTTCTTGAAAATGGTTATCTAACTTATCTAAATACTAAGTTTAGAAACTTTGACTATAAATATACTTTAACTCAAGAAAAAAATGATGGTGGCCTAGAGGGGAGGATTCCAGAAATCCTATCAAAGGTTTATCCTGATTTATCGGCCTACAGCGTTTATATTGCCGGTAGCCCTGAGTTTGTTAAAGATTGTACTGATAAAGTAAAAGAACTAGGTGCAAAAGATGATTCGATTTATTCAGAAGGTTTCTTCGACCAATTTAAGGCCGAAGCTCCTCCACAAGATCGACTTTTATAAAAGCGCCTCTTTCCAAACTTCTTCTTTGAAGCCAACTGTACCCCAACCAGTACCAAGGACAAATGGTCTTTTAACAAGATTTCCATTTTTGGTGAGTAAACTAATGGCCTCTTTTTCAGTTATCGTTTTAATTTTATCTTTTAAGTTCATTGCACGATAATCTTGCCCACTCGTATTGAATAGCTTTTTAAGATCACCATCTAAGTATTTTAACATTTTTTTAATTTCAGATTCAGAAGGCGGAGTTTCGCGAACAGCAATTTTTTTATAATCTAGATCATTTTCATCTAAAAACTTTAGGGCCTTTTTACATGTACCACAATTTTTATACTCATAAACTTTTAATGCCATAATATAAATCTCCTAGAATTTTTTTATCGAAACAACATTATCTAATACTTTGCGAAGATGGGCCTCTACTTTTGTTTGATCAATATCTTTTCCAAACATTAAATAGTCTTTAGGACTAAGGTCAAAATCCATCTTTTGTGTTTCTTCCTTCATCTTCATTTCATTCTCTAAATAATCAATCTTTTTTAATTTAAAGATATACTTAATTATTAAATGAGAATCAGAATGCTTAATTTGGCAATTAAGTGACTTGATATTGGCATAATCTCTATTTTGTGGGGCCACCATTTTGGCATCAATTAGCCCTTTTTTATTTTTAAGCTCTTTAACTTTAAATCTAAAAAATGTTTCAAAGATTTCAAAAAAGCTTTGTATAAATGGATGGGGGAGAATGTTTAGTTCGAGTTGCCCTCCGAGCCAGATTCCCTCGCTGGTACCGTAAAGTAAGTATTGACTAGCATTTTTTTCAGTTATGTGAGCATCTTCAGGGAGAGTGAAGCTCCAAGGCAGCTCTTTTTCCTCACCTTGGGCCACAGCTTCTGATGGGTCAAAAAAGGCCTTCGTTGAAATATCGAAACATTCCGCATCTTTGGCCTTCACTTTTTTAGCCTGAGCGAAGGCAAGCTTTACCCCCACATCAGATAATGGTTTAAGCTCGGCGCCATGGTTTTTTACCTTTAGAATCCCAGAGATTGTTTTACCTTGATACCAGCTCTCTCCATCAATCCATACATTGAACTCGAGAGGTTGCTGAAAATAAGTCCCCTTCAATGATAACTCCTTGTTGCAAAGGGTTTATCATTGCTTCTTAGGTTGGACCAATAGTTTTTGAAGTTTTGTGTAGAGTGTTAATATTTCTTTTCTTACATTAGGTCTAGTTTTTTGGGCCTCTTTTTCAACCGCCTTAAGAAAGTCTCTAGGCCACTGCTTTTGAATGATATTAACTAACCAGTCCGGTATATAACCTTTGGGGTCAAGGTGTATTTTCACCTCCATATAAGATCGATTACTATCCACTGGCCTTAAAAGAACTAGACCAAAACCCATATGCATTCTTATTCCTTCCGCTTTTTTATAATCATGATTTGCCGAATGCATTATGACAATAAGGGCCTTATTTTTCTTTGAAAGCCAGAGTTTATTTTTGAGAATAAGGTAGCGGTTGTTCACAGGCCAAGGCAGATTATGATGTTGATAGGTATAGGCCAAAAGATCTGACTCTTCCTCAAGAGTGATTTTCTCATCCAGCATGGGAGACCACTTACTACTTTGTTCAACGTTTCGTAAAACAGTCATGATACTTGGGGCCGAAGCATTTACTATGCCCATTCCTTGAAAAGCATAAAGGTTTGAATTTTCTATTTTTGCTCGATATGTCTTAATACCTTCTTCTTCTCCCACAAATGCCCAATTTTCATTACTGGGGATATCATCAGGAGTGATTTCTATCTCTGGAGGGCCAAAAGATACTAAAAAGGGGAGAATCAATAAAAATAATTTGTTCAAAATGGTTATTCCTAGCTATAAGCTTACATGATAATCCATATTGACATGAACTCAATTGGAAAAATTTTCTGCACTTAGTTATTAAGTATATAAATGGAGAATGGCCTTGGAAAAAAAAGTCTATTTTAAAGTTGATGGAATAACCTGTCATAATTGCGTAAATAAAATTGAGCAATCTTTAAGTGAGTTTACACCAGAGGTAAGTCTTGATGATAAAAGTATCGTTATGACATATGAGCCAAGCGAATTAAACATTAAAGAACTTCAAGAAAAGATTGAAGAGTTAGGGTATTCTGTCTTGGAAATGAGACCTCAGTAATAAATGAAACGTCTAAAAGTTCACCTCCAGGGAATGACATGTAGTGCTTGTGCTCTATCTATAGAGAAGGAGATAGGTAATTTAAAAGGAGTAGAAGGCTCCCACGTGAACTTTGCCGCAGAAATAGCTCATTTTGAGTATAAAGAGCCTATTACACCAGACGATATAATTTCAAAAATAAAAATGCTTGGTTATGGAGCTTCGGTTGAAAGCTTAGATCGCTCAAAATCAACTGAAATTTATCAATTTGTTTTTTCTTTTATATTGGCGCTCATGATATTTGTATTGGCCATGGGACCATTAGTTGGTTGGCCAACGAGATCATACAACTTTATGATCCAATTCTTTCTTTGCCTCCCTATATATTTTTGGATTGGAAAAGATTTTCAACTTGCCGTTTTAACCTTTTTTAGAACTGCTCACTCCAATATGAACACTCTCATAGGTTTAGGTACAAGTGCGGCATTTATTTATAGTACTTTTATTACCTTTTTTATGGAGACAGCAAAATCAGTAGGTCTAACAGAAAAAGTTTATTTTGAAGCGGTCGGCTTTATTATTTCGTTTGTATACTTGGGTAAGTTCTTTGAAAAGCTAGCAAAGAAAAAGGCCAATGATGCTATGGAAGAGCTTCTTAAACTTGAAAGTGGCACAGCTCTGGTTTTAAAAGATGGCAAGGAATACCATACTGATATTAGGGAAATTCAGGTTGGTGACCTGATACGAGTCAAGCCAGGTGAAAAAGTTATTGTTGATGGAAAAATTGTTTCAGGGCAAAGCCATATTGATGAGTCTTCTATAACAGGAGAGCCAGTTCCTGTATCAAAATCAATAGGTGATAAGGTTCTCGCTGGCACATTAAATGGCGAAAGTACATTTGATATGAAGGCAAATAAAATTGGGAAAAATACATTTTTACACAAAGTTATTGAATATGTAGAAAATGCTCAAGGGTCAAAGCCACCCATTCAAAAGATGGCAGATCAAATAAGCTCTTACTTCGTACCCTTCGTTATCACTTTTTCAATCCTCACCTTTTTAACTTGGGTTTTTATGGGCCCTGAACCTAAGTGGGGTAATGCTATATCGAATATGATATCTGTTCTGGTCATAGCTTGTCCTTGTGCTTTAGGGCTTGCCACACCTACCGCTATCTTAGTTGCTACAGGAAACGCATCGAAGAAAGGAATTTTAATTGCAGGTGGGGAGGTCATTGAAAAAGGAGTCAAGGTTGACTCCATCATCTTTGATAAAACAGGGACATTAACAAAAGGTAGACCTCAGGTTGTTTCTACCGATTTAGACGATAAGATTTTAAGTGATGTTGCTTCTCTAGAAAACTTTTCTGAGCACCCCTTGGCCCAGGCGGTAGTAAATTTTGCAAAAGAAAAAGGATTAGAAATTAGAGACCCTGAGCGTTTTAAAATAATTGGTGGTAGAGGAATTGAGGGTGAAATTAATGGTCAAAATTATATTATTGGTAATAGAACCTTTTTTAATGAAAAATCAATTCCAATTTCTGATAACTCCACCAATGATTCCACGGAAATACTAGTATCTTCTTCAGGGAAATACTTGGGACGATTGCTACTCGATGACCAAATTAAAGATGGTGTTAAGGATGTTATTACCTCTCTAAAGCAAAAAGGTATAGAGATCTGGTTACTTTCTGGTGATAAGAAGGAGACCGTAGAAAAAGTGGCGAATCATTTAGGAATAGAACACTTTAAAGGTGAGGTTTCACCTGTTGATAAGGCAAAAACTATTGAACAGTTACAGGCCCAAGGTAAAAAAGTGGCCATGATGGGTGATGGAATTAATGATGCTCCTGCTTTATCTAAAGCTGATTTGTCTCTGGCAATGGGAGCAGGAACTGATTTGGCCAAGGCCAGCAGTGATGTAACACTACTTTCTGGGGATATAGGGCATGTATTAACGTTTATGAGAATATCTTCTAAAACGTTAAAAATAATTAAGGAAAACCTTTTTCTTTCCTTTATCTATAATGTTCTTTGTATTCCTCTTGCCGCGGGTGTGTATTTTATTCTTTCAGGAAAGCTTTTTCCGCCGGCCCTGGCCTCTCTTGCAATGGGCTTAAGCAGTATCTCCGTCGTTCTTAATAGTTTGAGGTTAAAAAAGAGTTAGTACCTTATATTTAAGGCAAACCCCGTAAGATGCCTATTAAAGTTAAATTCAGCTCTTCTATCGGAGTAATGGTTTTGGTATCGATAATAAAGGTCATAAGAAATATTTCCATAAAAATTACTTTTAAGTTTAACAGTGGACTCTAGCATTGTTTCATCACTCGCTTTTCCAAACTCTTTTCCTGGCCTGGAATAAGTCGGCCCGATATTTAAATAAAGATCTGTACCCCCGAAAAACTCTCTCCTGTAATAAGCAAGTTCAAAGCGAGAAGAGTTACGTTCGTCACGAATTTTATCTTGCACTCTATTTGAAAATATACCTTTAAGTCTAAGATAATCCCTGTTACTTAAGCGATATTGTAGATAAAAAGAGGGGTTATAAAAAAGGCCCTCATATCCTTCTCTTCTTTGATAGTCTTCAAATAAGAACTCACCGTGGAAAGAAAAGTGGCGGTCTACTTTGACGAAAAATCTGGCGCCCAACCTAAGGGCCGTAAGATAGTTTTCATACTCTTGGCTTGGAAGAATTCTTTTACGGTCTGAATATTTTGACAAGTAAAAGGAGAGTTGAGTTGGAAGTCCCCAGAATACACCTCTTCTACCGGCCTCTAACTGAGCACCTACGAGGTAATGATCCTGATTTTTGAGTTCTGGGTTATGGGCCCGAAGATGAATTTTATCTGTGAAAAAAAGTTGAGGGTGTATATACCATTTCGTAGTCAGAAATCTTCTATGTCCAACTCTTGCATCAAAAAACCAAACAATCGAAGATTGGTCTGTGACCTTAATTATTTCATCGTAAAATTTTTGGATAATGTTTGAATCGTATTCAAACTCAGCTTTAAAATCAAATTTAAGTTTACTTAAAATACTATTGCCTTTAATAAATGAATTGATATCTTTAAGATAACTTATTCCAAATCCCTCATTGAGCTGGCCGGCAAACTTTTCAAGACCTTCTACAGATTTATCTCTTAACTTTTTTAAGTTTCCGATAACCTTTTGAGATGCAACTTTAAAACCTTCAAGGGGATGTAATATAAGACCTAGAGGGGGAATATATTCTCCCGAAAGCTTGTCAAAAAAGCCTTTCTCTTCAGGCATCTCATAGACTTCATTTTTTTCATCATAATTAGCATCCTCAGGAGGAGAAACATAAATTCCTGTGTTTAGATCAATATATCCTCCAGGACGGGCGTCTATTTTTTCTCCAAGAAATAAGTCACGATCAGGTAAAAACTCTTCCGTCGGAGGAGGAACGAGGTCAACTTCTACTTCTTCGTCGGGCACCTCTCCTTCAAAACTTGTAAGCCCATGTTTCATATCAAGGCTTGTATTATTTTCAAGGGCCTTAAATTGATCAGGGCTTATTTTTGTAGGATCTCCTAACTTTTCATAACCTATATAAGATCCCGAAAAAGTACCTTTTGGTATTTTGATTGTGTGATTACTATTGAGGAATGTATCTATTTCATCGACGTAATCAATTTGAGGATGAATTTTTCTCATTTCGACATCACCACTATAAGATATTGTAGAAGTGATTTTGTTAATAGAATTATATATAACATGAAAGTCAGTTCCTCTAACTCCCATTGATGCCGTTTTCGTTTTTATAAAAAACTTTGCTTTTTCCGTTTTTGGCCCTTCAGATTTCATTCGAATCTGACCTTTGATAACATCAAGTAAAGTTCTTTTATCTATTTCTGAGTGTGATTTGATGGTTAATTCAGAAGAGGGGCCAATAACGAGCATATGATTTTTAGGTGTTTTTATTTTAACAAAACTGCTCTTATAAGTCTTTAATGTTGAACCATAGCCTATATCATCGAGATTTTGGTTTTTACCATCCTTATTAAAGGCCTCAAATTTACCTTTTGAAAAAACAATCTGAAATGTTTTGGCATATGAATTTAGAGGAGTAATAATAAGTGTAAATAAAATAATGAGATTAAACATAATAATTAATTTTAGGACCTAACTAGTAGGATAGAAATGAAAATCTTAGTTTTTATATTATTTTTAATACCAACTCTTTCTTTTGCTGATTTTAATTCTGGATTAGATGCCTCGGCCTTATCAATCCAATACATGATGGCCGATCCACCATTACCACTACTTAACCATAAAAAGGGGACATATAAAACGACGCTCAAACCAGGTTATATTTTTGGTAAAACAATTGCTGATTATGATTATGGTGGTGGGAATTCAAGCCATCAAGAAGGTGAAGTAAAAGGGTTAAATCTCGGTGGAAGTTTTAGCTATAGTTTTGGAGATAATTGGGGAAGCTATTTTTGGTTAGTAGGTACATCTTTAAGTGGAGACTATGAGACAACAACAAATGGAAAAAGTAATCCATCTATTTTTTCTAGGGATAGTAAGATAACTCATTTCAATTTTAGTGCAGGAATTTCATACCAGATAAAAAAGAGATCGGAAAGCAACTACGGCCTCTCTCTTTTTATAGGGCCTTATCTTCCTTATTATAAATATTCTCAAAGATATATTAACCAGGACGAAGGCCTAGATGCTGATTTAGAATCGTCCGAATTATTTACAGGTTTATTAATTGGTATGCAGTGGGATTTTGTTTTTGGTGAAAACTGGGGCTTAAATCCTTTTTTCTTATTTGGAGATACCTTTGGAAGCAAAGACTTTTTTAACCCTTTTGGAGATGGTGGAGAGTGCCGTTCATATAAAGTAAAAAGGGTCTACTCCGGTAATTTTAATGCTTCTAATATTGGTGAAATAGATTGCGAAAATCGAAAAGAATTTGTCTACGATACTCAGATAGGCGGGCTTGGATTAAACCTTAATTATCGACCTTGGGATGTGACGGTTAACCTTTTTGCTTCCCTTATTAACCAATATATATTTGAGGTTTTTTACGAAGATGAAAGACCTGAGCTTTATTACCTTTCCGTAAGCTGGAATTTTGGGACCTTTGAGAGGTAAATCAAGGTATTGTGCATAGCGTATACTTGACAACAACTCTAGATAAATTTTATAAAGTGTCTTTCTCAATTGGCCCGTAGCTCAGTGGGAGAGCACTACCTTGACACGGTAGGGGTCAGCAGTTCAATCCTGCTCGGGCCAACCATTATTTTAATATTTTGAAATTATTTAAACGACTAAGACCCTATCTCATGAATGATTTATCACTAATTATTGTTTAGTTGATAAATGCTTTTTTTTGAAAAACCAGTGAAAATATAGGCTATAATAATTCGAGGAGAGTTCTATATGTTTATACCGGTAAAAAAGTTAGTTGCATTTCTTTTAATTTTTTCTAATTGCGTATGGGCAGGCCCTGATCATGAGTGGGTCGATATGGAATCTAAAGCCCTGTTTGAAACTTTATTAGAAAGCAAAAAGGCAGTCTCCCCAGACCAAGTTTATACAAAAGCAAAAAGTTTAATAGGAATCATTCAGAAGCAGGATAAAGCTAAAGAAGAGATAATGAAGCGACAAATTGTCTATAGAAGGCATAAAAGATGCTTGTTAAAAAGTAGTAAAGAACATCTCGATTTACTAGGTAAGTTTCAAGAATTAGAGCAAAAACTCAAAAAATCAAAATGTAATAATGTGTCCTCTGATGCTGTTAGCGAATTTAGTAATCAAATTCTTGCTTGGCAATCAGAACGAGATCAAATACTAGGTATTTGTGAGTCTAAAGCTAATGCTGCCGGCTATATACCTCGTGATCGTGAAGTATTTATGAGAGAGTGTATGAATGCTCCTAGCTATGAGGCCCTTGTTACTGAAAAAGTAGGGCGTGCTGCTACTTCTTTGGCGTCAGCGGTTAGTAAAATGGCTTGTGCAGAAGAAATGGCGGCCTATGATGGACTCAATATCTTTGGATCTGTGATGGGAGAAGTTGGTCAAATGGGTATGTTAGACCCTGGGCCTGTCGGAAAAACAGTTGCCATAGGAGCAAAAGGTCTTGAAGGACTTATAAAAGTAATTGCGAACCTTGTTAACTCTAAATGGAATTTTAATAAACCCGATCATAGAATCGCTTGGGTTAATATTAACTGTAGTTTTCTTGACCTTAATAACTCAATAGATCAGATGGGTATTTTTTCTGCTTTTACGTCCAGAGATCATAAAGAAATCAGAGATTATGATAAACTTATTGATTCTTTGAAGGGTGAAATACAGTTGTTGAGTGTATCTATTACCGAAGTTGAAAAACAATATAGTTCAGAAAAGCTAAAGAGCGAGATGCTGAAGAATGAACAATATTTAGGGAAACGAACTTTCTATCTTTATAATAGGTTAGCGGCAACGGAAGAACTATTACAAACTGTAGCGTTAGATAAATCAGTTATGGAAGATATGAAAAAAAAGGGTGATGTTTTAAAAGACCTTCACAAAACTTATTTAGTTTTTTTTACACATATAGATCAAGCAAAACTAAATCCTTCATACAAAAAATTATTACTACCCGTTACTAAGGACAATTTTATTAGGATTTTTGGAAAAGTTAGAAATAGTGATAAGGGCTTACAGGGAGTAATAAGTGATTACATCAATGATGAGCCGGCTTATAAGAAGCTCATTTCAGAATATTTTAAGCCTATTAAGTGGGTTAAGGACGATATTGAAAATATTATGAAACAAAATCCTTCTCAAAATAACCGAAGTTCAAAACCTCAGTTACTTTTAAGGTTAGAAGAGACACTAAATATCGTACAAAATAAATTAGATGATATTGAATTATTAAAAAAACGTCTTTTAAATAAGAAGAAAAATACAACAGAGGGAAAAACGGCAATTATAGAAATTATAAGAATGTATAATGACCTTGAACAAACCATTTTTGGAAAAGTAGGGCTT
>JAURDE010000100.1 GCA_030828105.1 Bdellovibrionota bacterium | reverse complement strand
TAATCCTTTGCCTAAAGATGGAGACCTAGAAGGGGCCGGGTTTCTTGTAATAGTGTTAGGCGCCTTTAATTTTCTTGGGGATTTTTGCTGAAAATTTTGAGCAGAAGCATCATCATATTCAACTAAACCAAAAGAACTTAGTGGGAAAAATAAAACGATAAATAACATTCTCATAGGTCAAATTCCTTTTAAACCATTAAGGGCAAAATATGCCCTACTAATATTTTATGATTAAAATGAACTCTCTTCAATAGAGCAGCTTTTCCTATTGACTTGGTTGGTTATTAAAAAAAGCTAGCTAAGCACCTGAAATCATATCAAGGAAAAGTGTACCCTCTCCATATGGCCAAAAAAAGTTATTAGAATAAAAAGTGGTCGCTTCCAAAAGGGGAATCAATTGAAAGGATTAGGATATATAAAAGACGAAACATTGAAGTCACTAATTAAAATTGGCACAAAAGGCTTTTTTCCATTATTTGAAGATGTGTGCTCAAAGAAAATATATGACATTAAATCGATTCGAATGACCAAAAAAGAAAAACACGAGGCAAAAAAACTATTAACCCGCCTTGAAAAACATAAGTGTTTAGATAGAAAAAAAACAATTATTCATTCTCTTCTAGATGAAGAAAAAGAAATACTTATTAAGGCATTTCTAAACCTAGTTGAAGGACAGATAATAGATGAGAGACCGGGTATTCAATAAATGAAATCTTTTCTTATCTCAATTTTTCTCTTTTCTATTACTTCTGTACATGCAGAGTATCGGGTATATGAATATCTTGTTAGATCTGTAAATCAAATACCCCAAGATAAGGGAACCTATATAGTTACCTCTACTTTATTTCCAAGCGCTTACCTTGCTTATCACGGAGGTGATAGCATTCAAATTGATCTTCTTAAAAGCTGGCTTTGCCCAGGGTATACGGGAGGTTTAAAAAAAATATGTTCTTCACCTTATGAAGCATTTACCAAATCAGTTGAGAAAGAAAATTAAGGAGTTGAATTGGAAATAAAATCTGATATTCAAGATCAAAAAGCATATCTACGTAAGCTCAATAATGAACTCAAAAGAAAAATCAAACTTAAAGCAGACGAAGTCAATAAGGTTAATGAATTTTACGAAGAAAGAAAAATAACCGCTCAGAGTGAAGGAAAAGAAAAGGTCGAACTTCAAAGAATGAGATATAACGACCTATTAATTGCCGATTCAGAGCGTAGTCAGGCCACACTTGAAGAGGCAAATGAAAATATCCAACGCCAAATCCAACAAATGGAAGATGGCCTAAATAAATATAAACTAAAAAATGAAGATACTTATTTGGATGAAAAAAACAATCTCGATGAAAAATTAGCTAAATCAAAAGCGCGATTTGAAAGAACATCTGAAGATATCTCTCATAGAGCAAGACTTGACCTTAAACAAATTCAAGGCCAGACAGATCTCGAACTCTCTAATAAAAGAGAAGAAACCAAACACATAATTAACACTCTCGAAAGAGATAATGAACATACAATCGGTACAAAACAGAAGTTATATGAAAATAAAATATCTAATATAGAACTCGAACAACTCAAAACAAAAAACAATATTAAGAAATCTCACCTTGATGAAATGAGAAAGCTTCAAACTCAGTTTGTTGTGGACCAGGAAACGATTAAAAATAGCAATGTTTCACAGTTAAGTAAACAACAAGAAAATCATAAACTTCTTATCAAACAAAAAGATGATGTTTTTAAAGATAAATATAAAAAGATCACAGAACAGCATAATCAGGCGCTAGAACTTATCAAGGAAAGAAATAAAAAGGAAATTGAGGGATTAAAAAGAACTTTTGAAAGTGAAAGAGCTTATATTGAAAATATCACTCAAGATCAATTTTATAGAAGTTCAAAACTTACTCCAGTAATAAAGGACATGGAAAAGCATTATGAGGTAAGTATTAAAGTACCTCCTCATGAAAAAGAGATGGTTAACCTAAGTGGAGATAAACGAAAAATCAGTATCTCAGTTACAAGAAGATTTCAAGACAGAACCGAAGATGAAGCAAGTAACACAGTTAATAGAACATCACGCTCTGAAAGCTTTCAGCAAGAATTTAACGTAAGAGATATTGTTGATTCAAGTAGGATAGTAAGCCAATATCAAGAAGGAATCCTAAAGTTTATCATACCCAAAATGTGATTAATCAATATCCCTCTCATCACCAGTATTACTTATATTAAAATGATTCACTCTTTTAACTTGTATATATTCGTTTATAAGCTTAACTAGATTCGTTATTTTTTTACTATTTAATGTGATTTGAAATGTATACAAGTAAAGGTTTTTTTCCAAATCATATTCATCTTTAATGATATCTACCTTTTTGACCTCTAGTTCAGTTGAAATGGCCTGTTTCAAAAGGCTTTCACAATCTCCTTGGGCCAAAACCTCCACAAAAAAGTTATGAGGAATTTCAAATAATTCATAAACAGGGCCTAAAATCTTTAATATTATTAAAATCGTTAAGGTAAATATTCCTGCCACAACGGGATACCCCATTCCTATCGTTACCCCAACGGCGGCAACAACCCATATAGTGGCGGCAGTAGTCAACCCAACGATCCCTAGGCCTCCTTTCATGATGGCCCCTGCACCTAAAAATCCTATACCACTTACAACTTGGGCCGCAACTCTGTTAGGGTCGGCCATTCCACCAGTTTTTTCGATCATCATTAATGAAACTGCCGTATACAAAGTTGAACCAATACAAATAAGCATATTAGTCTTAATTCCTGCCGGTTTAAGTTTCTTTTGACGATCTATTCCAATTGCCCCTCCTAAAAGAAAAGCTGTAATAATTTGAATACCCAGTGCGAAATATTCATTTATATAACCCAAATGCTCTATATAAATTGTGGTATCCATAATAAAATCCTTTTATTATTCTTATATCCTTTTTAATCTTATTATATATGAAAAGACCTTATTTAGTTCATTTTCTTTCAATATTCACAGATGAGTTCATCAGTATAAAAGCGTATAGTGGTATCAAGGATAATAACTTAGGCCCTTCTGGTGAATTTAGACCTTCTTTTCCTTTACAGAATTTCTATCTATTGAGAAGTCACCATTTTAACTGCAAGTTTGTTGGAATTGACCAAAGTGGTCGGGAAATTTACACCAAATTTGTGGAGTCTGATAATTTTGGTAATTTTAATTTTAAAGTTCCATTAACTGAGACAACAAAAGATATTTCTAAATGGCAAATTTACGAAACTAGCTATTACCCCGGAGTAGAGCTTCACCTTGGCTGCTTTATTCCTATGATACTAGAATCACCCAAAAAGTATGTCATTTGTGACTTTGATAAGACCCTCGTCGATACAAGATACTCAACAACAAAAGAGCTTTATCACTCTCTCACCTCACCTATTGAATCCTATCCAACTGTTATCCCTGGTGTTAACCTCTTTAAGTCTTTTATTGAAAAAGACTACAGCCCTTTTATTGTTTCTGCTTCCCCACATTTTTACGAAAATGCTATTAAGGACTGGCTATACAAAAACGGTATATATACTGCTGGAATACTTCTTAAGGATTATAGGCATGCATTTCATCCGTTTTCAGGTGAGCTCACACCAAAAGATATAAAAGTTCATGGATTATATAAACTAAACCACCTGCTTAATATTATATTATTAGGCGGTTTTCCAAGTGAAGTCATTATGATTGGAGATAGCCATGAATCGGATCCTACAATCTACCTTATTTTCGCTAAATTACTCAAAGGCAGTCATGATCCTTGGGCCGTATGGAACTCCATAAAGCAATTTCCTATTTTCAATTCAAGCAAGGCCCAGAGCTCAAAAATTTTGAATAAGTTTTATCAACTAAAAAACCTAAAGCTTCGTCACAAAGAAGATCATAGTATTAAGATTAAAATCTATATTAGAAAAATTCGAGAAAATGAAAAAATAAAAATTCCAACGGCATTGGAAAAAGATGCTAAAGACATTATATTTTTTAGCTAAAAATAATTTCAGGCAAAAATAAAACGAGATAACCTATACAAAAATAAAGACCGAGCTTATGAAACCTTTCTGCTTTGTCTACTCCTATAAAACGTGAAATAGGTAACTCTGTTAAGTTAAATTTAGAAAAAACTAAGAGAACCCTGAAAGCGGCCAGTATACAAAAGATAATTGTATAAAATTTGCTCCCCTCATAAAAACTAGATAAAATAGAAACCACATGAACTCCAACTATAATTTTTCAGATAGGCAGATCCCTCTTATTAATCTTCTCGGCGAAGAGATGGAAAACTTTTATCAACTTGGCAATAAAGATAAATCCAATTGGGAAAAAGTAAAAAATTCCACAGGATTTTTAATAGATAAATCATTAATGGCCCCTCTTAACAAAGGAATTTTTTACCTACTTAGAAAAAACTTTGAAAACTTAAACAAAAATGATGCATTTTTTATAGCCTTGGAGTCCTATTCAAAAGGACTTGAATGCGACCCATTCGATATTTATAGTTTCATTATAACAGGTGAAGTATTTTCTACTTCAGGCCCATGGCCAAAGAGTTACCCTCGAAATTATACTTATAGCTCTTCTCTATATTTTCGTACTAGCAATAGTGGAAAGGTTATTCTTATAAAGAACTGGGAAGGTCCATTTAGTTCAAAGGTTTCTCATTTTCTCAGACTCAACCATACACACTTCTATCAAAAGCCTGATTCATTTTATTTAAGTTATCCTGGTCATCCTTTTCCTTATCACTTCGTAACTTTGAAGAATGGACTTCAGATATCAGCTCATCAGATGATTTCAGATACTCTTGAAATTAAGGGCAAAAGTTTGGCACAAATTTTATATGAGATTCAACTTGTCAATGTTAATATTGAAGACCTAAAAGACTACTTTTTAAGTATCACAGGGCTCTCCTCATCATTATTTACTATTTGCTTGAATCAAAAATCAATTCTAGAAGTATATCTAAATGGAGCTGCCGTAAACTTCAAGCATACAAATATTGAAGATGACAAGTTAAGGACTTTTTCCTCAAAGTCTGACTTCTCTGAACATTTTTTTTTAAATAATGATTATGAGTATGGAATTGAGAAGTTTTCTTCCCGGACTTTAAAAAATGTAACCAATCTAAACTCTGACATTGATGCTTTAAGGGCCTTATGCTTACCTGACTCAAAAGAAGTTAATCCATTCTCCTATATGAACCCATTTAATTCATTTTGTCTTAGTTTTGATCAAGCTGAAGAAAGAATTGCTTATATAGAAGGAGACTCTCCTAAACATTTTGAAGATGGTACAGCATTTATTAACGGTATTTGGCAATCAAAAATCATAAACGATAATCAAATCTTCAAAAATATTCCTCAAGATGAAAAAAGTTTTTTCCATAGAGGACTTAAATATTTCAACCTAACTCAATACTTCATAGATAAAGGATCTTACCGAGAGGCCCATCATCAAATCCAAATGGGTCTTGCTTGCCTTCCAGACCAACACCCATTACAAGATGTTTATGACTTTTATTTTTCTGTTCTAGAGTTTTTAGTAGATACCAATAAAAAAACGAGATATAGACTTATTAACTTATTTAGAGAACATCTTGAAAAAGTACCTCAGCCATTAAAAGATCATTGTAAACTTTTTATTAATCGGCTAGAAAAGCTTGTTGGTCTAAATACTTATTCATTTAATAAGTTCGATCATCCCTCTTTCGAAGAAATAAATTATTTTGAACAAAAATGTCCATCTCTCTTACTCTTAACACTAATAAGGAAATCAGTGGCCATAAATATACATCTTCATATTATAGAATATGGCCACTCTCAATTCTTAGTACTTCAGTCTCAAGGCAGGGTCACCTAAAAGATGGTACCAGACAAGGTTTTCCTTTGCCATTTCTGCATTAGAATAGGCACGCAGTAACTCTATTTGCCCACTTAATAATAAATTTCCTAAACTACCAACTTGTTTCTTTGCAAATAGCTCACTAATTTTAACCGCCATGACTGCAGGAGGGTGCCAAGATATATCAACAGACCCTCCATAATAGGCCACGGCACCAATAGGTTTACTAAACCGTGTCTCATTCATAAATCTCTCACCTAACCGACCATTATAATTAAATCGACCATTTTGACATGAAACATCTATTATAATTGGTTTCACAACCCTACTTTCTAAATCTCTAATATGATCAGAATGAAACTCCCCTCGATTTATTGATGTCCAGGAGTTTCCACTGCCATGTCCAATATAGTTTAACCATATGGCACCATTTTTTAGCTCCTTAACTATATTTGAAGCAGTTGAGTTCTTATTGTCTTGAAGAAATGCTTTTGAATGTATTCCAAGTTGCTTTGTTAGTGGTTGCTGCATTTGTTTTAGATACTCCACATCACTCGGAGATTCCCCTTCATTGGAAGCAATTCCAATTTGTTTATTTAAACCTGATGGGTCTTTATATTGAGCGCGCTCAAACTCTTTAACTTTTTTAATAAAATTTGTTATTTCTATTCCCTTATCGACTGCTAGTCTTCCGTAAAAAACATCTGGAATAAAGTCTCCTTCACCACCATAAGTAAAATAATTTAAGTCCGAAGGTGTCTGAGAGTCATTACTTGTATCTACGTATTCTGTTGGAAAAATCTCTTCATGCCCCACAATTAGTGCATAATCAAAGGGTGCCTCATCCCAGATACTTCTTATTGATGACTGAATATCTGTAAAATTAGATCCCATATCCTCTAAAAAGAAAGTTTGTACCTGATGACCTTGAATCTCCCTATACCGAGCAAGTTCTTCTACTTCGCTCTTAAAGGATTTTGGAGTGAAAAAGAGATACCTCTTACCGACTTGATCTGTTCCTTTAAAGCTTTTTAATGGCCCCTCATTTGAGAAAAAGCTTACTTTTAATTGTGAGTATATTTTTAATACTTTGGTATTTGGTGAATATTTTCCTGCATAGACCTTAACTTTTGAGATTGGTTTGCCTCTATAGTCTCCAAGATATTCAATCTCAACCATTTCACGATTATCTGAAAAGTATAGCCCTTCATTAAGCTGCTTTGGTGAAGCATCGTCTGCGCATCTACAGGGCATTTCTGGGGCAGGTTTTAGCTTTACTTCAGTAAAAGACTCCTCAACGAGTGTATTAAGCTCATAATTGATATTTTCGGCCTTTGCCTCAACGAGAAAGCTATAAAAGGGAAGTCTTGCTAAATGCGACTCATCGCTAAGTTTGAGGCCTTTTAGTTCAACCTCTTCATACTCTCCCAAATCTTTTAAATGCATTGAGTTCAGAGAATGAGAAAAAATGAGGGCATCGGGTGTATAAATAATTTCGGGTACTTGTTCGAGCAAGGGGCCTTTTTCGAAGGTAATAATTTTAGCAAAGGAATTAAAGCTTAACAGAAAGCAGACCAACAAAACTTGGGTCTTCATACATCACCTCTCCATGGTTACTTGATTATCTTTTCTGATCGGAAAATTTTGCCGCCATATGAGTATCTGTAACGCTACGCACAACAAAAAAGAAGTTGATAGACACTTTGGTCTAATTTGGTTATAAATTCCCGAAAATTATAGGCTAACTCTAACTACTTGACGCTTAACGTCTTTTAAACTAGTTTAGAAAGCCTTACTGATTTAGTTTTAAAATCTAGGAGAGACATGAAAAATTCAGCGATTAAAGTTGTTATCGACAGTACTCTGGGCCCTGCAGAAAAAGGTATTAAAAAGTTTAAAAGACTTTGTGAAGCGGCCGGTATTCTTAAAGAATACAAAAAAAGAAAAGAGTATAAAAAGCCTTCAGTTCGTAAGAAAGAAAAACTAGAAGCTGCTCAAAAAAGAAAAGTAAAAGAAGCGAGAAAAAATAGAAGAGGTGGGAAAATTTAATTTTCCCTTCTTCTAAATAATATGGGTCTACTCTATATTCTCCCTCTTTCCAAAGAAGAATATCCTCTCGTCCGAGAAGTTGAAGAGTTGGGCCCGCATACTATTAAAATAGAATCCTATAATTTACCAAAACTATTCTTTCTGTACTACTTGGCCATTATGGCGACTTTATTTATTCTAGCATTCACAAGTCACAACCTTATCCTTAAGCTTTATCAAACCCAAGATTGGATCAATCAACTACTTGCCTTAAGTGCGTGGGGGGTCCTTTTAGTAACTTCGATAGTTATGACCTGTATGTGGTTTTATAAAAAAACTATAATGAAAAAAGGCGATAAACTTAAAGTTACAAAGCAATTATTTGGTATAAGTTTTTCAAGTAAATTACTAGAGCTCACAAAAGCTCTGGAAGTAAAACAAAATCTAGAGAGTCCAAACGTTGCAAAACTTAAGAATAACCCTGACATGAAAGGTTTCCAAAATAGAGGTCACTTCCTTCTTCTGGCCTATCATCGTAAAGGTCACCTGATTCTTGATAGACATTCAAGTAAAACAGAGCTTGATTCTCTTAAAACATTTTTAGATTCTTATTAATTATCTGAATCATCATCGTTAGAATAATTAAATGGCCGAGGTCTTCTCATTCCGCCTTCTTTTTTTGGCTTCATTTCATTAGTATCCGAAGCATTTTCTTTAACTTCTTCCTGCTCACTTTTTTTTCTAACTTTGACTTGTCTAGAGTATTTTTGATTGGTCTTTTGGTTTAGGTTTTCGACATCTCTATCTTTATCATGCGCCGATATATCAATTGTAACATCACCACAAATCTTTGTCTGACAGCTCATTCTCTCTTTAGTGATATGAAAAACGTTACCAAGGAATTTAATTTCTTCAAAGGTTGGAGATTCGAGGTTATCTTGTCCTGATACAACTTTAATTATACAATCAGAGCAACTCGCATTCCCCCCACAACTCGATTTAATATAATATCCTTTTTCAGTAAGGACAGAGAGAAGATCTTTATCTTCAGCAACATCAATTACATCACCTGAGGGTAAAATTGTTAGCTTCATTAAATCAACTCCCGAAGTTCTTTGCTAACAGAATTCATGACTTGCTTCCCTAAAGGCCTAAGAAGCAAAGATAGTTTCATTTGTATCTGACAAGAGTCTTCCTTAAAGCTCAGACGTAGATTAAAACCTTTTCCAGTAGCTTCGATTTCAGATCTATAATCAAGATAGTGTATATTGGCCTTTACCTTAAACTTTTCTATATAGTCCTCAGTAATGTTATTTTTGACTTTAAGATAAGCCTCTTGAGCACTTGTACATTTTTTGTAAGGTAGACTCAAATCCATACTATCCTTCTAAAGATACCCCTGTAGACCCAAATCCACCTTGTCCACGAGTTGTTTCTGTTAATTCATTGACTTCAATAAATCTCGCTTGAATAACTGGGGCCAAAATGATTTGAGCAACTCTATCACCATGTTTAATAAGCTCAGTCTTATCCCCCATATTAGCAAGTATAATTTTTAATTCACCTCTATAATCACTATCTATTGTACCTGGGGAGTTAACAACCATTAACCCTGTCTTAAAACTTAAACCGCTTCTTGGTCTAACCTGTATCTCATAACCAGAAGGTATCTCAACCGATAAACCAGTTGGGATAAGCTCCTTTTGCCCTGGAAGAAGTTCAAGAGTTTTTGATGCCGTTAGATTGGCCTTTATATCAGCACCGGCAGACCCAAGTGTTTCATACTTGGGTAAGCCGAGATTAGGATCAAAAGTGGCCAAGGTTCTAATCTTGACGTCGATCATTTATTAAGCCTTTTTGTTCACTGGCTCTACTGCTTTGGCAGAAAGCTTAATCCTTCCCATACGATCAATTTCAAGCACTCTAACTTTCATATCATCACCTTCGGCGACGTACTCATTTATGTCTTGAACTCTTTCATTAGCGATTTCTGAAACATGAACGAGACCTGATACACCTGGTGCAATATCTACAAAAGCACCATAATCTTTAATGGTCATGACTTTACCGTTATAGTCTTTACCAATTTCTGGTCCTTGAATTTGAAGTGCTACAGTAGCGGCACAAGCTTTAAGCTTTTCAGTATCAGAACCAATAACCTTAACATTTCCTTCATCGTCACACTCAATAGAGACTTCAAAGTTTTCTTGAAGGGCCTTAATGTTTTTACCACCTGGTCCAATAAGTGCACCGATTTTATCTGTAGCAATCTTAAGAGTTTCCATACGAGGAACACCTAACTTAAACTCTTGTCTTTCTTTAGAAATTGTTTTGGCCATTTCTTCAAGGATGTGAAGTCTCCCTTCTTTGGCCTGAGCTAAAGCTTTTTCCATAATT
>JAURDE010000108.1 GCA_030828105.1 Bdellovibrionota bacterium | reverse complement strand
GAGGCGAAAGAGTATTGCAAATTAGGGTACAAAATGGATATCGAAGAAACCAAAAAACTCTACAAGGGAAGTACCCCAAATTTAAAAAAACTAATGAGAGTGTTGGATGAAATTAACACAAATAGTGCTGATCTTGGGGGATCTCATTTCTTAGAAAAAGTTTAAGATAATTTCCAATCATATGATTAAGAATTAAATGAAGATCCTCAACAGGCCCATATTCTCCTTGTTCAGAACTGATGTGGATACAGACATCAGATAAATCTTTTAAGGCCCCCCCATCAAAGCCACAAATACCAAGTGATGGGCACCCTAATTCTTTAGCATACTCAAATGCATTTATGATGTTGGAGGAATTTCCTGATGCAGAAAACGCTACAACTAGATCTTGTGGTCTCAAAAATTTTTGTAATTGAATTGCAAAAACGTTTTCAAATCCGTGGTCATTAGCAATAGCCGAGTAAAGTGCTATATTACTTGTTAAAGATATGGCCTTTAGATTATAGAGACTGTTTTCTGGGCACATACTTATATCGTTTGCGAAGTGCTCTGCCGTAGAGCTGCTTCCGCCATTTCCTAAACAGTAGATAACTCCATTAGATCGTGCAGTTTTTAAAATAAGTTCAATGCTTCTATTGAGGGATTCAGTTGGAATAGTATGGGATAACATATAAAGACGTTCCATATAATGGGAACTAAAATCAGAAAACTTTGGGGTCTTGTTATAAATCTCTTCTAGGCTATTCATTTGCTTATTCCTTACCATAATAATAAGTTTAAATAAAGATAATGTTACGCAGTATTTGTAGAGTTCAAATTGCACACCATGTGCAATCCTGTATACTTCTATTTGTGACAAATGATTTTAAAAACATAGAGCCAATTGTCTTTTTATGGCCACCTGCAACGGTTTCGGCTTCGACATGGCATACAAGTCATGCACCTCCATTAGGGGCGGCCTATTTAGTAGGAACTCTTTTACACAATTCCTATAATGTTCATGTCATTGATGCTCTGGGTGAGGGACTTGAGAATTACGGGCTTACCGAAAATTCAAGAATCTATTACAGAGGTCTAGATACAGAAGACATACTTCAAAGAATTTCTCCAAAGTGTGAACTTATCTTTGTTTCTAATATGTTTGCTATAGGGTGGAATCATTTAAAATCTATAATCATAGAAATTAAGAAAAAAGCTCCTCATTCGACAATTGTTTTGGGAGGTGAAAATGTTTCCGCTATTCCTCAATATATTCTAAATGACTGCGAAGAGGTTGATTATTGCTGCTTAGGAGAGGGTGAAAACTTCATTATAGAGTTTTGCGATAAATTTTATAATAATGAAAAAGTAACAGATATAGGATCCCTTGCCTTTAGAAAAAATGATCAAGTTCTCACAAATCCAAAATCGGCAAGAATCAAGGACGTTAATAAAATCCCATGGCCTTCTTGGGATTTATTTCCAATAGAAAAATATTTATCTCATGATATTACCTTTGGCGTAGGATTAGGAAGGACGATGCCTATGATGGCGACCAGAGGATGTCCTTATGAATGTACCTTTTGTTCTAATAAAGACATGTGGGGAACCAATTATTTTACAAGAGATTTAGATGATCTATTCGATGAAATCGAATTTTACATAAAAAAATATGACATCACTGCGATTGAGTTTCACGATCTTACTTTATTTGTAAGTAAAAAGTGGATTATAGATTTCTGTAATAAGATCAAGGAACGAAAATTAGATATCTCCTGGACTGTGTCAGTGGGGACAAGAAGTGAAGGGCTTGATGAGGAGACGATTAAGCTTATTAAAGAAACCAATTGTCGTTACCTCGCTTTTGCTCCGGAAAGTGGGTCTAGCGAAACAATTAAAAGTACTAATAAGAGACTTGATTTAAAAAAGATCATGAAATCTATCCAATATGCCAGTAAATGTGACCTTGTGACAAAGCTGAATATGGTGATTGGTTTCCCCGATGAAAAAAGAGAAGATATTTTTAAGACCATTCTCTTTTCATGGAAATGTGCCATTGTTGGAGTTCATGATATTGGAATCAATATATTTTCACCATATCCTGGCTCAAAGCTTTTTTATGATCTTGTTAAGGAGGGCACGGTTGTACTGAATAAGGATTACTTTGATAATTTATTTAAGTGGGAATTCTTTAATGCTAAGGAACACCCATGTAAAAATGTAGGAAGTTTTGAACTCTATTGTTATAACTTCTTTGGAATGCTTGTCTTTTTCATTCTTACCTATACATTCCATCCAAGAAGAATCATTCCCTTTCTTGCTGGTATTCCTAAAAGAAAATATAAAACTCGAATGGAGAAATTTATACTAGGATTCTTTTCTAATAAGGAATCTTTGCCTTCTATTTTGAAAGTTAATTTAGCTATTTGGAAAAGAAAGAGAAGCTCTTAGTCTTTAGGCCGTAGTCTAAGTGATACTAAATATAGAATAAAAGATGTGAAAAGAGTAAGAAGAAAATAGATATTAAAATATATAAGTGGATTCAAGTCTGAAAAATCTTTAAGTAGGGAAAAGAAAACGACATTTCCTACACCGATCCCCGAGGGATAAATAAAGTTAAGAATAGTATTCCCAATAGGGATAAAGAAAAAGGAATTTAAAAGTTGTTTGATATCAAACTGAAAAAAGATTAAGGAAAGAGAGAGAGTTCTGACTAGTTGAACCAAAAAAGAAATACTTATGATTACGATTGCTCCTCGCTTATTTAAATTCTCAATAAAATCCTTAAAATAAGAAAACCCTTTAATATAATTTTGAAGCTTATTAGATTTTTTTAAGACAATAATTCCGATGAGGAATAAAAAGCAAAATACAGTCATCATGAAAGATATAAGCTTTAACTTTGAGTCATGGAGGAGGTAATTTTCTACAAGAGGGTAAAAGCAGACAGATACAGCAAAAAGACCAAAAACTCCAAAAACGTTATCCATAAGTAATATTTTTGAAATGAGAAATACCGATTTTTCTTTGAAATGCCGCTTGAGACGATAAATGAGTAATCCTTCTCCTGCCCTAAAAGGCAAAATATTATTAATAAAAAGCACTTCTAAAATGAGCTTCGAACTTTTTTTAAAAGTTATGGAAAAGTTATAATAGTGATTTAGTAAGATATAAATTCTAAGAATGGTTAAAAAAGAAGCAAAACTTAATAGAACAAGTGAGAGTACGATGACAGAAAAATTCGATTTAATATAGGGAATTATTGAGGTAAGGGTAAAGCCCTTATTAATATACACATAATAAAGACATGCTCCTACAATAGTGAGTTTAATTATTGGAATAATTAGTTCCTTTAACTGTTTCATTTATCTCCTCACGATGGCCGGATATAGTTGCACTAACCAATAGATTATAATATTGTTGCATAGTAGATAAGAAAGGAAAACCAATGCCATTATCTGAGGCAGAAATTGTTCTACTTAGACCACCGGTGTCCATTTCAACGGCAACTTGGCATATTAGTAATGCACCTCCTCTGGGGATGGCCTATTTATGCGCCTCACTTAAACAAAATAATTTTCAAGTAAAAGTTATAGATGCTCTTGGTGAAGAGCTAGAAAACTACGGACCCACTAAAAACAATAAGATTTTTTATAGAGGTCTATCACCTGAAGCAATCATTAAGGCCATCCCAAACACTTCAAAGCTTCTGATGGTTTCTTGCATGTTTAGTATTGATTGGAATCATGTAAGAGAAATTATTATAAAAATTAAACAAGAATTCCCCAATTTAACTATACTAGTAGGGGGAGAACATATAACAGCTATTCCTAAGTATATCCTTGAAAGCACCCCTGAAATTGATTATTGCTGCCTAGGAGAAGGTGACGAATTTGTTATTGAGTTTTGCAAATCCTTTTTTTCTAATCAAGGCCTTGAAAGCATCAATGGACTTGCTTTTAGAAAGCATGGACAGGTAATCGTAAATCCAAAAAGAAACAGAATAAAATCTGTTAATGAACTCCCATGGCCTGCTTGGGATGACTTTCCTATCGAAAACTATCTTGATTCCCAGATTGCGTTTGGCATTGAGTTAGGGCGAACGATGCCGATGCTAGCAACGAGAGGATGTCCTTACGAATGCACCTTTTGTTCTAACGATAATATGTGGGGGACTAATTACTACGCTCGAGATCCAAAAGATATAATTGCGGAGATAAATTACTATAAGAAGAAGTACAATATAACGGGTATAGAGTTTCATGATCTTACAATTTTTGTTGGCAAAAAATGGATCGTAGACTTTTGCACTCAGCTTATAGAAAACGAAATAAATTTAGATTGGACCGTTACGGTAGGGACCCGAAGTGAGGGGCTGGATGCTCAATCACTAAAGCTTCTAAAAGATACAGGTTGTAAGTACATATGTTTCGCTCCTGAAAGTGGTTCAGAAAGAATGTTAAAGGATTCTAAGAAAAGGTTAGATCTTGATCGAATATTAAAAACAATTAAACTTTCGTCTGATATAGGGCTTCTCACAAAAGTAAATATTATAATTGGATTCCCTGAGGAGAAAAGACTAGATATCTTGAAAACATTTTTATTTGTATGGAAGTGTGCTGCATTGGGGGTAGATGATACTGGTTTCACAATTTTTTACCCCTATCCAGGATCTAAACTATTTTATCAAATCTATAAAGAAGGTGAGATTACTTTAGGGGAAGATTTCTTTAATGAACTTTTTAATTGGGAAATATTAAAATTTAGAAAACATTATTGTAAGCATGTATCTAGCTTTGAACTTACTTTATATAAGTTTTTTGGAATTTCTTCATTCTACCTTTTATCCTATCTACTTCACCCGAGAAAGATCTTTTCCTTATTAATCAATTTTAGGAAAGGAACCTATACAACTCGTCTAGAAAAGTTTCTATATGGTCTTTTTGTTAAAAAAGATAATTTTGTCCATAAAATCGCTAAACAAATGAAGAGTCAAGCCTGATACTGCGAAAGGGCCTCAACTATTTTTTCTTCATCCTTTTTATTCAATCTATGGTGTAAGGGAAGCTGAATGAATGAATCTAGGACTTGTTTTAGTCCTTTGAATTCTTGAGGATCGCCTAACGGCCACATAATACTATTTTGTATTCCAGAGTCTATTTTCTTGCTCCATAGATATTTTTTTAATTTTAAAGGAGATTGGACTCGAATAATGAAATTGTAAGGGACGGCCTCTTTCTTTTTTCTTATGAGCTGAATATTTTGAGTAATCTGGGAGAGTATTCTTTCCATAGAAAAATTTCTTTTGGCTATTGTTTGGTTGATGTCTTTAAGTTGCTTTAATCCAATGTAAGCTTGTAATTGAGAATATCGCTTCCTATTTTTATTTTCTCGATTAAGTTTCAAAAAAATAGCTCTGAAATTTTGAAGTGTTTTTTCATTTTTAAAAAGATATCTAAAAGTTAAATTAAAAAGAGGAAGAGAAAATAAAGTTTCTACATGTGAAAATATCAATTTTTTTAAAATAAAAAAAAGAGAAGGCTCTTTTAAGGTTGAGATCATTTTTTCGGCAAAAAGGATAAGTTCGTTATTATTAGTATTTAATATCCCACCACCAAAGGTATTAATAAGTTTAGCTGGTCCAAAACTGAAAAAAGATACATCGCCCATTGATCCTGCCATTATATTATTCAAACTTGCACCATGAGCATGTGCACAATCTTCAATAACGAATATATTATGTTGTTTGGCGTATTCAATGATTTGGGGATCACAAATATGACCAAGAAGGTGAGTGCATAATACGGCCCTTACTTCTTTATTTTTTTCTAATTTCGCTTTGAAATCTTCAAAATCAAGCGTCGCTGTAAGAGGGTCAACGTCAACAAGTTCATAGTTAACTCGCAGGCGCTGGAGTGTTTTTTGAACAACTTGAGCTGTAAAAACAGGAACTAATAGTATTCCATTTTTATCTAAATGTTTGTATCTGATGATGATTTCTAAGGCCTCACAGCCAGAAGATGTTAATAAAGAATACTTGGTTCCAATCCACTTAGAAAAAGATTGAGCGAACTCCAATCGATAATTACGTCTTCTTATTTTTTTAGAAAACAAAAAATGGAATATATCCCGTCTTTCACCTTTATAAAAATATTCTCTTCTTCTTAAAATCATATACTTAAATAATTGGTTTTTGAGTTGATCGCTAGACCAAGATGGGCAGTGCAATGGGTACAATCACTAAATGACTGTAACCCTTTAAAACATTCATAAAATCCATTCTGTAGAATTTGTGAATATTTAAAACCCTCTTTTCTTCTGCCACAACGGACAAGGTCCCCTGTCGGCTCCACTCTTGCAAAAACCTTTCCTGTTTTACAATTTACAGTGGAGGGGTTTTCTATGAGGTACTTTAAAAAGTTGAGGCTTTTTTTACTATTTAAAATATAGGGATTATGTTCATTTCGCAGTCGAATCATGACATTTATGGATTGGATGATCTCTTCTTTAGTTAACAAATCTGGATTCGCAAGGCCACTTAAGAGCTCATTGGCGACATGTTGAAAGTAAAAGGGAATATCTTGCTTTCTACCAAATTCTACGATTTCTTCAACCTTATCAAAACTAGATTTGGTAATAACCGATGTAATATTAGTTTCAATTTTATATTCTTTCAGTAATAAGATGGCATTAAGAACATGTTTTGCTGAGTTTTTTCCTCGATAACGATCGTTCATTTCTGGAGGGCCGTCTAAGCTAAGACAAACTCTAAAGAAATTCTGCTTAATGAAATCAATATTCTTTTTAACGAGTATTCCATTTGTATTCAAACTTAAAAGTACATTTCTTGATCTTGCTCTGAGAACAAACTCATGGAAATCTTTATGAACCATCGGCTCTCCACCTGTTAGGGAAATGACTTTGAGTCCATGGTCTATTGTTGTATCTAGATAACGGAAAAGATCCTCTCCCTCGAGCTCTTTTAGACGGAGATGCGGTAGCCCACAGTAAGAACAGTCGAGATTACAAGCATTCGTAAGGCTCCATACAATAAAAGTGGGCTCTGAAGAGTTAAGAATATAATGTTTAAGTAAGCTACCACCTGCTGATAGAAATTGAGGCAAGTGCTCAAGGAGGTATTGGTAGTTCATCCGTATGTGATCCTAATTAATGCACCATACAGATTATTCGTCAATAAATGAGCTATGTCAAATACAGCAAATTCACAGGAGATAAAAAGTAACTTATAATTTTTTTAATGGTAGCTTTCATAAAATTGATTCTTATTAATTTTTTCATTATTGAAATCATTTCATTCACGACACTTTACTTTATAGCTCCTCATAAAAATTTAGAATTACCTTACCTAAAAAGCGATGAAGCATTCAAAAAATACGATCCCAATTTACTCTATTATATGCATGATAAACTTCGCTGGGGGCAAAAACGCCCTTTTTATTCAAAGAAGAGTAAAGGGGATTATTTAATCTATCTTTTAGGAGGCTCCACCGTAGAGGGGGAAGGTGTTCAAGATATTAAGGATTCGATAGCGTTTCAGTTAGAAAAAAAACTTAATGAAAAAATTAAAGATTTGGGACTTAAAATAAAAGTAATTAATGAGGGCATCTCAGGTTACGCCTCTAAGCAACAGTTTTTACTGAGTTCCATCAAGCTCATTCCCTTTCAGAAGCCGGATATGATTATCTTTTTAGATGGGGTAAATGAATTTTTCGTTAATGTAATAAAGAAAAAAGGGGCAGAGTCACCGTATCAAAAATCTTGGCACCCTTATGAATACAGTTTTTCTAAAAGTGTTTGGAATAACAATCTTCTAAGTACGCTTTGGGCAGTTGATACTACGGAGGGATCTTTTAAATCCTTCTTTTTTAAACGCCTTAATGTCATTGTCCAAAGAACATACTTTGGGAATGCTCTAGACACAATAAGTTCACTGACTTTAAAGAGATCTCTTTCGAGTTTTTTACTAGATATCAAGGTTGATTATGACCTTAACAAGAAAGTCTCTAAGGAAGAGATTGATTATTATTTAAATAATATTGATATGACTATGATGGTCAGCAAGAAAAAGGATATAAAGTTTTTATGGATGCTTCAGCCTGTTCTTTTTCTAAAAAAGAATAAATCATCTAATGAAGAAAGGGTATATAATCAAATGCCCAGAAGCCTATGGAATAATTTTAGGGAATTTTACTCTGATGTAAGGGTAAGGGGAAAGGACTTTAATTTTTATGATCTTTCTAACTTATTTCTGAATGAAGGAAGAGAAGTATTTGTGGACAATATTCATTATAATAAATTAGGGCAAAGACTAATTGCAGAAAAAATGGCAAGTCATATATTAAATAATCTTGTAGGGCCCAACGGGAAATTTTTTATAACTAAGAAGGTCTATTAAAAATGATAGATGATGTTAAAATTACTCTTTTAAGACCTCCTGTTTGCTTCTCAAAGGCTTCGCTTGTTTTAAATATTGCTCCACCTCTAGGGTTAGCTTATATTGCGGGTACTCTAAAGAGTCTCAATTATAGATATAACGTCATTGATAGTATTTCCATGGGTTTTGAGGAGTATGGTCATACGAAAGAAAAAGATATTTATTATAGAGGTCTCTCAACTAAGGATATTATTTCTAGGATTCCCGCTACAACGAATCTTCTTTTTGTTTCCTGTATGTTCGCTAATGATTGGAATCATACCAGAGAAATTGTAAAGGAAATTAAAAGTATTCGGAATGATTTGAAGATCATTGCTGGCGGGGAGACGGTCAGTGCTCTTCCCGATTATATTTTAGAGGATTGCCCCGAACTAGACTATATATGTATTGGCGAGGGTGAGAGATTCGTTGCTAATTTCTGTCATAGGTTCTTTGGCGATTTAGATGTAAGGGAAACGGGTGGTCTAGCCTATCGTGAAAATGGTGTAGTTAAAGTCAACGGTGAAAGAAAGAGGATTATTGAGGTTGATGAGATACCATGGCCCGATTGGGAGAGTTTTAATATTGAAAATTATTTAAACAATTCGATCTCCTTTGGAATGGATAATGGAAGAGTTATGCCATTTAATGCGAGTCGGGGATGTGCTTATCGCTGTTCCTTTTGCTCCTCACCAAACATGTGGGGTACAAGATATATACCGCGAGATCCACAAGATATTATAAAAGAGCTCTCTTACTATAAAGAAAGATATAAAGTCGACTCTGTTGAGTTTCATGATCTCACTCTTTTTATGAAAAAGAGCTGGATGAATGAATTTCTTAAGAAAATGGTAGCTCAAAAGCTCAATTTAAGTTGGACCATTACGATTGGCACTCGAGTAGAGGGCTTCACTGAAGAGAATATTAAATTACTAAAAATGGCAGGTTGTACTTATTTAACTTTTGCTCCAGAGAGTGGATCAAATGAGACACTTAAATATGTAGAAAAGCGGCTTAAGATTGAAAGAATTTACGAAAAGATTAAACTCGTTATAGATAATCAAATTCTGACAAAGATTAATGTCATTATAGGGTTCCCAGATGAAACGAGAGTGGGTATTTGGAAGTCACTATGGATGATTATTAAATGTGCCTATCTTGGTGTAAATGATATTTCTATTTCTATTTT
>JAURDE010000228.1 GCA_030828105.1 Bdellovibrionota bacterium | reverse complement strand
TATCCCTGAAGACATGAAAGATGAAGTTGAAGAGTATAGAGCAAATTTAATTGAAGCCGTTGCTGAATATGATGATGCTTTATTAGAAAAATTCTTTGAAGACCCAGATTCTATTACTGAAGATGAAGTACATGAAGCACTGAGAAAAGCAACTCAAGATATGAGTATCATACCAATGATTTGTGGCTCTGCTTTTAAAAATAAAGGAGTTCAGTTTCTTCTAGATGCTGTGTGTAGGTATTTACCATCTCCACTTGATAAAGAAGCAATTATAGGTACTGATCCTAAAACTGATAATGAAATTAAAAGAAAACCATCAGTGAGCGAGCCTTTTTCTGCATTAGCTTTCAAAATTGCTACTGATCCTTATGTTGGAAGATTAGCTTTTTTTAGAGTTTATTCAGGAAAGCTTGACGCAGGATCTTACGTACTTAATAATAGATCCGGCAACAAAGAGCGTATTTCTAGAATTTTCCAAATGCATGCTGATAAACAAAATTCTATTCCTTTGATTGAGGCTGGAGATATCGGAGCAGCTGTTGGATTTAAGGATATTAAAACAGGAGATACCTTATCTGCTGAAAAAAATCCAATTGTTTTAGAAAGCATGGTGTTTCCAGATCCAGTTATCGGAATAGCAGTCGAACCTAAAACTAAAGCAGATGTTGATAAACTTGGAATGGCATTAGGAAAATTAGCTGAAGAAGATCCTACTTTTCAGGTTAAAACGGATGAAGCATCTGGTCAGACAATTATTTCAGGAATGGGTGAATTACACCTAGATATTCTTGTAGATAGACTAAAAAGAGAATTTAAAGTTGAGGTTAACCAAGGTCAACCACAAGTCGAATATAAAGAAGCTATTACAGCTCAAGCTGATCATCGTGAGGTTTATAAAAAACAATCTGGTGGTAGAGGAAAATTTGCAGATATAGTATTTACAATAGAACCTGCCGAAGAAGGCAAGTCAGGTTTGGAATTTGTCAACCTTATTAAAGGTGGAAATATTCCAAGGGAATTTATTCCGTCTGTTGAAAAAGGATTTAAGGAAGCCATGAAAAATGGTCCTTTAGCAGGATTTGAAATGGATGCTATGAAGGTTACTTTAAAAGATGGTTCTTTTCATGCTGTTGATTCGGATTCACTTTCATTTGAGCTTGCAGCTAAAATAGGTTTTAAAAATTCTGCCAAGTTAGCTAAATCAGTAATAATGGAACCAATTATGAAATTAGAGGTTTTAACACCTGAAGAAAATATGGGTGATGTTGTTGGTGATTTAAATAGAAGAAGGGGTCAAGTAAATAGTATGGCCGATAGAGCTGGCTCTAAAGTAGTTAAAGCTCAAGTTCCTCTTTCTGAAATGTTTGGTTATGTTACAGCTCTTAGAACATTGAGTTCTGGACGTGCGACATCTACCATGGAGTTCGATCATTATGAAGCAACTCCACAAAATGTTTCTGAACAGGTAATTAAATCAATAAAAGGAGATAACGAATAATACCAATATAATGAGTCAAAAAATTAGAATAAAGTTAAAATCATACGACTTCAATTTGGTTGACAAGTCTGCCGAGAAAATCGTAAAGACTGTTAAGACTACTGGGGCGATTGTAACAGGACCAATTCCTTTACCAACACACAAGAAAATTTTTACAGTGTTGAGATCTCCTCATGTTAATAAAAAATCAAGAGAGCAGTTTCAATTGTCTTCTTATAAAAGACTTTTGGATATTTATAGTTCTTCATCCAAAACAATTGACGCTTTAATGAAGTTAGAGCTTCCAAGTGGAGTAGAAGTTGAAATTAAAGTATAATTTAAAAAATAAAAGCAATGTCCGGGTTGATAGGAAAAAAAATAGGAATGACAAGTATATTTGACGATAAGGGAAAGAATATCCCTTGTACTGTCATTGAAGCTGGTCCTTGTGTAGTTACTCAAATTAAAACTAGCGAGGTCGATGGTTATAATGCTATTCAGTTAGGTTTTGATGATAAAAACGATAAACATTCAAATAAAGCTGAGACTGGTCATCTCTCAAAATCTAAATCTACAGCTAAGTATAAGTTGGTTGAATTCCAAAATTTTGATCAAGAATTGACATTAGGTGATTCTATCTCTGTTGATCATTTTACTGAAGGTGAGTTCGTTGATGTTTCTGGAAACTCTAAAGGTAAAGGTTTTCAAGGTGTAGTTAAAAGACATGGTTTTGCTGGAGTTGGTCAAGCAACTCACGGTCAACATAATAGGTTAAGAGCACCTGGTTCTATCGGTGCTGCTTCGTATCCTGCAAGAGTTTTTAAAGGTATGAGAATGGCAGGTAGAATGGGTAATGAAAAAGTTACAGTACAAAACTTAAGAGTTTTAAAAGTGGTCTCTGAAAAGAATTTACTTGTTCTTAAAGGATGTGTCCCTGGACATAAAAACTCTTATGTAATAATTAGGAAATAATGAAATTA
>JAURDE010000075.1 GCA_030828105.1 Bdellovibrionota bacterium | reverse complement strand
CTTTTCTTGGGGGAAAGATGATGTCACCTTTTTTAATGAGCTTTTGTCCTGTTGTGGGGTCAATAAAAGAAGATTCTTCTAGGCCAGATTTTAGGCCGAGTCCAGTTTCCATAAATGAGTCCTTTCAGTACGGGTATTCATACCGCTGCAAGGGTTAATAAAGGCGGAATTTACAAAAAGAGTTTTGAAATGGCAATTTGGATAGGGAAAATTCGTCTAGGGGAAAGAAATACCCTAAGAAATTTAATAAAATAATGCTATGTGGCGAACTATTTGTTTTATCTTTGCCTTTTTCCCTGTTTCTACTTTTGCTTTAATGACAGAACTTGGTGGAAGTATCGGTTATGATAGAGAGATCTACGGAACAAGTAGGGAAAATACGATTAGAACAAGAACCTATACGGGCTCTGTTGCATTCTACTTTCTTAAATATACGGCCATCGAATTAAACTATTCCAATTCAACAAAAATGATTGAGGAGCACACCATATACTCCATTAATGATGCTGCAAATAATGTTAGTGTCGTTGGAAACAATTCTACTCTTAAAACTGAAATATTTGGCATTGGTATAAGACAAGCGCTTTCATCTAAAGAAGCTCTGATACGCCCACTAGTTTCTTTAGGATATGCAAAGCAATTTGTGGAAAGTAGTGGAGATACAATATATCGTCTCGATCTAACGGGTGAGGAGATTAGAGTTTTCATACCTAAGGAAAAAAGGCGTTTCGACTCTATTTTTGGCACATTTAGGCTTCAAGTCCGTCTTACAGCTGCTCTAAGGTTTACCGCTTCAGTTTCCACTTATTTTAAAGCAGATGACTTTAATAGGGCCCAAGACAACCTTAAATACCTTTTAGGCTTTTCCTGGATCTTTTAGCAGGGTATCCTTAGAGTATCTATGAAATGGATACTTCTTTTATTCTCAATTCTTAACTTTAGCTCTTGTACAAAATTTATTTATATTATTGAGCAAGGACAGGGGCAGTTATCCTTGCTTCATAAAGCTAAAGACAATGATAAAATCCTTAGAGATGTCACAATTTTACCTAAACATAAGGACAAAATAAGAACTATTCAGAATTTCAAAGATTATTTCTATCGATACTTCAATTTGAAACCCACTAGGACCTATAGTAAGACGAGCTTTTTAAACAGGGACGCCGTTACTTACTTGGTCATTGCCTCACCTCATAATAAAATTCAGGCCATTGACCATTGTTTTCCTTTTCTTGGTTGCTTTCCATACTTAGGTTTTTTTGATCCAAAGTCGGCGCATGAATTTAGAAAAGACCTTGAAAAAGGAGATTACGTAACCTATCAAAGACCTGTGTATGCCTACTCAACAACGGGCTATTTTAATGATCCGATATTATCGAGCTTTTTTAGGTATAAAGATTTTGATTTGGCCGAGCTCATTTTTCATGAGTTATTTCACACTATCTTTTTTATTAAAAATGAAGTGGATTTAAATGAGAATTTGGCCAATTATTTCGGAAGGCAATTAGCTCTTGAATATTTTCAAAAAGATAAAGAATTTAGAATTAAAATAAAAAATGAAGCTGATAAGGTTGAGAATCTAAAACGTTATATTGTAGAGGGGACATCTCGGTTGCAAAACATCTACGAAAAGAGATCTCCTAAAGGCAAAAAAGAAAGTGAATTAATATTAAAAGATTTCCTAGATAATGATTTTATCCCAGGAGTGAAATCAATATGTGCGAAGCAGAAGATGAAACGTTGCTTTGCTCTTGAAAGGAAATGGAATAATGCATCCTTTTCTGCTTACCTAACTTATGAAAAAGACTCTGAAGAAATAGAGAAACTTCATAGAAAACTCAAGTTATCCTTGTTTGATTACTTTAAATATATAAAGATGGCCTATGAAAAATATGAGGGTGAAAACTTCTCAAAAGACTTTTTTAAAAGGTAGGTCCCTTTGGCACGTCAAATACTCTTTATAGATTCACTTGAAAAATTAAGTGTTAAGAAAGATTCATCACTTTTGATGGCCCATACTTATAAGGAACTTGGAATTGAGGTTTATCTTTTATTTGAAAAAGACTTCTATGTTACCAATAAGGACGGCCCAAAATTTAGAGTGTATGATTTTGATTCCTCTTTAGAGAAGTCTAGTTTTTATTTAGCCGATTTTAAATTGAGCTCTCACCATGAAATTAATTTAAAAGAAGGGGATGTCTTTCATATGCGAATTGATCCACCCTTTGATACGAGGTATTTGCGTTATCTATGGATGTTGAGACATATTAAAACCTTTGGAGTTAAAGTTACTAATGACCCCGATGGGGTTCTTTTACATAACGAAAAAATGACGGCCTACAAAGATGAATCGGCCCTTGAGTCGTATATAGGTATGTCTTCCGAATCTTCTTATTCTTTCTTAAAGACTCTAAAAGAAGAAGGTATTAAGGATATTATCCTTAAACCTCTCGATCTTTATCAGGGAATCGATGTTATTAAAATGTCCTTAGATGATTTAGAAAAAGTTAATAAGCACTTTGATGAAAAGACAAGGTCGTGGGAAGGGCCAGGTATTATTCAACCATTTAATGAGGCCGTAAAAAGTGGAGAAATAAGGGCCTTGTTTTATAAAAATAAGGAAATAGGCTCAATTATAAAAGTTCCGCTAAAAGGCGAGTATTTGGCCAATATTGCAAGAGGTGCCTCTTTTGAAAAAACGCAATTAAATGAAAGACAATTCCAATCATGTGAAAAAGTGGCCACAGAGCTTTCTCAATATGGCATAGATTTTATTGCTTTTGATATATTGGGAGACTCTCTTAATGAGGTCAATATAACCTGCCCAGGGCTTTTGGTTGAAGTGAGCGAGGCCCATTCAAAAAATCTAGCTAAACTTTTGCTTTAGAAAAAATCATTAGTCCAATCAGTAGATAGGTGTAATTCTAACTGAGAACATGAAAATGAAGTCTCCTCAGCAAAAGGACAATAGCCCATTTGAACGGCCTGGTCTTCATAACCACTTTCTGTATAGGTTTTACACCAACTATCATTTTTTAGCTCGAGAATATCTACACTAAAATTACCCGCCGATGGAGCAGTAAACTCTGCGATGGTTGAAAATGAGTTAATAGAAGCATCAATATACTTTTTTTCAAGATAAGTTGAAGAGCCAATGGCCTTTATACCTACAAGAACCTTAATCTTTGAATAAATATAATCAGCACGAGTACAAGTGTTACCATAATTATCTTCTGCAGATGCTTGATATCCTGCTTGAGGTCTATCAAGTGCTTTAATTCTTATTTTTAAACGGTAATCTGTATTAAACTTTGACTGGTTTTGTACATCCTGTAAGCTTGGGTCAGTTTTAGAAGACCATATGATCCCAGAGCTATACTTTGATTTACCATGACCGGTAATAATAAAACTATACGGTGATACTCCCGACGTTGGCGTTGTAGGTGGAGGATCAGGTTGAGGATAGGGTTGTTGAGTATTTGATCCACCATTAGTTGGATAATAGGGATCAGTCTGAGTCGTGGACTCCGATGCATCCTTTGTTTTTTTTCTAGAAGTTGATTTTTTCTGAAAAAAACACCCATTTAAGATGAGAAAAAGGGGTAAACTAATAAGTAAGAGTTTCATTGTACTTTCCTCAAAAGATTGACTTTACAGCTCTCTTTTCGGATTTTTTTGTCACAAATTAAATATATTTTATTACTTTACTAGAACGGACAAGTATTGCGGAATTTTAATTGTTGATAGAGACTTGATCAGACATTAAAGGCCTGATAACATTTTAATTAGTGGATATTTCCGGACTTGAAAGATACCTTAATAATCAATTTAACTCCTTATACGGTTTTGCATATATATTAGTGCCTGATGAACTTCAAGCCTCTCAGATTTGTATTGATTCTATTTCCAGTTTCCTTCTTGAGTGTAAGGACTTAGTGAGCGATTTTTTAGATGATAAGAGCGTTAATCAAGAAATAAAAATTAAGCTTTATCAATTTGTTTATAATCTTAGCGTTAAAAGGGATGTACAACTTACCACTTTGAGCACGGAAAATAGGAATTCTAGCTTTTTTTATCAACTCGATATAAATAAAAGAGGGATAATATACCTAAGAGATAGATCTCAGTTACTACTTTCGGAGATTGAATTGATTGTAGGTAGAAGGAACTATGAAATTATCAACGACTATGAATTGGCCAAAAACCTTGTACAACTTAAAGAGCAAAGACCTTTATGAGTGAGGCTTGTATTTTTTCTTCCAATATTATTTTGGCCAAAAAGTATCCTGAAAGTTACAACCTATTAAAAAAGCATTTGGAAGACTGTTGTTTATGTCAAAAGGAAATCGAAAAGATAGATAGAGATGAATCTACATGGTTTGAAATGATACCTTGTCCTGCTCCATCTGATATAATAAAATCGGCAGCTCAGCGAGAAATACATGAACTCACAAAAAATTTAATAAAGCATTCACCATCAGAAAGTAAAAATAAGAAATTGAGTGTGAAAGAGTTTATTTTAAAAAAAGTACTACCCTTCAACCGATAGTTGATAATATACCGTCAGTCTTTGTTCTTTATCCAAAAGCTCTCGTGGAGGATTATGAAGAACATCAATTCCTTTTAAAGCATTTTCGAAAAGGATCTGAATATTATCATCGCGTGAAGGTTGGATAAACCTTAGGGAGATGGGATGGCCATCTTTATCAAAAATGATACGACCAGTTAGATGATGTTTACCAATATTATTTAAATTTTTGAGTTGCGGTCTATCTTTTATCAATTCGTTGAGTGATTTTATAATCGAGATGACATATGTTTCATAAGACCGTTTTGTGAAGCTAAAGAATTTTTTTTCACTAGAATTAAGCTCATCCTCACTGACACCTTCAGGGGGTCGGAATTTGATATTAAGATTTGAGCGGCTCAATGATTTGGCAACAGAATGAGGAAGTGCCATTTTCTTAAGAATCCTATTTTTTTCAAGCCCCTGAATAAGAGCATCTTCAGTTGATAGCTTAAGGGCCTTACTTTTAAAGATTTTTGCAGAAACATCCTTATCATTTGGTTTTGTCTTTTTGACTTCAACAATCTTTTGAGGTTTTAGAGCTGAAACACCAAGTGGGCTACTAAAATCCTTAGCGCCTTCTTTCACTCCTACAGTTCTAAACTTTTTCATCATTTCGTTATCAAATGTTTTTACGTTGAGAATGGGTTTTGACTGAGAGGCAAATTTTTCCTGTGTGATCATCTTTGGCACAAAAGCAATGAAAAGAGCGTGACCTATGAGGGCAACAAAGAAGGAATAAATAAGGTTTTTATCTACACGACTAACCATACACATTTATTTATATAATAAAATTATCCTGAATAAAACAGGTGGTTTATTCCTAAGTACTGGAATCTATTTAAAAGCGTGGAGAAAAATACTCCATTTATTGACTAAAATTTTGCAGGCCGTAAGCTATATATAGGATATCACTAAACTTAATTGAAAATGGATTTTCAATGCTTGCCTATTTAGCCAACAAAAAATTAACAATTAGTCTAGCAATAGTAGTTCTTATATTTGGAATGACCTATTCAATTTCCAACATTTCAACTCGTATAGACAATCTTGCTAGATTAGAGGGTGGACTTAACACTTGTTTTTTAAGAATTAATCAAACGTATACAGGTACGCTTCTAGGAAAGGGGACATCAGCTTATACGGGACAACAATTTCAGCGTATGACTGAAGAGTGCTTTGCAGAAACCTTGATTCAGGCCGAGGAATTAAAAGTAGAAACATATGGTAAAAATATTTCAAAAATTAATACATTAACAACTGAAGTAAATTGGTTTCATCAAAACCTATTCTTTAAAGCAAAATTAGTTCCAACTGGCCTGAAAAAAATAAAAGATATTGGCGATCGTTTTAAAAAGATTGAAGAATTAGTTAATCAAGTGATGGGTAATTTAGAAACTATGAGGGCCAAAGAGTTAGAAAAAGTATTCCGCTATAAGTTAACTCTTTTTCTAATATCTATAATCCTCTTTTCACTTCTGTATTTTGAGGCAAGAAAAAGAGAACAAAAAAAGGTAGAGCTTCAAAGGGTAGAGAATGAAGCAAGTGAAGAGAAAGGTTATTCGGAACAACTTAACCAGCAAAGGGCCAAAAGAATAATAGGGGAAGCTTTGACTCTTAATAAGTTAAACAGCTGCAAGGAGCTATTTTCTAATCTCAGTTTTTCAGAAGAGAACTCTTTGTCAGAGAAAAAAGATATTCAAGAAATTAAAGTCCCAAAGAAAATTATTCTTAAAAAAGAGTCAGAGAAGGTTGAAGAAAATGTAGGGAAGAAAATGGATTTATCTATAACTATCTCTAAAGTCATTGAAAGAATCTCGAGCCAACTATTTACTCAGGGAATCTTACTTGATCTTAACCTCAAAGAAAAGATTAATATATTAGGTAATAGAGAGCAGGTAGAAACATTTCTATTCCATCTATTTGAAAGTTATTGCAATTCATTTTCAGATCATGAAGAAGAAAAGAAAATCAAGGTTGGAATTAAGAGGCTAGGGAGAACGATTCTATTAGATGTTGAGTCCATTGGTAAAACGGGAAATATTGAAGAGAATATAGATTATAATATAGTCAAAGAGATAGTGAATGATCTCGAGGGTAGTCTCTCTTTTGAAGAGGTAATGACAAATGGTGGTCTCAAGACCAGAGTACAGTTTAGATATATTGGTGATTATAAAGGTCGTAATTTAGTTACCCTAAAAAAAGGTGGCAAGAAAAGAATCCTTCGAGAGCTTCAAAAAACCCGCTTAGAAACCTCAGTATAATTTTTATAAAATGAGATTTGCTCTAGGAGAGTCTCTAGAACGTCAGGTCCTGTGTCAGAAAACAACAAAAGTTTTACAAGATTTGCTTCTTCATCTTTATTTTCTAAATATGAGTAAAATGCCAATTCACCTATAATTTTACCGACATGTCTAATAGGTCTGTATAAGACTTTAAGTGGGTAAGCGAGTGCTGTTTCTTCAAGCTTTTTTCTAGAACTAAGTGAATCGATTATTTGAAGGGTTATAATAACCTCTTTAGACTTGGTCGTATTGGTCGCTTTAGCAAGGGCCTTCAGATCTGAATAATGATTACACTTTCTATAGTGATTTATCATTTTTGAGCAAAAATAACTAATGCTGGACTGTAGTAAGACTTCAAGGAAAAACTCATATTTATTTAAGAGTGGAAGATGGGACTTCTCTGTTGTGATGGCCCTGAGGTGAATACCAACTAAGCTCGCCATTCGATTTAATGAGTAGTTAGGGCAGAAATATTTGTTTTTATAAGGAAGCTTAAATGAGTGTGATGTCTGTAAGAGGTATCCGTAGAAGTCGACCTCTTTTTTTGTTTTGAGATTTAAAACTTCATTTTGAACTTGCTCAAGACCATTATAATCCAAAAGCTCAAAGGCCATTAAATCTTCCTCTCTAATAAGAAGACCTAGAGATTTATTCATTTTTTCACATAGGCTTAGGAAGTTGCCCATAGAATTACTGTTGAAAAGTTTTAGCCCCTTTTCCAGCTCAATTTCATGCAGGTCAAACTCAGGGTCTTCAATGAGGTTTTCGTACCAATAAATCATAGACTCATACTTAATCCATGGTGGTGAAGTTTGAATTGAAAACTCTTCAGAGTTAAACTCTATTATTTCCGAAACATCACCTTCAGTTGACCAATAAGGATAATCTAGGTTCTGATGGATGATCAGTTGATTTATATCAGGGAGTTCTTTTTTTACTAGGGCAGGAAGCTTGTTTGGAACGATATGAAGCTCCCCAAATAAAACTACTATTTTAACGTGAGGGTATTCCATATAGCTATCTGCTAATATGTTAGCAGCGAAACAATCACGTTCATAAAGACTCCCGTTTTGGTTAAGTCCTATGATTTTATGTCCTTCTTTTTTGGCAAGATCAAAAAATGGTCTATAATGATGCCAAGGAAATCGCCAAGACTCTCTAAAGTTTATTTCTTCGAGAAATTCTAGTTCTGTAAGGTGACCTTCAAGAAAGTAATCGATATATTTTTGTTTATTATGGTGGATGAACTCAAATGCCATAATGAGGGGGTCATTATTACTGTTCATTTCTTTTAGAAGACGACCTAAGTTCTTTGTGTTTTGGTCAAAAGTGTGAAAGTCACCTAAGTATATTATTTGTGATTTATTTACGGTGCGAATAAGTTTATCTATGGATGCTTTCTTAAAGCTTCTTGTGCTGTAATTGTTTTGGTTTTCTTTATATTTTTCTATTTCTTTTGATGGAGTTTCAAGTTCATTCGCCCTTAAAATAAGCTGATCATAAAATGACTTTTGAAAGGATTTAATTTTCTGCCGAGATGACATACTCTTTTTAATATCCTCCGGGTGTTGAGATTTGTTGAGATAGAATTTGGAGTATTATTCTACTTAAACTTTGATGTATCGATTTTAAGCTTTCTTCAAGATCACAAGCTTTTTGAATACCACTTTGAAGTTTTTTTAATGATGGTACACTAAGGTTTTGTAATATTTCTATAAGAGGATAACCTTCAGCAGAGTCTAAAATAAAATCAATAAATCTGAGCATTATAGGCTCTGAATGGAAGATAACTGAGCCACCACTCTTTGAGACAAGTGTAAGTGTAGAGTTTTCGTTATTGATTTGCAGTTTTTTAGACAAGAGCCCTTGATTAAAATCGTCCTTTTCATCAAATTGAAATTCAATATAGACGTCATCATTGCTCGGAAATAAAGGGTTTAATTTTAGAGACTTTAATTCTTCAATGATAAGAGGGTTAAGAAATGGAATATATTCTATTTTATTAATATTCTCCATTCCATCAACTTTTAGATGAGCCTTCTCTATATTGTTTTTAAAGAAACTGAGAATACTCATGATTTGCCATGGGTATTCTTTTGCGTAGGATAAGAGGTCGTGTTCTATTTCGTTATACTCTTTCTTCAGTTTTTCTGGATGAATTTGTAAAATCTTTATTGTATTTGATTTTAATAGTTCAAACTTTAAGGGGAATGATTTAGGCGAATATAAACATTCTCCAAAAAACTTCGGAATAAGAAGACGCTTTAACTTTGCCTTAAGTTTAGAAGAGCCCCCTTCATTGAGGCATAGTTGAATAATTTGATGCCCAAGATGATTGCCGAAGTACTCTCTAAATACATTAATATTTAGATCTGCTATTTTAGGTACTAAGCTAAAATAAAAGTAGTATGCTGTTCCATATTCTTCTTTTTTGGCCGTATAACTTTCTGAGCTGATGATTTCGAGATTGATGTTGCGAGGATCAGATAGGTTAACAATTAGAATATAAGGGAAGTCATTTTCTTTTTCGATATTGATACCTAACAAACCAGTTGTAAGGCTGCTTCTTTTTTGATGTGTAGGTCCACTTAGATTATCTATGCTAAAAAACTGGTCCAAGGGGACACATTTATTTGTAAGGTTTCTAAAAAAGTGCGGGTGGGTAATGTTATTAGGATCAGAGCTTACAGAGTGTAGAATTTTACCTTCAACAATAGCATCTTGATTAAACTCAAATATGAGATCTTCATCTATTTCTTTAAGGAACACAGGAGAAAAATTTGTTTTTTTGTTTCTTAAAAAATTCTTCGTCTCTTTTACAAGTAATGAGAAATTATGAAAAGAGTGCAGGGTTCCTTTCATCCTAAAGCTTAAACAGGGCTCTTTACTAGATTCGTTTTGTTCATTTATTAAAAAGGATATTTTAGTTTTATTTTCGCGTTTTTTCTTTTTAGAGAAGATATAGAGATAATTGGGGATTTCACCCCTTCCTTTGAGCTCTTCAAAGTTAAAGTACGCCTCTACCCTTGCGCTTTTAAGGAGAGACTCAATTTTTTCACTTTGGCTAGAGATAAAGAGGTTTTGATTAGTGAAAATATATAAATACCCATCATCATACAATGACTCAATTTCTGTGTTTATTTTGGACATCAGAAAATGGTGAGGGTTATTCTTAGGTAGTCTAGATAAATTACCTACAACACGGTTATATTTTTCACATGTTTCAGGGCCTATTTCTGAGAAAAAAGCCATTTGACCGGAGGAGCTAACGGAATGAGAGTTTTTCCTTCTCATAATAGAACTAATGAAGTCTATTGGCTCTTTTTCAAGCTCATGGGAAAGATTTAATAGGAAAGTGAGAAATTGTAACTCTTGGCATATTTTTAGGAATGGACCATTATGAAAGTCGATGTTGATAAAGTCAGGTGAGATTACTTTTACCCAATTATTACCTAGTTTATTTTCTTGGGCCACCCAGTGGGATAGTGAAAATGAGTTTAAATAATCACCAAAATATTTACAGTTAATAACTTCAACTTGGCTAGAAAGATTACTAAGAAATGATGGTAGTTGATCTTCTTCACGTTTAATTAGTTTAGGAAAAGTGAGGATAAGGTCGTTGATAAACTTACCAAAAGTTTTATGCGATAGAGTGTGAGAGTAATCTGGGTCGTTAAATTCAAGCTTGTTAACATTTTTGAGATCAGGTTGAGAGGTAAAAACCTTCATGATTTCAGATGTCGAAAGACTAAGGAGAGAAGTAGATAGCTTTTTTATTTCGATAGAGTATTCTTGTGAAGGACGATACCAGCTATATTGATGTGTTTTAATAAGGGCCTTAGAAAATAGCTCTGTTGATGAGCCCATTCGAAAAGTCTTGGTAAAGAAACTTAACGGATTAAGAAGCGTATTTTCATTAACATCATAAGCTTTGTTATTTGTTAGCTTAATAAGAAATCTAATTTTAAAAAGATATACGATAACTGATCGGTAACAATAAATCCTCGTGAAGTTGACTGTAAGATCATAGTATTGGCTATCTTTATCTCTGTAATGTTTCCAAAAATCGTCAAAATTTAAAAAATCCTCAGATGATTCTGACCTTGAATTGAGAAAAGCAATAAACTCATTAAAAATAGAGTTTTTAAACTTTTTGGTTTGGCGCTCAAATGTGTTGAACTTTTTAATTGAGTCAGACCAAAGATTTGTAATTCCTTTTTTTAGGGTAATGGCATCTTTAGATATAAGACTTTCACCACTCCAACCAGGGACGAACCAATCCCTTAAAGAGAAATTATCTTCTTTTAATTCAGTTGCAGTTTGGGGGGGGAACAAATTCCCAGCAGCCAATCCTAGCCATTCCTGTGCTTGAAATTTTTCGTTATTCAACTTCTCAAGCTCACTCTTTTTAAAGTTCTCTGTTCTTTCCTAAAATTACGCAGATCCTATTTATACCCCGAACCTTTTAAAATTGCATGATAATTAAAGTAAAATTATTTAAAATTTTTATGTTTGTCTTGGTTATACTTTAAATTATTTAACTTTTTTATTGCCATGCCGAAACGTTTTGGACGCTTATAATCCGGCGGGAGATATTGTAATGGGTCAAGATTTAGAAGATATTGATAAGATTCAGGATGAAATTTATTCCGAATTAGAGAACTTGGGTATGGATCCAGCACAAAGTAGTTCCAAGGATTCAAGTCTAAGTGATCAAAGCATAGAAGAAATTGATAAAAATAGTGAGTCTAGGCACAACACCCAAAGTCAGATTGTTCAAGAGCTCGAAGATGCTCTCTCTGATTCAGGTGATGAGGTAAATGATATTAGTAGTCAGGTTGGTGACGCCTTAGAAGAAATTGAATCCTTAATGGAGCAAAGCTCCGATGAAAGCGCCAGTGAAGATGATGATATTGGTGCCTTCGATGAAAATGAGCTTGATGAGATAATGTCTGAGATAGATGACCTTGATAGTCGGGTAGAGTCTGAAATTGATAATGTTGTATCATTCAAACCGCCTAGTAAGGGCAAAGATATGTGTTTTCAGGCATCCGGAGAGATGGAGGCAAAAATGGGCTTCAATCTCAGTGGAAGAAATATAAGCTTTGAAGTTGAAAAAAATGGTGTTTTTAAATTTCAAATGGATCAATTGACCCTTACAGTTGATCAAGATAATAACGTGATTGTAGACCTAGGTGGCGGAATGAAACTAACCGCACCCCTTGAAGATTCTAAAAACTCTGGTAAAAAGAAAGCAGTTTAATATCAGGAAAAAAGAGTGTCCATTCGTATCTTAGGTGGCCTTTTTAAAGGCTTAGAACTATCTGTTCCTCGAGGTGATCGCATTCGGCCCACTTCGGTAATGTTAAGAAGAAAAATTTTCGATTCTTTTCAAAGTAACCTGCCTTTTTTATTTGTGGATTGTTTTGCAGGAACGGGGTCAGTTGGTCTAGAGGCCTTATCAAGAGGCGTGGAAGAGGTTATTTTTATAGAAAAAGATAAAAATGTTTTTTTTCATCTCGAAAAAAATTGTGCCAAAGCAAATGGGAAAATTGAAGTAAACTATCAGACAGTAAAAATGCCTTTTGAAAAATATATTTTAAAGTTCAAAGATTTTTACCTTAGTAGGGAAGAGACTACTCAAAAAAGAACAGTCATTTTTTTTGACCCTCCTTATGCTCTACATCAACGATACGAACAATTACTTGATGAATATTTTTTTAAGGATGACTGGTTTACGGGAGCTCTTTGGATTGAATCTGATGATAAAAAAGGACTTTCTCTTGACCACTGGAAAGAAAAAACAATGGGCATATCAAAAGTTTTTGAACATGGTGATAACTTTATCTGCATAATTAACTTCTGATGCTTCGCACACTCTTCTTTCTTATAGTCGATTCTATG
>JAURDE010000040.1 GCA_030828105.1 Bdellovibrionota bacterium | reverse complement strand
CAAATGCCTTTCTTAGCACGGATCTTCCATCAATCAATAGATTCTCCTCTACTCTGACATCGTCATATAAGGAAAAGTACTTGAGTCTTTTATTGTAGTTCTCAAGAAACATCTCCCCACTCTTGGCCCAAGTCTTTAGATTTCCTTTGTTAATAAAGACATCACCATTTAAACTAATTTTATTTATAGGTAGATCAAGTTTAAGAGTATTTGAGCTGAATTTTACAGATTCTTCATACTTCTTTTTACGCTCTACTTTCCCTTTAACTTTTTCATAGAAATATATCAATTTCTTATTGGGGTAAGAGTCAAACCTCTCTGATTTAACGTTAATCAAATCAAGAGTTTGCTGTATTAATGTATTTGTTTTCACATTTCCAAAACCCTCAATTTTATCTTGCTCAATTTGATATATGACTTTATCAGACCTCATGTTAGAACTAGTTGTCTTAACCTCAACTTCATTTTTTAGAACCAGAACATTATCATTAAAGGTATAAGTTCCATTTTCAGCTTTATAAGCGATAGGCTCTGAGCTCTTCGAGTAGGCAATTCCAACAGGCCCATAAAAATTAAATATTTTCCCTGAAGCAGACTTTGATTGAATGAGTTCTCTTGTATCGACTTTTAAAACAGGCTTAGATTCTCTTGTGACAAAATAGCTTAACTTGTTAAAATAGCTTTCAAGATTTTCTTCTTTCTCGACGTAGCCATCCCCAACCTGTTCAATGCTAATAGTCGAATCAGTTATAAGCGAAGTCAATGAGACAGAAAAACACATCACGACAAAAAGAGAAATCAAAAAATAATGCTTCATTTTAAACCTAAATAAATTCTATTTCCCTTAACACTATTTCCATTCCAAATAATATAATGAAAATCACTCTTTTAGGGGGAAAAGGTAAGCCTTTTTTAAAATATTTTATCGTCCCTTTTATTTAATAAATATGTTACCTTTATGACCCCAATTAAAAGGACTTTTTACTTGACTTCAAAAACACTCATAACAATTCAAAATATAGTCAATAGTGGACAGAAACTAACCCCAATGATGGAGCAGTTCTACGGAATTAAAAAAAAGTGCCCTGATATATATCTTTTTTTTCGTATGGGTGATTTTTATGAGTTATTTTTTGATGATGCAGTAGAAGTATCAAAACTCCTCCATATAACCTTGACTCACAGGGGAAAGATTGGTGATTTTAAAATACCAATGGCCGGGATACCCTACCATGCTGCAACATCATACATTGATAGACTTACTTCCGCTGGCCATAAAGTAGCTATTTGTGAACAAACTCAAGACCCTAAAGATGCTGTTGGTATTGTTGAGCGTTCTATTACACAGATTGTTAGCCCAGCACTTCCTTATGACCTTGACTCATTAAAAGAAGAAAATCACTTTATTGCCACCTGTTATGGTGACTATGCATGCCTCATTGACTTTACCAGTGGTGACTTCCTTGCCTTTTATACCCCTGACAAAACTGAACAAATTGAAAAAATTAAAAGCTACTCGCCCAAAGAATTTCTTTGTTTCATGGGACAATGGAATGACATTGAAGAAATGAATCATTTTATTGAACATCATGAAACCTTAAAAACGACTATGGCAGAGGAAGTATTTTCACTTGATTTCAATAGTATTTACATTGAGCCGCTCATTCCAGGTTATAAAAAAGACCAATTTCTTAAAAACAATAATGAACTTCTCATAGCGGTAGGTGTTTTAGGTTATTATATTTCAACTACTCAATCCAAAGAAGTATTCTATCACGTTCAACCACTCGTCATTGATTCTGATGACGGCCTTCTTAAAAGTAGCTCTAAAACACTAGAGGGCCTAGAGATTCTTCCACGATATCAGGAAAAAAAGAAAGATAGCCTTTTGGGACTTTGCGATCGAACCGTCTCTTCAATGGGAAGTAGAAAATTAAGAAACCTTTTCCAAAAACCATTAACTATTCATGAAAAAATTGAACAACGTTTAGAGTTTATTGAATACTATTACACAAGTGATTCCCTTGATGCTCTCAGGAACCAACTTAAAGAAATTCGTGATATTGAGAGAATACTGGCAAAAGCAAGCCATAAAAAATTAGGGGCACAGGATCTTCTAAATCTAGCTAATACAATCGTTGTATTAGAAGGGCTGGAAATATACCAAACACCAATTTTAACTAAACCTAAAGGGAAAAAGTTAAAGTCTCTCAAAGATTTATCCAACCAAATACTTGAAACATTAAATGATGAAATCGGAGCGAGTCTCGAAAAAGGAAACCTTATTCTGCCTAAGGTTCACAAACAAAGAGATAAGTTTAAAAAACTTCTGACTCATTCCTCAAAGGAGTTAGAGGTTTTAGAGGAAAAGTACAAAAAGAAATCCGGTATTTCAAAGCTAAGAATAAAATCAAATAATGTTTTTGGATACTTCATAGAGGTCTCTAAATCTCATACTCATAAAGTACCAAAGTCATTTCAAAGAAAACAAACTCTCGTTAACTCTGAGCGTTTTACGACATCTGAACTTATCAAGTTTGAAAATGAAGTTCTTATAGCTAAAGACAAATTAGAGAGAATCGAAAAAGAGATTTTTAACTCTCTTGTTGATGAAACCGTAAAAATTGCATCTACTCTTATTGAAGCTGCTTCATTTCTTGCAACGTTAGATGCATTTTTATCCCTCGCCTACGTGGCCCGTGCTGAAGGTTTTTCAAGACCAAAAATATCTCCGAACCAAAAGCTATTAGAAATTAGAAAGGCATGGCATCCTCTCATAAAAAGAAATCTTGAAGATCAATTCATATGTCATGATCTTACTCTTGATGAGAGCGAATACTTTGGTTTAATTACAGGTCCAAATATGGCCGGAAAAACCACAGTAATGAGAGAAATGGCAATAATACAATTTCTTGCACAGATTGGTAGTTTTATTCCTGCCAAAAAAGCAAACCTTGGAATTTGTGATTTCCTTTTTAGTCGTTTAGGAGCGAGCGATGATATTCAATCTGGTCAATCAACTTTCATGGTTGAAATGTGCGAAACGGCCGAAATATTAAGACATGCAAGCTCTAAATCACTTATCATTCTAGATGAAGTCGGACGAGGTACATCCACTTATGATGGTCTAAGTATAGCTTGGGCCTTAACTGAACATCTCATTAAAAAAGTCAAGGCCCTAACCTTATTTGCGACCCATTATCACGAACTTATCGAGGTTGCCGAAAACGAAATTGGATCGAAGAACTTAACTATGGAAACTATAAATAATGAGGGTGAAGTTCGATTCATGTACAACCTTATTGAATCAGCGGCAACTCAAAGCTATGGTCTTTACGTTGCCAAATTGGCAGGTCTGCCACAATCTCTTCTCAATAAAAGTAAGCAAATATTAAAAAATCTTGAAGGACAAAATACAACTCCACAGAGTTTTAAAACTGATAGTCAAAAACAGCTCTGCTTCTTCGACTCTCCGACGCCGCAACCACTCATCCCGGAGTATCTGGAGAATTTAGAAAAGGATATCCTTGGCCTTGATATTAATAATATGACTCCTATTGAGGCCTTAAGTAAATTAGGTAATTTAAAAGATCAAATACGGCAGTAATTAAAGTTCCTTTTGGATAGTTTCGATACGCTATCTATGGACCTTTTAAGAAAGCGTTTATATTCCTTTACATTCGATATTCTTATTATTTTTATTCTTAATAAGGGTCTTATGGGACTGTATTTTAAAACCTTAGAACAGCACTACCCCTTAAACCAACGTCTTTACGATCAGGCCCTAGAAATTTACCCTTTTATCCAATTTAGTTTATTCACATGTTTATTTTTCGGGTATTTTATTTGGGCCCAATATGTTTGGGATGGAAAAACGATAGGTACTCATCTTAATAAGATTAAGGTTGTAAATTCCAATAAAAAAATACCTGCTCTAGGACAAATATCTTTAAGAACCCTTGGCACTTTTATATGTTATATTTCAGGTTTGATTCTTTTTATACCTATTGCTTTTACTAAGGATAACAAAGGACTTGCAGACTGGATGTCCTCAACCTATATAATCAGAGACGATACCACTGGATCACTTCAACTACACACAAACGAATCATTTGAATATTTTGAAGACGCTGCTTAACGCCATTTCATATTTAATTCTTTAAGCTGATTTTCCGTAATTGCAGATGGAGATGCGGCCATTAAATCTGAAGCAGAAGTTGTCTTAGGAAACGCGATAACGTCTCTGATACTATCTGTTTTTGCTAAAAGCATCATAATTCTATCTAACCCAAAAGCAATTCCTCCATGTGGAGGTGTACCATATTTAAGGGCCTCAACGAAAAAGCCAAACTGGGCCTTTGTTTCTTCCTCACTCATTCCCAAGGCCTTAAACATTTGTGATTGAACCTTATCATCATAGATTCTTACGGAACCACCACCAATTTCATAGCCATTGCAGACCACATCATAGGCTTCGGCCTTGATCTTGGATAAGGCACCTTGAGAATCATTAACATCGGCATTTAAAAAGTCTTCTACTTCATCCATTTTTGGACTTGTGAACGGGTGGTGCATGGCCACGAACCTTGAAGTATCCTCATCCCAATCAAGAAGTGGAAAGTCATGAACCCATAAAAAACTGTAACCTTCTCCAATGAGGTTAAGGTTTTGTCCGAGATATCTCCTTAACGCATCGGCACTATTATGAGCAACCATTGCATTTGAGTCAGCGAAAAATAACCAAGTTCCATCACCTTTTTCTTCGCTTAGGGACTCAAGTTTTTGATGAATCTCATCACTAATAAACTTTGAAATTCCTGCCGACCTCTTCCCTTGATCTACTTTGTAGAACGCTACCCCTTTTCCACCGTAAGGTTTTACCACTTCTGTAAAACCATCAGTATCTTTCCGAGAGAACTGTCCTAATCTGGCCGGTACAAAGATTGCTTTGATAAGACCATTGGACTCAACAACGGAGGAAAAGACTTTAAAATCACTTGTCGTAAATAAGTCAGTAACAATCATATGTTTAAGTTCAAACCTTGTATCTGGCTTATCGCTACCGTAAATTTCCAAGGCCTTTTGATAAGTCATTGATGGCAATGTAAAGTCTTCTGATACAGGGAAAAGCTCTTTAAGCAAAAACTCACAAAGATTTTTAATATAAGATGCTGAAGAAAAAGAAACTTCTATATCAATTTGAGTGAACTCGGGTTGTCTATCGGCCCTGAGGTCCTCATCTCTAAAGCATTTGGTGATCTGAAAATATTTATCCGTTCCCCCAATCATTAAAAGTTGCTTAAGTGTTTGAGGTGACTGCGGAAGAGCATAAACTTTATTAGGGTGGACACGACTTGGAACAATATAATCTCTTGCCCCTTCAGGAGTTGATTTATAGAGAATGGGAGTTTCGACCTCTACAAATCCGGCCTTATCTAGGCATAATCTAGTTTTAAGAGTTGTTTCAGATCTTAGTTTAAGAATGTTCTGTAGTTTTTCAGTTCTTAGATCCAGATATCTATATTTCAAACGGTGATCTTCTGTTGCTTCGATTTGTCCAAAGGGAAGAAATGGAATTTTATCGATATCACATTTTGATAATATTTTAAGCTCTGATACTAAAACTTCAACCTCTCCTGTTTTCATGTTTTTGTTCACGGCCTCTTCTGGTCTAGTTGATACTTTTCCCTTGGCCATAATAACTGATTCAAGAGCAGCTTCTTTTATAATTTTAATATCATCTTTGAAATCGCTAAAGCTAAGTTGAGTAAGTCCAAACTTGTCTCTAATGTCTATGAAGTGGAGTCCACCAAGGTTTCTTACTTTATTGACCCACCCACATAAAATAACTTCCTGTCCTACATTTTCACCATTGAGTTGGCCACAGTGATGAGTTCTAAGTAATCCCTTAATTGAGGTCATTTCTCTTACCTTGACTAATGTTTGAAATTGACCTCTTATATAACGTATATGACACTAAAGCTCATCAAAAATTTCCTCTTTACACTGCTTATTCTCTGTACTTTATCTTGCCAGCCCCAAGATAACGCACAACATAAATACTCGAACGGAACTATCCAATTAGCTGATGGTAAAAGTATTCGTATCAAAGTTGTATATAAACCTGACGAACTATCAAGAGGACTCAGTGGAGTATCCCCGACTGAATTCAAGGAAGATCAAGGAATTCTATTCTTTTTTCCACAGCAAGGGCCTAGATCTTTTTGGATGCCTGACACCTATTTTGATCTAGACATTATTTTTCTGGATAATAACCTAAAGGTTTTAGATATTGTTAGAGATGTTCCTCATCACCCTGGTTTTGCTGAGCCAGTACCAAGAGTAAGAACAGTTTATGCTTGGCATGTTCTTGAAATGAAGGCATCTTCCCCTCTATCTTCGCAAATAAAAGTTGGGCAAAAGCTTAATTGGTCCCCTAATTGGAGTAAGACTTCCAATTATTTATTGAGACTCCTTAGAAAATAAAACCAAATATTCACTAGGGCTAATATACCCTAAATGCTTTCTTACAAGTTTCTTTTGAAGGGTTGTATCGTTTTTAATTTGATCTATTTCTTTTATAAGGCCAGTGTTCTCTTTTTCGAGTTGATTTTTATAATTTTCTCTTGTGTTGTAACTTTGTTTTTTTGAGTAAAAATCACTTAACCCGCCTTCACTGACAATTAATCGAAACAGTAAGAAAAGACAGAACATCCAACCTATTCTAAGGGACCAAGCATCGATAAACCCTCTTGTTCTATTAAGTGTCTCATTTGTTCTTTCTTTAATCCTATTTATAGGAGCATTGAGCTTACTCATTATTTTTGTTTGTAATTGTGAGCTATCAAAGATCGGTTTACGAGGAGTACTAAAGTTAGATGAAGGGCGATTATAGCTTTTCTCTCGAGTAGGAGATGTAGTCATTCGAGATTCAAAGTTATTCATTTCTCTACTCTGATTAAATTTTGAGCGAAAGCTAGCTCGAGGTGATCCCATGCTCGATCGGTTGGAGTTCATACTATTACCAAACCCTGATCTTGACCTTGGTACAGGAGGAGGCTTAGGTCTGTCATGGGCATGACTGGCCTGTTCTCTTTTGAGTTGCTTGGCCCTATTTCTTTCGATGGCCTTTTGAAGACGATCACTTCCTATACTATCTTGTTCCTGTTGTGCGCCAAAAGGAGATGAAGGTGGGTTTGGGGCAGCTCTATTAAGAGGTCTTTTTCCGAAGGTAAAATCCAAAACTAACATCCTGTTAAAATTGAAATGCCTTATGCATCACATATATATTTTAACATCTGTGTAACGAGTTGCAATAAATAAAAGCAATCAACTATTGAAGAAGTTTTTCGGCAAAGATCCAAAACTTTCTCGCCCATGAGAGCTGATAGAGTATTTGGTTTATAGGCTGTGGGCCTTCGACACCTTCGAAGATTTCACCTTTTAAAAAAATATTTTTAAAAACTTGATAACCTTGATCATTAATATCCTTGGGAACTAATCTCAATGATTTATAGCTTGTTGAAAACTCTTCATAAACAATCCACTCTGAAATAAAGTTTATATGTTTATTTAGAGTTTTAGAAAAGCTTCGCCCATCCCCAATAGGGCCTAGCTCTATGACATTGTTTTGCGAATACATCCCTCTATTTCCAAATTGAATCTCTATAAAGCTCTCATGGGAAGTAAGCCACCAATGATTTCCAGGGTCACTGATATTAGTTGCCCAATCCTCTTGATTTAGAATTCGCCTATTGAGGAGATTGAGATAGATATATTTAGCTTCGTGAATTGTGTATGTTGGAAAGACGTTTAATTCAATATTCTCTGGCTGGCGAAGCTTTAATTGATCAAAAATGGTTTCATCTTTAGAGAGATATCTTTCATAATCATTTTTAATATTTTTAGTAAAAACACCTCTAATCGAATAGGTTCCTTGACTTTGTGAAACCCAAAAAAGAATGCCTGGGCCTTCTTTCAACTCGGAAGTTGATTGGATTTTAGGCGCAAGAAGGCTTTTTTCAAAGTTTTCAAAGCTCATATTACGCATAGAATCAAAATCACTAAAGGAATTAAACTTTTCGCAAAGTTTAAGTGTCTCTTCTGCTAGAAAATCAAAATCTCTACTCATGTTTATATTTTATTGGAGTTTTGCTTTCCTGCCAAAAATTAAAACAAATAAACCAATAAATTAAGGATAAGAATAGCAATCATAGGAGAAAAATCAAAAGGAAGATCGCGTGGCATAATTGATCGTATTGGTCGACAAACTACATCGGCCGCTTGACGAATAAAAGTTGCCCATTTTTCTCTTTTAAACTGCGGTAAGTAACTAAGAATAATATCTGCAATTAAGATCATAATATAAATATCTATCAAAAACCTAATTAAGCCCATTTATGTCCTTCATTTGTATTTTGGCCTGACAAAGACAAGCACTATAATAAAAAGCGATCATAACCAAGTATATCCAAAGCATGGCCAGGATATAGGTATATAAACTCCCATAGTTAGAAACCATCCCATGAGATGTTGCTTTTATATAAATTATAAAAAGCCATTTTGCCAAATTAAGAATTATTAAAAAAATAAGGGAAATCATAAGAAAATCTCTTTTACGCAGCTTGGATCTAAAATTCCAACTCAGCAAAAGAGCTATATAGAGCCATAAAATTATTGGAAAAAGATATTGCCCACTTTTTAAATATTTTAATTTTGAAAATATTCCTAATAGCTCAGGAAAAACAAGTTCTATTTTAGAAATAATAGAAATATTGTTCATGAGACTCTCTACCGCACCAAGAAGAGAAGGGAGGGTCAGGCAAATAATCGCAAATATAACTGAAACTCCGACAAATATTAAATCTTCAATTTTTTTCAGAGTGGCCTTTTTCCTTTGTTCTTTAATAAGCTCTAAACCTTTTGATAATGATCCGAATAAAGAAATTGAACCTAAAGATAAAAAGATAATGCTGATATAGACATCTTGCCCACTTTTTTGGAGTAGGGCCTTATGAATTATTCGTTGAAAAGTTGTTAAAAGCTCAGGTGAGGTTTCAGGGAGAAATGTTTTTAACAACTCAAAAATTTTTAACTCTATTCCAGAGATATTAACAAAAAGTAGTCCGGCCGTTTTCATTAGTAAAATGATAAAAGGAACGATTGTCAGCATAAGAAAAAAAGAACTCGCCGCGGCCACAAGGGGAAGATTCTTTTTAATAAAAATCGAAAAAGATTTTCTCAAGATGGTCTTGATATATAAAAACATAATCCTATTCTATCAGTATGAATGAATTTAAAACTACGCTAAGCGCAATTATTGATAAGCTTAATTTTTTCTGAACGTCTCATCTTTTTTATCTCTCGCTCTCGCTTTGATGCTAAAGACTTACTTACACATTCTTCAGTATATACAATTCGCTTTGGTTTAGATGTTCTAAAATATTTGGCACCCTTACCTAACGAGTGGGCCTCAAATCTCTTAGATAAATTTGTAGTTATACCAGTATAAAAGTGACCATTTTCTGCTTCGATAATATAGACGATCCATTTTGCTGACATTTAATCCAAAAAAAAAAGGGGCCTCTTGGCCCCTTTCAAATAAAAATATTTTAACTTCGAGGCGGTTTATACCAACATAATGGTCTAAGACCTTCTTTATCTTCTTCGGCCCTATTACATACGGCCTGATTAGCATCAGAATTACTAACATCTGAGTAATGATCTCTTTCACAGACAGAACCGGCAAAGTAAGTATCAAGTCTACACTGTGCCTTCGGGTGATTATGATCTGTACTACTAACAACACTTCGAGAAGGGGTAGAAAAATCTACCTCATCTCCACTTCTACCTAGAGAGTTCAAAATTTTACCTAAAGCAAGTCCTGCCATAGATCCTCTTTCACACATAGCAATGTCATTTTCGTTAGAAAAATTTTCACGGCACTTATCTGAAACAACTTTTGGAATATCCATATTGGCGACGATTCCAGCGTTGTCATCTTTTTCCATATATTTTCTTAAGCACTTCATTGAGCCCCAATAATCTGATTGCCCTTCATTTGATGCCCACATAGTTTTTCCAAACCATCCTGATTTCTTTGGAGCTCCACCAAGGTGATGTCCTAACTCATGACATACAACTAAAGCAAATCCATCATTTGTTGCAAATTGATGTCTGGCCATACCACCAAACATTGTAACTTTCCACGTGTTACCTTGCCTTTGGGCATAAGCATTTACAGTACCATCTTTCCATTTACGAACAATTTTAAGATTTGCACCTTCTGAATCAACAACAGGAGAATAAATCTCTTCAATTCTATCAATAATTTGATCAAATTCTTCCTCTGTCATTTCAGTTAAACTGTTCCCTGGTGTAATCCAAAGATTGTTTTCTGGCATAAAGCCAGTCTTACCTTCTTCGTCACATCCATATGTAACGTTAAATGAAGATGCTAGTAGCATAAGGGCCAATAGAAATCCTCTCACATAAGCCTCCTTAAAAAGTTTTCCATTAATTAATATGATAACTTAAATTAAGGAGATATCTATTGAATAATATAAATTTATTGTTCCCAGCGACAAAACGGAATATTAGACTTTTTTTATTCTAAAAATAACTTACATTATTTTCAAAGTAACTCTGAGGTATTATAAGTGTGCAAAGGAGTATTTTAATGGCAACTCTATTTCATTATGTCCATTGTCCTTTCTGTATAAGGGTGAGAATGGCACTTGGTTTTCTCGGTATCAATTATGAATCTGTTGTTTTGCCTTATGATGATGAAACAACTCCTCTATCTCTAACCGGTGTAAAGATGTTACCCATCTTTAAGTTTGATGACTCCAGTCCCATGAATGAATCCTTAGATATAATCAAAAAACTTGATATCAATAACAAATTAAATAATGAGCTTTCTACTGATCAAGAAATTGACGAATTACTTAATCGTTTAGGATCAAATGTTCATTCACTTTGTATGCCTTACTGGATTTACACCCCAGAGTTTAACGACTCATCAAGATCTTATTTTCAGAAGAAAAAAGAATTAAAAAGAGGACCTTTTTATAAACTCATTCAAAATAAAGAACGTTTTTTAAAAGATCTTCAAAAGGATCTCGACAAATTAGAAACAAAACTAAAACCTTATTTTGAAAATGAGAGTTTCACAATTAAAGACATTATGGTGGCCTCTCATATTTGGGGAATGTATATATTCCCAGAATTTCAATTTTCTGAGAAAATAAACAATTATTTGCAAAGTATAAAAAAGCTCTGTCATTTTGAATATCATGAGGACTTCTGGAAGAATGAAAGGCCCGTCAGCTTATAATAGTCTTAATTGATTATAAATATGGTTTCCTGGACATGTTTTCCGAATGGGAAAATCTCTACCATGGCTTAACTCTGTACCCTTTGGTGAAATCATTTGATAATTAAAATCACAGTAATCTAAGGCAAGCTCTTCTAAAATTTCAGACTGATCGATTAGACTTTCGCTATAAATGCTTATGTAATACTGAGGATTATATCCATAATCTAATATCGCTCTATCTATAAAAGAGCGAAAAACATTTTTTAGTTCGATTTTATCTTCGACATATTCAAAGCTAATTACTGAAGTAAAGTTTCTAGGTAAGTGCTTACGCCTCTGACAATAATTTAACCATTTTAAAAAATGAGATTTAGATATTTTTTTTTGAGTCCAAATTAGAACTGGGTTTCTATGGGAAATACTCTGATAAAAGTTATTCCAAAAAACTGCCTTCCAGAAATAATCCTCACGGTCTGACCTTAATAGTAAATTAAGACTTTGCTCACTATTTTCATTATCACTTAGACGAACTATACCTTCTTCCAATTGAAATATAGACAAACCTTTAGCGCAAAAGCTTATATCCATTGAGAGTTGTGATACATCCATATGTTTATTTAAACTGTTTCCATTTAAAAAAACAATTATTAGCTATTTCCTAACTTTCAAGATCAACTACTTAAGACACTTTAATCTTTGAACTAACAACAAAAACAAAAACATACAGGTATTAATAATTAATATGACAGGAGCTTTTGAACGATCAGGCAAAAAATTCACAACGGAGGTCAGATGTACCATACTTTTTTAGTCAGCTTGCTATTTTTTATGTTTGTAAGCTGTAATCCTATTAATTCATTTTTTAAAGAAATTAAGTCTTATGGATATATTCCCTACCCTAGTCCCATGGAAACTGCTGGCCCTGGTACACTCGTAGGAGGTTCTCCAAAAGCTATGTCATGGGTAGCAGCACCTGATAGTTGCTTTCCTGATCAAATTGACGGAGTTCCCACAAATATTAAAAGAATTGATAAAACGTCCATTCCATCAAAAGAAAGAAAAGTAACAACCAATGGAAAGTTTAACCTCGAAATGGTAAAGGCCCTAAACACTGGAATGCCTTTTTTCAAAGTTGGGGCCAAGTTTTCTACAGTAGAAACGATGGCCCTTACCCTTAAAGGAGCTCATATTGAATATTTCGATACTGTTTATCTTTTAAAGTTTTACAACGAACAATTAAGTGAAACCTGTAAAGATCTCCTCAATCACTTTGCTTTTATTATTCAGGCCCTAAAGGTAGAAGAAATGGAATTTAAATTTTATGACAGAAAGGGTGCTGACATTCAATTATCCGTAAACAATATAAAGCAATTCCTAGATGTAAGTGCTGGAGTCGATTTTATAGTTGAAAATAAAGTCTCTCTTATTATTAAAACACCTAAGTACATTGGTTATCAGCTCGGTCGATGGCTTAAAGATGAAGATAAGCCTCTCTATCGTGCATCAACAGTGAGTCTAAATAAATGGCGCTTTAAGAACATAGCCGTTTTTAATAAAAAGAGAGATTCATTGGCCCTCTTTTCAAACAATCAGCAAATGTCTGAAAACTCCAAATTATATGAATCACTTGATAGTGGTTACGACATAGAAAATTATTCAAATTTTAACGAATAAAAAGGAATCCTTATGAAAACTTTAAGTTTATTTAGAATTACACTACTAGGCTTTATTATCTTATTTACATCTTGTGGACAACAAGGACAACAACAGGACATTGTCAAAGATGTTAATATGGTTACATCCTTAGAGGATGGCGATGTATACCTTAGTCTAGGTATTATGGTTAAGATTGGTACAACAAACCTTTCTTCTATAACATTACCTATCTATAACTACACAGATCCCCTTAGCCCTAAATATGGTGAGATCAGCTTCAGACCTACATTAGAGCCTGGAATTAATGAAATTAAAATTAAAGCAAACCTTAGTGCATCTGCAAAGGTTTCTGGAGGTTGGGCAAAGCTACCTAACGGAGCTGATCTTCCAATAGCTGGTATTAACGAATCTGATGTTGTTCAACTTCAAATTGATCAAATTCATTCTCGAATTTATCTTGCCCTTCAAGAGCAAAGATCTTTATTTGGTTTTGCTGTTGCAATTAAAGAGTTTGATAAACTCAACGGAAAAATCCCAGGTGCCAATATATTCCTAGGTTTTGATATAAAAGGAGTCCTTGGATCTGTAGGTATTTTTACAGGTGATCTTTCATATGAATCAGGTCTTGCCTTTTTCCTAGATATCTCTAAATATTTAAATGGTGATATCATTGATGATCTACTTAACGGAAGAGAAATTACTGAAGAATCGCTTATGGCATCAACGCAATCATTCACAGCTCAGTCTTTACGTGCAGATGTAAAAGAAGCATTTAGTAATAAGAACATTACAACAAGAGGACTTGTTAACTTGCATAAATTCTTAAAAAGAATGGATGGGAAAACACTTCATTACGTAGATAAATAAAATTAATGGCCCTCCTCAAGCAGGAGGGCCTTTCTAAAATAAAGCTAATTGATCTCCAATTACCAAATCATCAAAACTTTTATCAAACAAATTTAAAACATTATCGGCTAAAGGTTTAATCTGTCTTTCAATATAATGCTCATAATCTAATTGATCATAACCTAGTTCTGTTGGCCAAGGGCCTTGATTAGTCATTACATAAGTAATACTTTTTCCGGGCTCTTTATTGGCCTCTTTTAATTTTTTGGCAGCTTTTACATGAGGGGGAATATTTTTGGTATATTCACTAAGTGCCTTTGTTATTCTTTTCTTGTAGATAAGTTTTTTATCATGAAGGCCTTCCTTAACATCTTTAACATATGCCTTTATCCAGTCTTCATAAGATTGTTCTAAAAATAACTTTTGAAATAGCTCATACTGAAACTCTTTGGCCATTTGGGTCCAATCATTTCGAACATACTCCATTCCTACAAAATCTAATTTTTCTTTGCCTTCTTTTATAACAAGACCTACATACCTCTTTTTAGCAGCTCCTTCTCCTGTCCTTGATCGTGGAAAAAATATTTTTCTATAAAATTTTTCAAACTCAAACTCAAAACAAGACTCAGCACCAAAATCCTTTTTAATAAGGTTGGCCAAATAATTATTTACCTCTTTACTAAGTCTCTTCCCTATTTCGTTGGCCCTCGCTTTATCACTATTATTAATTTTCACAAACACAGAATCAGTATCACCGTATATGACATTATAGTCTTTATTGCTTAAATACTTTATTGTGGTTTTAAGAAGCCATTGTCCTGTTTCAGTTATTGAACGAGGTAAATCAACGTGATAAAAGCGACATGAAGGAGATCCCATCACTCCATAGAAACTATTCATGAGAATTTTAATGGCCATAGAAAGCTGTTCTTCACCGTTTTCTTTTGCCTCTGCTCTTTTGGCCATCATATTTTCAATATATTTTGGTAGAATATTTTCGGAAGCTGAAAATAGAACTCCTGCAGGATTAGAAATAGAATCCTTCTCGGCCATAATTCTTGAGTATGGATCAATCTTAAAAGTTCTAATAATACTTGGATAAAGAGACTTAAAATCAAGAACCAAAACCAGTTCATGCAAACCAGGCTCAGGCTCCAAAACATATCCACCAGTAGCACCAACTTCCCTTTGTACATCTAATATATTAGGTCCAACAAGTCCCTTTCTGTGTATGTGGGGAAGCATAATATGATCAAAAGCAGCTGTCGATATTCCAATTTTATCAATTAACAATCCTGAGATCTGAGATCTTTTCTTTACCAGCTCTATAAGGTTAACTTTTTCATAAATATCTAAGACTAATGTGCAATCGAGAAGGTTATAATGAGCAAGCGCCTTTTTATCTTCTCTGAAACGTCTCTCAATTTCAGCTACTTTGTTTTCAGAATTATCACTGTCAATATCTTTACCTACTCCTAAAAGCTCCCTTGCAACTGTTTCTAGCTTAAAATTATCAAAACTAAAAAAAGCATTTCTTAAAGTTGGTGGGCCATCAATAACAACTCTTCCATCAATTTGGGCAAAGTGACCTACTGCTCTTTTTTCTTGAATAATAACTTTATTATCACTTCGACCTAATTTGAATTCTATTCCATATTCATCAAACTTTCTTTCTAAAAAAAGTAAGTCAAAACCAATAACGTGCCAACCTGCTATGACATCTGGGTCACACTTTTTCATTTCTTCAACGAGCTCTAGTAAAACCTCTTGCTCCCCCGGATAATATGTAAGTTCTTCACTTACAACTTCATAATGGTCAGCAACCATAAGAACTTTCTTATATTCTCCTTTAGGCCCTCTTTGGTGAAGACCGATTGAATAAAGATCGTTGCCCATACTTGTTTCAATATCAAGGGATAATACGCTGAACTCTGGATTAAAAGAAGATCTCTTTATTTTTGGATCTCGATAAACCAAGACCCCATTTACTTTTTCAAATTCACCAAAAAACTCTATAGAGCCATAAATAAAACGCTCCATTAAAAATCTTTCAGGTGTTCTTACATCTGCTTCAAATGTTCTAAGACCATTTTGCTGTAGGAGATCTCTCCCATCTTGAAGGTCTTTGTGTGTATTAAAATATAGAGCATCAACAGGCTTTGATTGAAAGGATTTAAGCGCAACCTTCTTTCTCTGACTTGGTGGCATCTCCTTTGGTAAAGTAGTTGTCTTTTCAATAAAAAATAAAGGTCTGGATGTTGATATGATTATTTCAAAAGGCCCATGAGTGGATATGCCATAAAAATAAATATAGTGCTTTGAGTTAATATCCTCTGCTCTCGACGTTAAAATAAAACCTTTATTTAACTTCATGGGCCTCCTTTTTCAGAAAATTTTATATACCATCTGCTCACGATATTCACATGACACGGAAAATAATTATGAACACAAAAACCCTCTATCCTGAAATTGAACCTTATAACAAAGGGCATTTAAAAGTTAGTGAGTTACACAATATCTATTATGAAGAGTCCGGAAACCCTCAGGGTGTTCCCGTTATTTTCATACATGGAGGCCCTGGAGGCGGATCTTCCCCTATGTACCGTAGATTTTTCAACCCTGAAAAATGGAGGATTATTCTCTTTTGCCAAAGAGGTTGTGGACTGAGCCAACCATTTTCTGAATTAAGGGAAAATACAACCTGGGATCTTGTTTCAGATATGGAAAAAATAAGAGAACATCTCAATATCGAGAAATGGGCCTTATTTGGTGGAAGCTGGGGGTCGACTTTGTCTCTTGCTTATGCGCAAACCCACCCTGAAAGAGTAAATACCCTATTTTTACGAGGTATTTTTCTATTACGTCACAAAGAATTACAGTGGTTCTATCAAGAAGGCGCATCAAGGATTTTTCCAGATACCTGGGAGAAATATGTTGAAACCATACCTGAAGCTGAAAGAAATGATTTCATTTCAGCTTATTATAAAAGACTTACTAGTGATGATTCCCAAACGAGAATGCAAGCAGCTAAAGCTTGGACCATTTGGGAGGCCTCCACAAGTTTTCTCATCCAAAGAAAAAATCACATAGAGAGTTGCTCTGAAGATCAGTTTGCCGATGCTTTTGCACGTATTGAATGTCATTACTTTATTAATAAAGGTTTTTTTAAAAGCGATGGTCAATTACTAGAGGATATCCATAAAATTTCACATATACCTTGTGTAATTGTTCAAGGTCGCTACGATGTTGTTTGTCCTGCTGAATCAGCATGGGAACTTCATAAAAAATATCCAGGAAGTATTCTTGAAATAGTCGAAGATGCTGGACACTCTGTAAAAGAAGACGGCATTACATCAAAGCTTATTGAATATACTGACTCTTGGGTTGAAAAACTTACAATGTAAATGTGAAGTCTTCTACTAATATTCCAGGAACACAGGCCCCACCAACTGACCTTTGGCCATATGTGGATATATTGGGAAATGTTTCTGTTTTATCAGTCAGCTCGACCAATTGATCTCCAAAAAAGCTATAAAATGACTCATCAAAACGAAGATCTTTTATGGGAGCTACAATTTGACCATTTTCCACCCAAAAGCATGCATACCGGGTCATACCGGTTAAGCGCCCACCTAAGGTGTCGCTCCAATTCAAATAGTGAATATTAGAAATATATAGGCCTGTTCCTAGTTCATTTAAAACATCACTTTGTTTTAAACTTCCTCCCGATACATGAGGGCTTCTTGGCGATTCATGTGAGTCTGCTCCATTTGATTCTTCACCAAACTCCTTATGAGAACGTGAACTAACCAAAACATTTTCTAACTTTCCATTTTTAATAAGATCAATTTTATCCTGTGATACTTCCCCTCTGGAATTGAACTTGGGCCCTAGGCCTAACGTAAAATCTTCTGCGAGGTTAAACTTCGGAGAGAGTTGTTTTTCATTGTTATAAATCTTACAAAATGAAGACCTATTATGCTTAATCGCTTTCAAGCTGATTCCATGCCACCCAAACATAGAAACAAAGTCATTTACGGCGGCCGGAGCAAAGTATGTTCGGTATTTACCTTTAGGTATTTCTTTTTTGTCTATGCTCATTTTCTCAAGAAACTCTTTACACCTATCCACCTCTGCCAAATAATCAGTTTGATTCCATTCATTCCCACCATAAAAACCCTTAACTGCATTTTGTTGAGAATCAAAAAGACTAAAATCAACAAAAAAATTCTCACCGTAATAGAAATGATTTTGTCCACGAGAGTTCATTGAGGCCCTATAAATAGGACCACTAGATATATACCCTGCTACATCAAGTTGTCCAAGAGGACTTAAAACTAGATTAAGTAGTTCATCATCACTCTTTAATTGACCTGTATTAACACTTTCACTTACTTCAGCTTCTTCAAAAGCAACCTGATGAGGATCTTGAGGTAGTAATTTAGTTTCCTTTCTCAAGCCTAATATTGCCTTTTGTAAGACTTCTCGATCAGTAACCTCATCAAAAGTAATAGTCATATTATAATGAGAGGTTCTTTCTGATTGTAAAAAAGTAATCGCCAGATGACATTGCTCTACATGAGTTATTTGCCTTACTTTAGATTTATTGAATCTAATAAAAGAAGACGACTCTCCCTTGTATTCTAATCCTATTTGCTCTTCGGGCTCTGTTCTTTCAAAAGCAAAACGGCCAATATTTTCTAGGTAGTTTTTAATTTTATCAGCGTACGCTTCCATTAGGCTCCCCCAAATACTTCAATGTTTTTAAATAAACAAGCTGGCACGGCATGTCCAACTTGAATAACTTGGTTAGGCTCCCCTTTTCCACAATAAAAAGAGCCATTGATTTCCATAGTACTCTTATCTCCAACCATTTTTAGATTATTCCAAAAAGGAATCGTTATCCCTCTATAGCTTGGATTTTTAACAACCTTTGTAAGTTTTCCATTCTCAATTAATTGAGCATACTCACAACCGAATTGAAATTTATTTCGATAATCGTCGATAGACCAAGACTTATTAGTATGCATAAAGACGCCATTTTCCACTGAAGAAACCATTTCATCAACACTAGAGACTCCTGGTTCTACATTTATATTGGCCATTCGATCTATAGGCGCTCTATTCCACGAACAACTTCTAAAATTGGAAACACCTGGTAGTGAAATTCTTTCCTGACTCTCTAGCCCCCCTAAACCTCTTTGAAGGATGCCTGATTTGATAAGATATTCTTTAGTTGCCAAACTTCCCCCATCATCAATTTTATAGGATGCAAGCTCTGAAGGTACAGTTGGATCAAAAGTGACATTTAAAATTTCTGGCCCATATTTAAGCTTTCCAAAATCTTGAGCTTTTATGAAACTCCATCCAGCGTAGTTTCTTTCATCACCTAAAATTCGATCATACTCCAAAGGGTGGCCAATCGATTCATGGACCTGAAGAACCATTTGGTCTGGGTCTATAATAAGGTCCATAGTATCTTCAGGACAATTTGGGGCCTGTAATAATT
>JAURDE010000106.1 GCA_030828105.1 Bdellovibrionota bacterium | reverse complement strand
TAGATGGTAAAAAACTGTCTTTATAATATCGTCTGCATTTAATAGTGGTTCGTCACCTTGGACGTTGATTATGAGATCAACATTTTGATCTTTAAAATGTCTTTTATATGCGAGCTCAATTCGTTCGGTCCCTGAAATAACATCGTCATCAACACGAATAACTTGTCCACCAAAGTCTTTTACATGGTCTTCAATTCTTTGATCATCAGTGACGACATAAGGCGTAATCTTAACGTTTAGGGGGTCTGAGCTGCTCGCTTCAAATGAAACTTGATTTTGTTCCTCAAGATTTGCAATTTCCTGTGCCTTCAGGCAGTTTTCATAAACTCTTTGAACCATGCTTTTATTGCTAAGCATAACCAAAGGTTTACCAGGAAATCTCGTCGAAGCAAATCTAGCAGGAATGAGAATGATGACTGTTTTTGCCTCCACCATTTACTTCCCAATTAGTTGATCCTCCTTATTAACATAACCAGTTGGATTTCAAAAGAAAAACTCACTACCCGTATAAAAAGAGCAGGAGCACCTTTTTTAATATTTTCAGTTATTTAACTTAAGAACCTTTTTTCACCCTCTCCCTTATTTATAACAATAGGTGTTATTATGTGTAAAAGGCCATCTAATGAAGTACCTCTTGTTGATATTAGTAATTTTTTCTCATCCAACTTTTTCAAAGGATCAAAGTAGGTCCATCATTGAAGACCCATCCTTTAGTACTAAATGTGAGATTCTTCTAGATGAACGAACTAAAAAGATTGACTTAAAAAACAGAATATTGGGCTTAATTGACCGAAACAGAAGGCTAAGAAAACTCTCCCCACCTGAAAAGCAATCGGTGATTGAAAAGCTAGAAATCAACTTCACCAGCCTTAGAAGGGAGCTCTACCTCACCCGCCAAAAGATTTCTAACTCTGATGAGGAGATTGTTAGAAAAGGGTGCCCTGGAATTACCATCTAAAGTCGCCAAATCGAAACATCTGCTCTATCCTTAATTTAAATAAAACTATTCAGGGAAAAATTAAGGATGCTTTTTCGCTTTATAATCATAACTTTGCTTCTTATAAGTCAGCTTAAGGCCTTTGAATCAGGACTTATTCAGGATTTTGCCAAAACTTCACCATTTCGGCATAAGGTCAGGCCTAAAAAAATTAGTCTCAATGAAATTATTGAGCAGGGACTAAGAGAAAACTTTGATCAACATGTTAGAGAGTTTTCAACGGCCACAGTTCAAATTGATATTCAGGATACCAAATCAGAGTTTTGGGTTCCTAAGCTCAAATTGGAACTTATAACCGCTCCTCAAAAGATTGCTACTCTTAGAAAAGGAAGTAAAAATACTTCTCCTACGACTAAAGAACCATCTGGATCATTTGGATTAAAATTTGAAGATTATACAGTATTTAACTGGGGAAAAGACTTTCTTCAATACAAAAATGATATCGCTTCCCTAGAAAGAGAAAAAGATTCACTCAAGGAACAAAAAAGAGAATTTAAGCTTGATCTTATAAAGTCATATTTCAAATTATATACCATTAAAGAAATACAAAAGATTTATAGAGCTCAATTACAAAAGGCTTCATTCGTTTACCGGCTTAATAGGGAAAAGGTTGTTCTAAAGAAAATTTCAAAGCAGGATTATTATCAATCTAGAAGTGAATATTTCAGGGCCCAAACAGAATATTATGAGTCCCAAAAATCTTCCGGTTCAATGGATGAAGAGATGACGCGAATATTATCTGAAAGAGCAGGAACTCGATATATTCCAGAGGATCTTCTGGACTTTAAAGAAATAAGTTTACCTATAAAAGAGGCCCTTAATCTTGCCGTTAAAAATAACCCCGAGATATTAGATATTAAAACGAATCTAAATAATGCCAAAAGAGACTATGAAATTAAACTTAAAGAGAACCTTCCTCTTCCAAAGATAACGGTCGGGTTAGGTACATGGGCCCATCATTTTCAAAATGGACAATCCTCAACTCAATATGAGACCTCATCTGGTAATAGTAATATTGAACTCGTGGCCACAATTAATGCCTCTTGGCCTCTTACAGGCTCTGGAGGTATTTTAAACACAAGAAGTACTAGACGATCTCTTATTCAGTCGAAAAAATTTGAAAAGTCACTGGATGGAAAGATTCATACTGTTCAATCTTTAATTAGAGATTATTATCAAAGAATCCTTAACTTTGAAGATCAAATTAAGTTTCTAAATGAGCGTTCTAAAAATATTGAAAAAACTCTAGATATTATTATAGATAATTACCTCTTGAAAAAAGCTGCCTTCACTGCATTTTCATCTATATTAATCGAGTTTAAAAATGCCAAAATTGACTACTTAAATGCCCTCTATAATCATTTAGAATTGAAAATTGAGCTCTCTAAGCTTTTAGGATTAGAAAACTTCCCAGGAGAATCTTTTGAAAACCTTGGGAAAAAGAGGATTATTCAATGAAATACTCAATAATCATTCTTTTAATATTTCTTAATATGCCTCTTATGGCCCAAATTAAGGGAGTGGATATATACGGTAGCAGTGATTCTTTAGATGCTGACTTTGAAAATCAAAGCTTTTTTATCAATGAGGTAGAGTCAGACAATATTGAAATTATTGAAAGAAATGAAAATACGGGGCAATTACTTAAAAATTTCCATACAGGAAAAGATAACCACCGATATGGTATTCAGGTTTTGACAACTCCAGACCTATTGGATGCCTCCAAAATGATGGGTTTTGAGTTCACTTATGGGAATAAAATGGACATAGGAGGATGGGTTGAGTTTCTTATCTCCAAAATTTCTGCAGATTTTTCCCAAGTGGCCAAAACTCATTCAGGTCTGTCCTCACCTTCATCTGAATTGGATCAAACCTCTGAGGATATACTTCAATTAGGATTAGGATTGGGGTATCGATCAACCTTAATTCAAAGCTTTATAGATAATAAGTATTTTTTTGAAACAACGACGGTTTATGCCACCTATAACTCTTTTGATGAGAACTTTACAGGTCAAAGCTATAAGGGGCCTGGTTTTAGAGTTGAGTATGGGCTTCATAGAAGGTTATCCATAGGCCAACACATCGGATTAAAGTTGAGTTATAATCTCTCTAGTGTTAAAAGACCTGCATTGAGTGAGGGTGAGTCAGGCAAAGAGAGAAGTTTAGTCCTTAGGTGGGTTGGAGTCTCTGTCGATTTTGCTCTCTATTTCTAATAATTAGGGAGTATTGCATGATTTCAAGATATGATAGACCTGAGATTTCCTCAATCTGGTCAGAACACAATAAATTTGAAACTTATTTAAAGGCCGAGTTGGCCATACTAAAAGCTTTAGAAGGAAGCCATGTTCCTAAAGGGATTTCAGAGCAAATCAAAAGTAAATCTGTAATAAACCCCGAAAGAATTCAGGAAATAGAGAAAGTCACAAAACATGACATTATATCTTTTTGTACTTCCATTACAGAAAATCTAGATCCACAAGTTGGAAAATATTTTCATTTTGGTGTCACTTCTTCAGACATCATTGATACTGCTCTAACGATTCAAATCAAGCAATCTCTTGATGTTATTCTTCCTGCTTTTAAAGAGCTACTTCATGTCCTAAGTGATAGAGCGCATGAAGTAAAAGAGCTCATGTGTATGGGAAGAAGTCATGGAATGTTTGCGGAACCAATGAGCTTTGGACAAAAATGGCTTGGCTTTTATTCTGAGCTCTCCAGAAGATATAGAGACTTAAAAGATTTTTATGACAATGATTTAACTGTTCAATTTTCAGGTGCTGTTGGAAACTATACAATTCTCACTCCTGAATTGGAAAAAGTAGCTGCTGATATTTTAGAACTTAATGTCGAACCTGTTTCAACTCAGGTTATTCCAAGAGATCGAATTGCTAAAATGATTTCTATTATTGGCCTTATTGGTACAGCACTTGAAAGAATTGCTGTTGAAATAAGACATCTTCATCACTCTGATATTGACGAACTTCATGAAGGCTTTTCAAAAGGACAAAAAGGTTCATCAACTATGCCTCACAAGAAAAACCCCATTTCTGGTGAAAACCTAACTGGTATGGCAAGAATGCTTAGATCCCACGTACAAGTCGCAATGGATAATATACTTCTTTGGCATGAAAGAGATATTTCCCACTCAAGTACAGAGAGAATGTATTTGCCAGATAATTTTGGGATTCTTTACTATTCATTGGTAAGGATGACTTCAACTGTTAAAAACCTCGTATTCCACGAAGAAAAGATTAGTAGTAAAGTTGAAAAGTCTTTTACTTATCTATCTAGTTATTATCTTCACCAATTGATATTGAACTCAGATTTTACTAGAGAAGAATTATACGAGCTTGTACAAAAAGCTTCATTTGAAGGGCACCAATCCAATTCAAAGGATGTCTTCTTTTCGACACTACAAAAGTTAGCACAAGAAAAAGGTATTGAAGTTACTTTACAGGCCCCAGATGAAAATGGACTAAGAGAGATTTATCTCAAAAACATCGATAGGGTTTATGATCGGGTTATGAATACATACCCTCTACCCTAGCCGGCATTTTTTAGCCCTGCATCTCGAATATCTTTAATTATATCTCTAATTTCAGGGAGGATATCATGAAGTTGTTGCTCCATTGTTACTCCTCCATGCAAGGTATACCAAATTCTTTCAACGGTATTAATCATATTTTTAACAATGAGATTCCTCACACCTTTTACAGGGAATAAAGTATTCAATAGGGTCATTGCCAAGGAACAGATAATACCAATAATAGAAGTGGACATAGAAAGAGTCACTTTACCAACAAAGTTGGAAAGGACATCACTTGATCCAGACATATTTTCGAAATCTATCTCGGCTATTTCTGGTAAGGCCAATGAAATACCAATAAAAGTACCCAGGATACCTAGAATGACGAAAATCCCTGGTAATATATCAATAAAACGAGACAGACCTTCAATAGGTATTACTCCAAAAAGTTTTACCCAGTTTTTATCTCTTTCTAAAACCCTTGTTGCAAGATCATTATAGTTTGGCGGAAAGTTCGATTCAAAAACACTTTTTTCATTTAAAAGGTTGCTTATTACACTATGTTTACTTTCGTACTCTTTAATAGACATTTTCGTACGCTTCTCACCCCATTTTAGGTTTTTCGCTCTTCTAAACCTTATACTTCTATGAGGTAATTCATTAGCTACCTCATTGAGAAGATGAGATAAAGATTCACCTTTGTTAGTATCATTTTTAATAGTGTCAAAGTTTATAAGAACCTTACCAACCTCCTTAAAGAAAGTTGTATAGTAAAGGAAGTCATAATTCGTGTACTTATAACTAAGCCAACGAAACATTAGGGAAAAACCAAGTAGACCAAACATAAACCATATTATGTTTTCTCCTAAAAATGTTAGAAAATGCATTAACACGAGATTTCTCCTATTTAAAATATGCCTCTATAAGAGTGGCCTTATCATTTTTTATATTAAATTTAATTTCAACACGCCTTGACTTTCTACAATCAAATTCCCCGCACCCTTTGGTTCTTTTAAGCTTTAGAGAGCTAGGGATCCTTTTTGGAATTTTCCCTTTATATTTTTTCATTAAAGATAATCGATTATATTTTGAAAATAACGGTTTAGAATAACCTCTACCTTTGGTAACGAATTTACTCACAAGCGTCTTTTTAAACTCAAAATCGCCAAAATCAGAGCTCGTGATAAACATTCTTATATTATTTGCCCTTAGATAACTTAATCTCATATTGAATTTATAGGCATATGAATAGACATCTTTAGGCGATACAAATCTTTTATTAAAAACAGGGCTTGCGTGCCCTATGATCTCAATTGAATCGATGGCCTCTGCAACTTTGCTATTTTCAAAAAGACCTTTTGTATAAACAGGAATTAGTTCTTTAAGTTTATTAATTACAGATTTAGTTAACTTGGCGCTACCGTGCTTAAAAAGAAAGTTATCATCCATTACCAGTGTAACGACACCTGACTTTGAATCAGTATTAATCTTTAGGCCACTTTCTTTAAAACGTTTACTTAAATTACCTGCGATTTGATGAGTGATTTTCCCTTTTAAATCTTTTACATCTAAACGGCCACTTGCGATCGCTTTTTCAAGGTATTTATTTTTAGAAATTAAATCATTCTTATCTTTTAGGCATTTTACTTTAAGGGCCCCACTATTTTTTTCACAAGAAGCTATCTGAGCTTTAAGCTCATTCTGATTTTTCAAATAACTGCCAAGTTTTAACTTTAGTATTTCATTATCTGACGCTAACTTTTTATTTTCATTTTCTAATTCGACGTTAGAGCTTGTAATTCCTCTTTTTACTTTGGATGTATCTTGTAGTCTTTTGGCCAACTCTTTATTTCTTTCTTCAACAGAAGAGTTTTTAGCTAGAACTTCATTAAGCCTACGTTCTATGGCCTTCTTTTCCGCTGTAACAGATTCATTTTCAAACTTAATATTATTGAGTCTTTCCCTTAAACCTTTGTTTTCAGAGTCAGATGTGGCGTTGCTTACTATAGACTTTTGCAATTTTTCTTCAAGGATTTGTTTAGCACTTTCTGCTATTTCTTTTTTAGAAGATAAAGTTTTAACTTTCTGTTCAAGTTCATTGTTTTTCATCTCTATTGAGGAAGACTTTGCTAAAATATCTTTGAGACGACTATCTAACTGCTTATTCTTAGATTCCAAATTAGAGCTTTTTGTAACTAACTTTTTCTCTTCCTCCAAAAGACGTTCTTTTTCTTGAAGACTATTATTTAATTTATTTTCTAAATTTTTATAATTTTGAACGACCTTATTTTTTTCATTCATTAATTTTTTTATGTTATCCTCTAGTTTTCTATTCGTATCAACCATTCCTTCAAACTTTTCCGAAATATTTTTGATCTGTTTATCCATTTTCTCCTTAGCTTCCACTAAACCCATATTCTTAATTTCTTCAGATTTGAGATTTGAGGAAACCTTTTTCATATTGTTATGAAGGATATCTATCTCTTTTTCCAACTGATTCTTTGTTTGTGTTATTTTATCAAGTTCTTTTTTTAACAAAACCTTTTCGTCCTTATTATTTTGTAGGTCAAAGGACAAGGACTTGTTGTTTTTTCTAGTATTCACAAGAGTGCTTAATAATTTTTTATTCTTTAATATTATATCTTTTTGGGTTGTCTCCATATCTTTATTCTTCTCATAGAACTCTTCTATTTTCTTTCTGCTATCTGCATAAGCTTCTTGGAGCTCTAGGTTGTTTTTCATAACCTTTTTCTTTTCTTTTACTAGGGCCTCAATTTCTTTACTTATATTTTTATTCTCATCTCTTAATATTTTTTCAGATTCCTTTAATAGAACATTCTCTTTTACTATACGCTGTATTTTTTTTCCCTTTTGGTCCAATTGTCCTAAGACCTCTTTATTCTTTTCGATTACTTTCCTTAATTCATTTTCTTTGATTTCACTTGTCCTTTTCATATTCTTCAATTCTTTACTTAACTGAGTATACTTAATTAAATTTTTATCTTTTTCTTTCTCGAGCTGCTCTACACGATTTTGCTTTTGGCCTATACTTTCTTTCGCTTTCTCTAAGGATAGCGAAATCTCGCTAATAGATTTGTCCTTTACTTTAAGCTCCTTATTTAACTTATCTAAACTCTCATTCTTGCGGTCTATCGCTAAGTCTTGTGACTCTAACTTACTATTTATATTGTTAACTTTTGATCTAAGCTCCTCAATTTTTTTATTAGAAGCTTCTATGATTTCCTTATTTCTATTCAATTCTGTGACTTTTGATTTAAGCATGGTTTGGGTATTTGAAATTGCTTCATTTTTATTTTTAAGATCACTTTCTCTTTCTTGTAGTTTTTTTTCATTATTTTGCAACTCAGCCTCTAAGTTGCTTGCAACATTTTCCATCCTTAAAATAATTTTTTCATTTTTTGATAATTCCTCTGCTTTATTCTTGATTTCTTGTTGCAGCTTCTGAATTTCCTGATTCGATCTTACATATCTGTTTTTAATTTTTTTTAATTCACCTTCATTAAAATCAACTTCTTCTTTGAGTTTTGTTACCTGTTTTTTCTTTTGTTCGACTTCTTCTCTTAACTCCTGCATAACTCCATGAGTTTGCTTCTGCTCTTTTAAGACGTCTTTCATAATTTTATTTTGTTGTTTGATTTTTGAGGATAAAAAGTTTAACTCTAAAACTTTTTCTGATATCACTTTATCGTGTAATTCGAACTCTTTGACGGCCTTATTTAGTTTATCCTCTTGAGACTTTATTTTATTTGACAAAGATTTAGGTATTTTACCTTCTAACCTTTTTTCAACATCTTTTTTTACCTGGATTTTTTCAAGTTTATTAAGGCCTGCTTGTAATAAAGCAAAGACAAACATAGTAAGAAAAATTATCGAAAGACTCGTAAAGAGATCGGAATAAGATACCCAGGTATCTCCCTTATCTTTCGAAGGATTATCTTCCTCATTATGCCCTTTTTTCATAAAGGGTTTATCGTCTTAATTACCTGATTATTTAAGTCAGATCAGTGTTTGTAAGGATTCATCTTTATTTTGTTTAATATAGCTAACGATTTCTTTTACTTTTTGACTATCTTCTTTCGGAAGCACCATCAAAACATCATCGTTAACTACAACGATTAAATCTTTAATATTGACCAGTGAAACAAATTTATTTGGAGCATAAACAATATTACCTGTAGCATTGGCCAAATAATGTCCTTGCTGTTTTATGAGAGTATTATTTTCAGTTGGCTCTATTACCGACTCCATGGCCTCCCAAGAGCCTAAATCATTCCAATCAAATTCTGCCTCTAGAACTTTAACAGCTTTTGACTTTTCCATGACGGCATAATCAATAGAAAGCTCTGGCATTTTGAGATAAGTCTCTTCAGTTTTATCCTCATCTTCTATAGACTCCTGGATTTTATCTACATATTGATACAACTCTGGGCTACATTTTTTAAACTCGGACATTAAAACCTTTATTGGCGCCATAAACATGCCCGCGTTCCAATAAAACTCACCTGAGGCAAGGTAGGACTTTGCTGTTTGAAAATCAGGTTTTTCTTTAAACTCTTGGACCTCAAAGCCCTCACCGATTGGTTGTCCTCTTTTGATATATCCATAGCCGGTATGAGGAAAATGAGGGCGTATACCTATTGTCACAATACTTTGTGTTTCTGAGGCAAGCTTAAGTCCTTTTTTAATTGAGTTTTGGAAACCCTTTTCATTTAAAATAACATGATCACTCGGTACAATGGCCACCAGATCATTTTCACTGGCCCCGTTTTTTAAAAGATAAATTAAACTAAGAAGTATACAAGGGCCTGTGTTTCGTCCTGCCGGTTCAAAAATGATCCCATCTTTGCTAATTTGGGTGTCTGTAGATTCTAAAACAAGCTTTTTTTGTTCTTTTACAGTTACAACGAATCTATCCTCAGTTTTTACAAGCCCCTCAAATCTATTTAATGTTTTAGATAGTAAGGAGGTGTTGTCACCTAACAAAGATAAATATTGTTTAGGTTTTTTTGATGTTGATTCTGGCCAAAATCTTGTTCCTTTACCTCCGGCCATAACTAAACAAAAATTATTCTCCATGCTCCACCCTTTTAAAGACTTTTTGCCATAAGAGATTTGTTTATACCAAGGAAAATAGTACTTTACCATTTTACTTAACCTGCCGAACCGCATAACAAT
>JAURDE010000016.1 GCA_030828105.1 Bdellovibrionota bacterium | reverse complement strand
TGGTAAGGCCAAAGCGATTGAGTTTAGTGCCAATAATACAACCATTATTGGAACGGGAGTCATGCGTACTGTTTCTTTTGGGCCATTATTCAAGTATCTTACTGATTATACACCTTATAAAAATTGGCATTTCTTTCTTAGTGCTGGACCTACGTGGTCTATAAAAACCGTTAAGATTGAAGAGTATCGAACTTCAGGTGGAACTTTTAAAGAAAATGATAAGCTTACCTATATTTCTCGTGGTGGTATTTTCTCATTTGGTATTGAAGAAATATTAAACTATAAGCAAGAGCATCCAGTCTACTTAGAGTTTATGTATGGATATTATAGGGCCCATGATGTCTCTTTAGTAGATGCATCAGATAACACGTCTGTACAAGTTCTTTCGACTGAGTCTGCCGGAAATGATATTGAAGATCATATCTTTATGGTAAATTTTGGTATGACTATTTTTTAGGAGTTAATATGTATACTTACCTTCACAATCCTCGTTGCTCAAAAAGTAGACAAGGGCTCCAATTATTAAACGAAAAGAAAGTCGACTTCAAAGTAAGAGAGTATCTTAAGGATCCACTTGATAGCAATGAGATCATTTCATTGTCTGAAAAGTTAAACCTACCTGTATTGAAATTTACTAGGACTAAAGAGTCAGTCTATAAAGATTGCTTAGATGAAAAAGAGCTTATTGATCTGATGGCCAAAAACCCCGTTCTTATGGAAAGACCAATTCTTTATGATAACGATAAGGCCACTGTTGGGCGCCCCCCTGAAAACTTCCTAGAAATCCTTTAAATTTTGGCACTCCAATCATTATTTAAAACTCTAAGCCTTTATAATTAGGTCGTTCAATAAAGGCTTGATATCCTTTATTCTGTACTTCTTTAGTCCGATACAGGTTAAATATGCTAAAACCTAGAGTTATTCTATTTATCACATCTTTGATCTTATTTCAGACATCTATTGCTGATACCTCTAAAGTTGGAATTGTTTTATTAATAAAAGGTGAAGTAATCATGAAAAAGGCCGATGGCCATGAGAGCTATTTAAAAAAGGGCGCCCCTGTCTTTGATAAAAGTACTATCGAAACTCAAGATCAATCTTTTATTCGTATTGTATTTGATGATAGAAGCTCTCTTAATCTCGCATCGAACTCATTACTTCAAATTAATAATTATCCCAAAAATAACCCTGGAGTCTTATCTTTGGTACGAGGTAAAATTCGAACTCTTGTGAAGAAAGACTATCTAAAGTGGAGAAGAGATAAAAATAAAAATAAGCTTTTCATTAAAACAGAAAATGCTGCTTTGGGGGTGAGAGGAACAGACTTTATTGTTGATTTTGATCACTCTAAAAAAGTAACAAGCCTTGATGTTATCACGGGCGAAGTGGCCATGGTAAATACGCAAGAAATGGATTATCGAGATATTAAGGCAATAGACTTCGATAAAATGCTACGTTCTAGGTTTGCTGTGTTGGTAAAACCTGGGATGAGAAGTACAATTATTAACCGTAAACTCCCCCCTTCTAGGCCAAGTATGATTCCTAAGAAAATTCTAAACAAGCTTCAAATCAGAAAAATGGATTTTATTAAAAGACGGCCCTCACAAGAAAGAGATAAAGAGACTCTTCAAAGAAAAAGGCCTAATAGCTCTAAGGATGAAGGCCTAGAACAAAACCCTTTATTTCTATTAAAGAACAAAAACCATAAAGACCACCAGAAGAGGACTTTTAAGCGAAGACCTATCAAAAGAATGCCTCGCCCAGTCCAACCACCAAGTATACAAACGAGCCCTATAAAAACAGATACCTATACTGCACCAACGGATATCAAGAGATAAATCTAGATACCTGAAATCACATAATAGCCAATTAGAGTTATCAGTTATTTCACCTTAAAAAAAACAAAGTCGTGGAAAGCTATCGTTTATAGGGAAGGTAAGTCCATATTTGTTATAAATGGGTATAATAACTTAAGGCCCTAATGAAAGGAGCCGAAAGCAGATTTAATGAAATACTTAATTATATTCATTATATTAACAGGGCAAGTTTATGGTGCTCAAGTAGCGAAAGTCATACTTATGCGCGGAGAAGTTACCCAAATCGATGTAAATGGGCTGAAAAAAAAGCTCAAAAAGGGTGACTGGGTGGATGAAGGCTCAGAAGTGATTACCCAGAAAAAAAGTTTTGCTAAACTTCTTTTTAAAGACAAATCTTCAATAAACGTAGGCCCTGCCTCAAACATGAAAATAGCAAGTTATAAAAAAAATGAGGCCGGAATTATATCATTGCTAAAAGGTCAGATAAGATCAAAAGTAGAGAAAGATCTCACTCAAAACCAGGATGATAACAAAAGTAAAATGTTCATAAAGACCAAAAATGCTGCAATGGGCGTTAGAGGTACCGACTTTATTGTCGGCTTTAATCCCTTTTCTGGAAATACAAACCTAGATGTTATCTCGGGGCTCGTGGCCATGGTTAACATTAGAGATATCACCGCTTTTATTAAGGCAGAAGAACTCGATAGGGCCCTCAATAGTGCCAAGGCAGTATTAGTTGAAAAAGGTATGAGAACTTCTGTAAAATTAAATGCACCACCCCCACCCCCCAAAGAAATTCCAAAGGCCGAGTTTGAAAGCTTCAAAAAGAATGTTGACTCTCTTTTTGGTATACCTGAAAGCAGTCAAGAAGAGACTGAAAGTAAACAAGACGAGTCCCAAAATAAAGAGACAGAAGAAAAACAAACCTATAGGGACCCCATTCCTCCAGGAGTTTCAGAAGAAGCCTTCTTAAGTGAATCTGAATTTTTAGATGAAGAAACATCTGAAATAGAAAGGCTTCCGACTTCAGAAATAATTGAGAGTGATAGTCTTGTAACCTATGAAGATGAATTCATAGATCCGTTGCTCATTGAAGAATTGGTTGAAGAGGCCGTAACAGAAATTGAAGAAGAGGCCGAAGAAAACGCAGAAGAAATTACTGAGCAGATCCAAAATCCCAACAACTATACTCGGTTAAAGATTATTTTTAATGAAGAGCCGCAGACAGTGTCACCCTAATTTTCCCAAATAAGAAATATCCCTTTATAATATTTATTAAATAATAAATCGATTATAAAGGGTAGTAACTTGTTAAAAAAAACCTTCTTTGTATTTCTCATTTTTTACTCTACTCAAGCATTTTCTAATTTTGAAACTGTAAAAATTTTAATCAAAGATAAAAAGTTTCAAAATGCTATAGAAGTACTCAAAAAGCTTCCGTTAAATGCACAAAATTATTATTTAAGAGGGCTCTCTTATGCCCGAAATAAAGACTTTGATAAGGCCGTAGAAAACTACGAAAAGGCACTAAGAAAAAAAATCAAAGTTAAAGATATATTTTACGAGATGGGACAGGCCAATTACGCAAAGAACTCTCTTGAAAAGGCCATTGAAAATTTTAAAATATCAGCTAATAAAAATTATAAAAAAATCAATTCCCTTTATTATGTTGGTTATATTTATCAAATATTAGAAAGTCATAAACAGGCCATCAAATACTTCGATCAAATAATAGAACTTTCCCCAAAAGATAAGAATTTAAAGCAAATTGCTTATTTTCAAAGGGCCAATTCTCGCTTCAATTTAGAGGAAAATAATCAGAACATAAAAAAAATCGCTATTGATAAAATAATACCTGATTTAGAATTGGCCAAAATCACAGATAGAAAGAGCTCCCTTATCTCGAAAATTAACGAACAACTTATAAATATTAAGCAAAGACTGGGACTTGATCCCTATCTTATGAAAAACGGGAGACGAGTCAAAGAAAGAGATTGGGATTTAAGTATTTCACATAAGCTTGTTTATGATAGTAATATTATTTTTGAATCAGATACACCTGAAACTAAATCGACAAACACAGACTCCTTCTATCACAATACATCTATTGAGGGGTCTTATCGTTATATTTTAGAAAAAGAATATATTATCACTCCATCACTTAAACTAGAACAAAGATATCATACAAATAGAGACCAAAGTGTTGTTCACTCTAATGATACTTATGATATTCAAGCAAATGTTAACTTTAGTTATGAAACAAAAACTTTTAACTCTCCCTCAAGCTATTTAGCGGAATTAGAATATAAATATACCGCTAAAGATAGACTCTCCAACAAAGAAAGAATCTATAATAGCCGATACAAACTTATCGGAATTGGGAAAAAGTTTAAATATTTTAATATTGGTCAAAGTACTGTGAAGTTTAAAATAAAAAGCCTCAAAAGCTATACCAGTGAACAAAACAACAACACGCGAACATTATCTCTAAATCAGATTCATATTCTTAGCACAGGTAAAGTATTAGTTTATACATTTCAAGCAGACTTAACCAAGGTAAGTGATCCTAACTCTAGCTCAAACAACTATCTTTTTAGAGTTGATTATATCTGGCCAAATATTTTACCTCAATTCACTCTCAATCCCTACTTCTCCATATCTTTTCTTGACACAATCGAGAACAAAAGCACTAGGGGGACTGAAAAAACATTTACTCCAGGTTTTAAATTATCTAAGGCCATCAATAAAAATTTCAAAGTAGTTACGGGTTATTCCTTTCAGAAAAAATATTCAAAAGATAAAGATTCTTTTTCTTACTCGAAAAGTGATTTTTTATTTGACCTTAAATATGACTTTTAGGAGGAGAAGTGCTTAAAAACATCCTTAAGTTTTCAGGTATGTTTATCATTGTCCTCTTTTGTACCACGAGTATTTTCTTTGCCACTATAAACAGAGAAATGAGAAACTCTGAGCTTAAAAACTTAACAGGTTATAGTTCGTTTTTTGAAGATCGTTTTTATGACTGGAGAATGAGAAAAACTCTGGATAAAAAAAGAGTCGCTGAAAGAATTGTCCTTTTAGAAATAGATGACGAGTCATTAAAGAAAATAGGTCGTTGGCCTTTTTCAAGAGAGGTATGGGCCAATGTCGTACAGAAGTTAACCAAACTCAACGCCAAAATTATAGCCTTTGATATTTTTTTTTCCGAGCCTGAAAAAAGATTTGAAGGTAAATCTCCTGATGACCTTTTTTCTAATGCCATAAAACGTTTTCAAACAAAAAGGGGAAGTAAAGTCATTCTTCCTTATGGCGTCACTCTTTCTTCAAAGGATTCATTTAAAAATATTCCAGATTCAATGCTTGATTTTATGCTCAAGGCTAAACAGGCTAAAGGCATAAACCTATTTCCTTCTTATTTATCTAAATCTGTATATCCTCTTGAAACTTTGCTTAAGGCATCACCGGCCCTTGGATTTATTAGGGCCGAAAAGGATGGGGATGGTGTCTTTAGGATGTACCCTCTTGTTGCAAATATTAACGGTATTCACTTTGCTTCCTTCCCAGTCATTATTTACCAGGCCTATATGAGTGAAAATGCTGTTATTGATCTTTCTGACTCAGAAGAAAAATATCTCGTCACTGACTATTCCTACTATAATATTAATTTTAAAGGGGAAACAAAAGTTCGGTGGCTAGGCGGCCGTGATCAATTTCAAAGAATATCCGTATCTGATTTTCTCAATGAAAGCTCTAATAAAGATCTTCGTGATCTATTTGAGAATAAAATTGTCTTTATTGGTTCTACGGCCTATGGAGCACACGATTTAAGAAATACACCTATTAAATCTGATTTACCTGGTGTTTATTTTCACATGAACATGACTCACATGATGCTCGATGGAAAGCATTTTAGACCCAGTGGTAAGTCTACGTACCTCTCTTGGATTATCTTATTAGGTACGAGTTTTTTAATGATTTTTATTATGACTTTTCAAAGTGCCACTTTAGATATTTTAGTTGCAATTGCAATGACCTCTGGTTTGCTTTTTGCTGATATATACTATCTCACACCAGAGGGTTTTGAGGTTAAACTTTTCTTTTGTCTCTTATCAATTTTGGCGTGTTATTTATGGGGAACGACTGTTGAGTTTTATGCCACGACCAAAGAAAAGAAGAAAATTCGTAATACCTTCCGCCGTTTTATATCACCTGATGTCGTTGACGATATGCTTACCCATCCTGAACACGCAAAGGTAGGAAGTACAAGTAAAGTTATTACGGTATTTTTCAGTGATATAAGGAACTTTACAGAAGTCGCAGCAAAACTTAAACCAGATGAGCTTTCAAGTTACCTCAATCAGTATATGGGAAAAATGACTGATATCATTTTTAACAATAAAGGAACTCTAGATAAATATATTGGAGATGCTATTGTGGCATTTTGGGGTGCGCCTATAGAAATTAAGGATCATGCCTACCGTTCTATTTGTGCCTCTTTAGAGATGATAGAGACCTTACCTACTTTAAACGAAGAATACCTTATACAAGGATTACCTGCTATTGAGCATGGTATTGGTTTGAATACAGGAATGTGTAGTGTTGGTAATATGGGCAGTGACAATGTCATCAGTTATACCGCTATTGGTGAACATATGAATTTAGGTTCTAGGCTTGAAAAGCTTTGTAAACATTACGGTATTAGACTCCATGTAAGTGAGTTCACTCTTGCCTCATTGACTGAAGAACAACTCAGTCAGTTTCAATTTCGTCCTATAGACCGCCTGAAACTAACAGGAAAAGAAATCTATTTTAATACCTATGAAATTCTTGATCGCAACCACCTCTTCTACAATCGGCCTGATGATATAAATACTTACGAAAAAGGCTTCCATGAGTTTAGAGAGCAAAGGCCACGAAAAGCGGTTAAGATTCTCGAACCTCTTTTGGAAAAGTACCCTGCCGATACTCCCTTAAAAATTCTCGTTGAGAACTGTCGCTATGCTCTTCGATCGAGGGGTTAGTCTTATCGGTTAATATTTAAGCAGCTCTAAGATGGCATTATAAATTTTATTTTCATCAGGTAGTATAGCTCGCTCAAGAATTCTATTGAACCCTACAGGTGTGTAAGTTGCACCAACTCTTTTTACAGGTGCATCTAAATGTTCAAAGAGCTCATCCGCAATAAAAGAAGCGACCTCTCCACCAAAGCCTGCAAAGACCTTATCTTCGTGAATAACAATCACTCTATTAGTTTTTTGAACCGTTTGAGAAATGCCTTCATAATCAAGAGGGCTCAGAGACCTAAGGTCTACAACCTCAATACTATAACCTTCAGTCGACAATTTCTCGGCGGCCTTAAGACTATGATGAACTGTATTCCCATAGGTAATAATACTTAAGTCTGTCCCTTCTCTTCTTACTCTAGACTTACCAAACGGTACTTCAAAGTCTTGGGGAACTACGCTCATAGCATCTTTAGAGTTATATAAGGCCTTAGGCTCGAGATATACAGAAAGACCTTCACTTCGCATGCAGGTTCTTAATAACCCGGCCGCGTCATCAGCAAAAGCTGGAACAACAACTCTTGCTCCAGGAAAAGTAGTTAGTGTGGCCTCTAAATTTTGAGAATGATAAAGACCTCCTCCAATATATCCACCAGAGGCAAGTCTAATCGTTATATTTGGAGAAAACTGTCCATTAGTTCTCCAATAATCATGAGTACATTCTACAAATTGCTCCATGGCAGGCCAAAAATAATCAGCAAACTCTGCTCCCTCAATAACAATTCTAATTTTGTCATTAAAGCGACTCATACCATTGGCCGTTCCTACAATGAAGTCTTCAGCAATTGGTGCATTAAATACTCTCTCTGGGCCAAATTCTTGTTGCATACCTTTTGAGACATTAAACACTCCACCCTTATCTTTATTGGCCATGTCCTGCCCCCATATATAGGTATCAGGGTTATGGCGAAACTCTTCTTTCAATGTTTGGTTAAGTGAATCTATAAATTTTATCGCCTCGCCTGATTCTTGATGTTCTCCAGTTGGAAAAAGATTACAAATATGTTCCGGTGGCAATACAAAATCGTAAATCGATTCAGGGGTTGGATTAGGAGCAGACACTGCTTTTTGATGAGCATCAAGAACCTGAGCTTTCATATCTTCATCGATCTTTTCTAGATCACTTTCTTTGAATACATTTTTATTAATTAATAAATCTCTAAAATGCTTGAATGGGTCTTGTTCAAGGGCATCTGCGATTTCTTGTTTATCACGATAAAGCTCATGCTTATCACTGTTACTATGTTCATGAATTCGAACGCAGTGGGCGTGAATAATAACTGGTCCTAAACCATTAAGAGCATGCTCTCTAGCTTCGGCCATGGCATTCATTGAATCAAAAATATCTTTACCATCACAGTGAATGATTTTTAGATTTTTAAATCCTGAAAAATTATCCGCAGCAAACTCATTGGCCGTTTGTTCTCTTTTAGGTACCGATATCCCATAGCCATTATCTTGGAAAACGAATATGCAAGGTAGTATTTCCCTACTGGCACCATTTATGGCCTCATAAACATACCCCTCAGAAGTTGAGGACTCACCTTGTGAGCTAATAGATACCCCTTTATGATTATATTTTTTGATTCCTCTGGCCACTCCTACGGAGTGTAGGACATGGTTTCCCGTACAAGATGAAACATTATGAATATTCCACTCTGGTTTTGCAAAGTGATTACTCATATGGCGTCCACCACTTGCTACATCCGTATCTTTCGAAATACCATTTAATATTATTTCTTCAGGACTTAAGCCTGCACTTAAACAAGTAAGCATATCTCTGTAGTAGGGAAAAAGATGATCCTCATTTAAAACAAAACACTGGCCGATGGCAAGTTGGATACCATCATGGCCAGCATAGGGAGCATGATAACTCCATCCTAAGGCCTGTTTCAGGTAATTAGGGGCCCTCTCGTCTAGAAGTCTTCCTAGTTTAAGAAGTGAATACCACTGCTTAAGAGTTTTTTTATCCGTTTTATCAATTGAATAACGCTTTTCAACCTCAGATTTTTTCTTTTTTGCCATACACAAGGTTCCTTTTAATTTCCGCTACTATAGCATTATCGGAACAAAGGGTTAAGCAACTGAATGTTTAAAACTCAATAAAACTTTTAGATTTTCCCTATATCATTTATTGATAAGAATCTTTCTAATCCCAATGACTTGGCCCAAAATCTTACGGGTTTTAATTCTCAAGCTATTAACCTTTGTTTCTCCATAAAATAACCCCCAGTCATCATTCATTCTTCTAAGCGTTAAATTGAGGGTTCTATAAGTCATATTTAGACCATTTCTCAAATATTTTATACCTAATTCACCGCCATGAACCGAGTCACACTGAGGGCATTGAAGGATGATGACATCTCTATTAGATTGACTCAGTAAGACATAATCACCTTCTTGCAGGAGATTGATCCCAATTTCCTGTCTATCGCTTCCACTTGTTCTCACGATTGAAAGAATATCTTTATTCTTATCGAGTTCCAGAAGGAAGTTATGTATTTTATTATTTTCAGGTTCACTGATGATTTTAACGAGATGATAATCAACACTTGCCAATAAATTATGACTAAAAAATAAGATGAGACTTAAAACTATAAACTTTTTTTTCATATACATTCTCCTTTAAGGTTTTGACAGATACTATTTCAGTAACAAAAGTCTTTCAAGGCCGTCCCGCCTTAACTGTCCCTAATAACCTTTTCATTAATAACAAAATGAATTTTCATATAACAACTTTTGAAAGGAGAAAAAAATGAAACTTCTATTGTTATTTTTATGTTTATTTAATTATGCCTATGCATTCACCCCAGAACCACGTGAAGTCTATCATCACGATAAAAAATGGTGGGAGATTTTCCCTGGTGGAAAAACGACTTGTGCCTACGGTGCCCCCTACTCATTCTTTTTTAAGGAAGGCGATCCTACTAAGTTGATTATTGATTTTGTTGGTGGTGGTGCTTGCTGGAGTGAAAAGAGTTGTAGGAGAGCGGCCTTCAGAAATAACAACAACCCTATGGAGGGTGAAGTCAAAGGTGCTCATGGGATTTATTTAAAAGATAATGAAAAAAATCCTGTAAAAGATTGGTCTCATCTCGTTGTAGGGTATTGTACAGGAGATCTCCATTGGGGTGATAATGTTGTTAAGTTTGGAAAGGGTGACAAGGCCTTTACAATTAACTTTAAAGGAGCAATTAATGCCAAAGCGGCCCTCAGTTGGATTTTTGAAAGGGTTAAAAGGCCAGAGAAGGTTCTCATCACTGGTACGAGTGCCGGTAGTTATGCTTCTATTTATTGGGCACCAAAAATTATTGAACAATACAAAAATACGGCCTATACCATTTCACAAATGGGTGATTCTGGAGCAGGTGTCATAACCCAAAAATTTTTTCGGGAAAGCTTTCAAAACTGGAACGCACTTGAAAATATTCCCAGTTGGATACCTGGGCTAAGTGATTTTCAAAGTAATTGGATGAATAAAACCTTAGTTGATGTCTATAATGCCGTTGGTACCCATTATCCTCAAATTACTTTTTCTCAGTTCAATTATTCTCATGATCAAGGTCAAATTTTCTTTCTTGAGCTTATGAAAGAAGAGGAGAAATCTGATGATATCGATCTTGATGAATATTTTTATAATACATTAAACAAAAGTAACTACTCTCTAATAAAGGGCCTAAGTAATTACACTTATTTTACTGCCGCAGGACTTTCCCATTCATTTATCCCATCTTCTGAGTACTATAGTCTTGTCAATGAAGGTGTCCCTTTTCTCCAATGGTTCGGTCTTCTTGTAGAAGGTGGATCCCCCTCTGCAGTTGAATGTCAAAATTGTGAAGATCAAATCGACTAGTAGAAGGGGTCTCTACCCCCTTCTTACACATCGAATCAATGTTGCTTTTATCTGTCAAATAGGGTTAAATTCTGTCTTATTTAAAACCTAAAGGAGACTTTCGATATGCCAGTGGCCAATTATGAACAGTACTGTGAAATGTTAGACAATGCAGCTAAAAATGGTTTTGCCTATCCGGCCATTAACGTTACTTCAACTTCAACTGCCAATGCTGCCATTCAAGCATTTGCAGAAATGAAAACTGATGGCATTCTTCAAGTCTCAACAGGTGGTGGAAAGTTTGCCTCAGGCCAATTTGCAAATGATATGGTCGTTGGTGCGATATCTCTAGCTCAACACATTCATCTCGTGGCAGAGAAAGTCGATGTTCTTATAGCCCTGCATACAGATCATTGTCAGGCCGAGCTTGTAGATTCTTTTTTAGTTCCTCTCATTGAGGAAACTGAAAAAAGAAGGGCCAAAGCAATGCCAAACCTTTTCAATAGCCATATGTTTGATGGTTCTGAACTACCCTTAGAAGAAAACCTAAAAATCTCAAAAAAGCTTCTTGAAAGATGCGCTAAAAGTGAAATTATTCTCGAAGTAGAAACTGGAGTTGTTGGTGGTGAAGAGGATGGCATTAATAATGAAAATGTCTCTGCCGATAAACTCTATACAACGAATGAGGAAATGATTGCTGTTGCAAAAGAACTAAGTCCTATTGGTAAGTTTATGTACGCAGCGACTTTTGGAAATGTTCATGGTGTGTATAAGCCTGGTAATGTAAAGCTGAGACCTGAAATTCTTAAAAATGGTCAAGAAGCAGTTATGAAAGAGCTTGGAGAACAATCACGTCATTGGCTTGTATTCCATGGGGGATCAGGCTCTGAGTTACATGAAATTCATGAAACTCTAAACTATGGTGTAATCAAAATGAACATCGATACTGACACACAATATGCCTATACAAGACCTGTGGTAGATTTCATGATGCATAACTACGATAAGGTTTTAAAAGTAGAAGGCGAGGTCGGCTCTAAGAAACACTATGATCCACGGGCCTGGATGAAAAAGGCCGAAACCTCTATGTCTGAAAGAATCATTCAGGCCATAAAAGATCTAAAAGCTGAGGGTAAAAGCGTTTTACACTCAAAAAAAAAATTAATTAAACGGGAGTCTCCGCAACCTAGCTTATAAGCGAGCTCTACTGATCAATTTCGATTATCTCCAAGGCCTTATCAACAAGATCATTAATTCTTGTGGTGAGCTTGGAGATACCTTCAGCAACGACTGAAAATTCCTTACCAATATCTCCCCCTGCCCTTTCAGCTATAATGTGAGCATTAAAAGATATCATTCTTGCGCTTGAGGCAATTTCGGTGATGCTTTTAAGAGTTTTTAATATATCTTTTTGGGTCAATTGATAGTTTTTTTCATCTAATTCAACAGTATTTTTCCCTTCTTGATAGAACTGAGTATTAATTTCATTCAGAAGATTTGGAATTTCTACCATAAGTTTTTTTGAAGTATTTTCAAATTCATTGCTTGAAATTTTTTCACCATTTTCAAGGTTATTAATCATTTTTTTAATAACCTCCATAAGAGATGCTACTTTTGTTTTTCCATCATCATAAACAAGGTAATGAATTCGTTTATTATTTTTAATATATTCTTCCGTTTTTTGTACAATAAAGTTCCATTCATTTTTAAAAAACTCGAAGCTTTCTTTAAATGAGGCGAAATTAATTTTCGTTTGGCTTTCATTTTCAGTTCTAAAATGAAGATAGGAAATGAGTAAGGCCATTTTTTGTGTAAGCATCTTTAAACGACCAAGTGAATTAACAATTTCAAAAATCTCTAACACTGAAAATGGAGTAGTAGATTGATTATTTTCCATAAATGGCCCTCATTAGCTTTTTATGAAATTTTAACCCAGCTCAGTAAAAAATTCACTAAGGACAATCATTCCTTTCCATTAACCGACTTTAGCGAACGGCTATTTTTGATCCAAAACTTTTGAAATAATTTCAAAAACATTTTTAGAAAGCTGTGGAGTAGATTTTATTCTTATAAGCTCTTTTTCCATTAACTTTTTCATTTGAGAATCAAGTTTAGCATATGATTTATAGGCCCCACTCAACCGTGCAGCGACTTGAGGATTTATTTTATTGAGCTCTATAATTTTATCTGCAAGAAGTTTATATCCTCTACCCGTAGAATGATGGAATTGGACCACATTCGCAGCGAAAGCGCCATAAAGAGCTCTGGCGATATTTGGAATAGTAATATCAAAGACATCATTTTTTTCTATGCTAGGTATAATATTATAACCTCGCTCAGTCTCTGATGCGACTTGTACTCTCATCCATTTTTGCATAACAAGAGTTTCCTGATGCCATTTCTTATAAAAAGAGTTCAGGTCTTGCTCAAAACCATCTATTTCGTGATTTACAAGAAGTGATAGTGAGGAAATTTCATCAGTCATATTTAAAGCATTATGATACTGATTCTTACATAATTGAACTACATCAGATTGTTCAGTTTCCATAAGGAAATTAAGAACTGTATTTTTGAGAGATCGTTTTCCCATAGCAGTGGCATTAACGATAAATTCTTTTTCCGTATTTAGTGACTCATAAAGCTCAAAAAGAACATCTTTAATGGCCATGGATAGCTGCTTTTTCATTAATTTAGCAATAGTAACAGTTTTTTCTACATTAATAGGATTTTGACTTGCAAAATAAGAATCAAATGAAGGTAGAGATAAAAGTAAGGCCTTAAAAGATTCATTAATTTTGGAGTCTAAAAGAACATCTTTTAAAGACTCTATTAATTTCGTAGGAAACTCCTCCGTACCCTTTCCAGAGAATCGATCAAAGAATATTTTTTTATAGATATTTTGGGCCGATTCATATTTATTAAATAGATTATTGTCATATCTTAATAAATGCAGATAATCCTCAAAACTTAGGTCTGAGTCAATAATAACAGGTGCTGAGAAATCACGATTCAATGAAACAACTGGCAATTCCTCTACATTATTAAAAATGAAGTCTTCCTTCATATTAGAAATTATAAGCACATCTTCATTAATGATTTTTTCATGAGAAATATTTAATTCCTCACCAGATTTTGAAAGAAGCGCTATTTTTAGAGGGATAAAATATTGCTCATTTTTGTTTGAAAGGATTTGTTCAACACTTAAACAAAACTGCTTTTGCTTTTTATCATAGGATGTTCTTATTTTAAGTTTGGGTGTACCTGCTTGGGAATACCATCTCTTAAATTGAGTAAAGTCAAAATTGCCATTTGCTAAACTCATGGCATGAAGAAAATCTTCTGTTCTTACCGCCTGACCATCATAAAGTTCAAAATACTTATCCATTCCCTTTCTAAAGCCTTCTCTTCCTAGAAGCGTTTCAATCATCCTAATGACTTCAGATCCTTTTTCATAAACAGTGGCCGTATAAAAATTATTAATTTCAATATAGCGCTCAGGTTTAATGGGGTGAGATGTTGGCCCGGCATCTTCAGGGAACTGAGACTCTCTTAGTCGGTAAACATCTTTTATTCTTTGAACGGCCCTATCATTAAGATCAGCACTAAACTCTTGATCTCTATAAACTGTTAAACCTTCTTTTAAGGTGAGCTGAAACCAATCTCTACAAGTGATACGGTTCCCTGTCCAATTGTGGAAGTATTCATGACCTATTACACTCTCAATAGTCATAAAGTTATCATCCGTCGCCATTTTAGGATCGGCCAGGACACAGCTTGTATTAAAAATATTAAGACCTTTGTTTTCCATGGCCCCCATATTAAAAGCATCAACGGCCACTATCATATAAATATCTAAATCATACTCAAGCCCATAGCGTTCTTCGTCCCATTTCATCGAGTTTTTTAAACTCTCCATCGCCCAATGACATTTGTCTTCATTGCCTTTGTCACAGTAGATACGTAAGTCAATCTCTTTGTTTGAGCCTGTAATATAGCTATCTTGGATTAATCCTAGGTCTCCTGCTACGAGAGCAAACAAATAGCTTGGCTTAGGAAAAGGGTCATTCCATACAGCAAAATGTCGGTTGTTATCTAGATCACCAGATTCTATAAGGTTTCCATTGCTTAAAAGGATTGGCTGCTCTTTTTTGTCACCGATAATTTTTGTAGTAAAGACAGTCATATTATCAGGACGATCCACAAAATAAGTAATACGACGAAACCCTTCTGGCTCATTTTGAGTACAATAAATATCACCTGATTTATAAAGCCCTTCTAGTGCTTTATTTGTCGTAGGATTAATATAGTTTTCAACTTCAACCTCAAACTCGTCTTCTTTTGGTTGAAAGACTAAATGTTCTGGGCCAAGTTCATAATCACTAACTATAGTTCCATTATATTTTAATGAGATAAATTTTAATTCTTCTCCATTAAAGACAAGAGGGCCTGGAGGTTGGTTTTTATTACGCTCTATTTTATAATGGGCCTTAACTTGAGTTTTATCTTCATGGAGGTCAAACTCAATAAAGGCCTCTTTTATGAGATAATTTGGAGCTTGATAGTCTTCAAGTTTAATGATTTGGGGTGTACTGTCTTTCATTTATAAACCTTCTATTTTTACTTTATATCCAATATATTTACGAATATTAATAGCGCCAGTTTCAAAAATAAAATACTGGCCTTTGATTCCAAGAAGTTCATCCTCAATTACTTCCATTTTTTCAAGGTTGAGGGACTTTGCTTTAGAGCAATAATTGATTACGGGATAGTTGATTCTAGTTAATGACTCATCCTCTAAAATTTCTACGTAGTCACCACCAAATTTTTCTTCTAACTCATCAATCTCATCACCAAGGATTTCAAAGAGCCTATCTCTAGTGCTTTCTAGGTCTATTTGAGTAATCTTTCCTGTTATTAGACTTCTCCAATTAGTTTTATCATCAACTTCTTGGGAAAAGAGTTTTTCAAAAACGCCAGATTGGTAGCGTGTACCTACTTTTAAAATGGGAATGGCCTCTATAGCACCTTGATCTATCCATCTCGTGGGTATTTGGGTGTGTTTAGTAATGCCGACTTTCACACCTGTTGTGTTAGAGAGATAGACATAATGAGGTATCATACAATTCTTTTCACCCCACTCTGGTTCACGGCATGTTCCGTTGTCGTAGTGGCAAGTATGTGGACGAAGTACGCAGAGATCACATTGAGCAAGGCTTTGGGAGCATGGAAAACAATATCCTCCAGAGAAGGATTTTTTAGTTTCCCTTCCACAAAAGGTACAATGAATAAGTCCTTTAAACTCTATTCTAATTTTAGACCCGATGAGAGGGTTCATATCCATCAACTCAATTTCTTTAGAGTTTGGATCTGGACGGACACAGAATTGATATTGAACTTTATCATTTAGTTCCGTTCTGAGTTTTTCAATATTACCTTCTAACACGATGCTCCCAGTGTTCTTTTTCATTCAATATCTACCTTAAAGTGGGCGAAATTTGAAAAGTTTTTAAAGTTACGCGCCACCTCAAATACTGCCTTTTGCCAGAAAAGTTTTTTATTTTTATGCGATATGAGGTAGGGTCTGATATCTCAAAATAACAGGAATTATACATGGTTAATCCATTCACAGAAAATAAGATTATGGCCAAGGCCAGATATCTAAAAGAAAATGATCTATATCCATTCTTCACCCCTATTGAAGAAACTGATGGCTATAGCGTTCAGGTTCATGGCAAAAAACAAATTATGATCGGGTCCAATAACTATTTAGGGCTTACCCATCATCCGGAAGTTAGAGAGGCCGCTAAAAATGCTATCGATAAGTTTGGAACTGGTTGTACTGGATCACGTTTTCTAAATGGAAACTTAACTATTCATGAAGAACTTGAAGAAAAACTAGCAAAGTATCTCGGCCATGATAAGGCCATCGTCTATGCTACAGGAATGCAGGCCAACCTCGGTGCTTTAAGCTCCATATGTGGGCCAAAAGACTGTATGCTTTTTGATTCTGAAAATCACGCTTCAATCATAGATGCTTCAAGATTGGCGATGGGAACAACTTTTAAGTACAAGCACAATGATATGGAAAGCTTGGAAGATGCTCTTCAAAGTAACGTTAATAGATTTAAACGAATGATTATCGTTGCTGATGGTGTTTTTTCTATGACTGGGGATATATTGAACCTTCCTAAGGTTGTAGAAATGGCCCAGAAGTATGGAGCAATGGTTTACGTCGATGATGCCCATGGGCTTGGAGTCCTAGGAGAGAGAGGACGTGGAACCATGGACCATTTTAATCTCACTGACAAAGTAGAGCTTAACATGGGTACTTTCTCCAAGTCTTTTGCTTCAATTGGAGGTGTTATTTCTGGAAGGGCAGACATTATTGATTATATAAAGCATACCTCAAGAAGCTTTATGTTTTCTGCGGCCTTACCACCAGCTGCCATAGCAACAGTTTCAAAATGTATTGATATTGTCCTGGCCGATGGATCTATTCATGAAAACCTATGGAAAAATGTTGAATTCATGAAACAAGGTTTTAAAGATCTTGGTTTTTATACTTACAATTCTCAAACGCCAATCATCCCTATATTTGTAGGAGATGATCTTAAGGCGATGGAAGTTACAAGATTTCTAAAGGAACAGGGTATCTTTTGCACTCCTGTCATCTCTCCTGCCGTACCAAAAGGCGAAGCTTTGATACGTACAAGCTATATGGCCACTCATCAAAAAGCAGACTTAGAGTATGTTCTAGAAAAGTTTAAACTTGCAAAAAAGGTTTGCGATATACCTGAGAGGCATCATCAGTAAGATTTATGAAAGACTTAATAAGGGAAGTAAAAAGTAAAAAAGATAAGAGGTTAATGCTCAATTTACCTTGGGAGATCTATAAAGACGATAGATCATGGGTCCCTCCGCTTAAACTTACTGTTAAAGAAATTCTTGATGAAAAAAAGCATCCCTTCTATAAAACTTCTGAAGTTCAAAGTTGGTTGGCCGTGGAAGGAGATCGTGTTTTGGGTAGGATCATGGCCATATACAACCATGCCTATAATAAATTTCAAGATACAAATGTAGGATTTTTTGGCTTCTTCGAGTGTCATAACAATCAAGCTGTTGCCTTTGAATTATTTAATGAGGCCGAAAAGTGGCTTCGTAAAAAAGGGGCAAAAAAAATATTAGGGCCTGTGAATCCATCCACTAATTATGAAACTGGCCTATTAATTAAGGGGTTTGAAGATCCGGCCCAACTTATGATGACCTACAACCCCAAATTTTATGAATCCCTTTTTGAGCAATATGGTTTTAAAAAAGCTAAAGATCTCATTGCTTATAGGCTTGATACTGATTTCCAAATGCCTGAAAAGATCGTTCGCATTTCAGAGCGCGCAGAAAAAAGACACGGAATAAGTTATAGAAAAATCAATCTTAAAGATTGGAATAATGAAATTAATCGAATGCATGATATCTATAATAGTGCCTGGGAAAAAAACTGGGGTTTTGTTCCTATGAGTGATGAAGAGTTCTTTCATACCGCTAAGGACCTTAAGTCGATTGTAGATCCTAACCTTATCATATTTGTTGAAGTGAAAGGGGAAACGGCAGGATTTATTGTTGCTCTTCCAGACTTTAATCAGGTTTTTAAAAATATCCCATCTGGTAAACTTCTTCCATTTGGAATCTTTAAACTTCTAAGATCAAAAAATTATATCAACAGATGTCGAGTTATTACTCTTGGAGTGAAAGAGCAGTACCGTAATTTGGGTCTAGGCCCCATTCTATATAACAGGGCCCATCAAAAAATTATTGAGGCCGGATATAGTGAAATTGAAATGAGTTGGATTTTAGAAGACAACTTACCAATGAATAAGCCCCTTCAACTCATGGGTGCTGATCCTTATAAAACATATCGAGTATTTGAAAAAGAGCTCTAATTATGAAGATCTTTGTTACTGGTAGTTCAGGGTTTATAGGTTCATTTCTATGTGAATCTTTAAATAAGGCAGGACATGAGATCTATTGTTTAACAAGAACAATAGAGAAATTTAAAAGATTTTCCATTAAAGGTATACCCATCGTTGGTGAGCTTTCAACAACTACCCCGAATAAATGGATTTATGAAGTTCCTAAGGATATTGACGTTGTCATCCACCTTGCTGGAATAGTTCATTCTTATCGACCACGTGACTTTTATCAAATTAATGCTGAAGCAACTCGAGTTTTGATTGAAGACTTAAAGAACCATAATTCTCATCTAAAGTTTATCCTTGTCAGCTCTCTCGCTGCCAGTGGCCCAAGTCAACGAGGTATTAAGAAAAAAGAATATGATCAAGAAGGCCCTGTTTCCCATTATGGAAAAAGTAAGCTGGCGGCCGAATCCTACCTTCAAAATATAGGTCAAAGTTCTTGGACAAAGATAGTTGTGCGCCCACCTGTTGTTATTGGCCCTAGAGACCCTGCAATGTTAGAGGTTTTTAAAATGGTTAAATCAGGGCTTGTTCTTGTTTCAGGAACAGATGGTTTAACAAAACGTTATAGTTTTGTTTCTGTCTATGATCTCGTGGATGGTGTAAAGCGAATCATTGAGCAGAATTTAAAAACAAAGTGGGACATATACTTCTTTGCCCATCGTAAATCTTTTACTTTTGATGAATTAATTAACGAAATAGGTTTTATCTTTAACGAAAAAAGATTTTATAAACTTTTTCTCCCCTATTTTCTTATCCGCATCGTTGCATGGTGTGCTTATATTATTTCAAGATTTTTTCACCTTGAATTCCGACTGACTCCTGATAAAACTCGAGAACTCATCCCATGTTCATGGGAAGTTGATTCCGAAAAATCAATTCTAGAGTTAGGTACTGATTATAAAGATAATTTAAAAGAATCTCTGAGAAAGGCCTATACAGACTATCAACAAAGAAGTTGGCTCTAATAACTCCAGCTTGCCATAAGTCCTGGTGCGCCATTTTTTCTCATAAAAGATACTCTCACTTCATGCTCAAAAATGGCCTTATAAAATGGATGATTATTCTGGTGATTTGAATAAAGCCTGGCCCCTTCCGAAGCAAAAATTGAAAGAAATATTCCTCCTAAAACATCAGAGAAATAGTGCTTACCTTCTTGAACTCTTTGGTATGCCGTCATAAAGGTCATGATACCTGGGATTAAAGCTTGAGTAGGCCCATAAAACTGAAGAGTTTTCATAGTTAAAACGGCAAAAGGCATTACGTGACCTGAGGGAAAAGAAGAGCTTCCTCTAAAACTTTTTTCCCAAAAGCTCACATCATTATTTGGTCTTTCATTTACTGGGATAAAGCTTAAAATAACAGTTTGCCATGCGGCCAAGTAGGTCGCGACAAAAACTTCTTTGGAAAACCTAATCATTTTATCATCTTCTTGAGATCTTCCTAAGGCATAAAAACCAAAAGGGATGATTGGGAAATTGGCCGCTATAGAAAGGTCTGCCATAAAGTTATAAAGTGGTTTTTCTTTTTTACTTCTAAAAAGGTTACTGATCCTATCATCTTGATCAAAAGAATAAGCAAGAGTGGGTACCGCAAGCCCCATTGTATAGGCATTACTTTTAGTCTGAAACTGATAAGGAAAGGCCTTAAATAGGTCTATAAAAGACTCTTTAAAATCTTTCCAAGCAATATTTTCTTCGGCCTTTATTGAAAAAGAAAATGTTAATAAAAGTACGAGTAATAATTTCATTTCTTTGCCAAGTTTTCCTTCATTTCAACTGTACCAAATACGTAATCCCATAATGGATTTGAAACACCATATTTGACGGGATCTTTAGTGTAGTGATGTTTAAGGTGATAAGATTTAAGGTATCGTCCTACTTTTGAACTCATTCTAAAGTGGTGAGTTGCATAATGAATATAATCGTAGCAGAGATAAAAACAAATAAAGCTTCCCATAAAAAGAAAAAAGTACTCTACCGGCACGATCAATCTAAAAATGTTTGAAATCATAAACATAATGAGAAGGCCTGGAAGTGGTGGCATAACCAATCTTGTAGCATCGTCGGGGTCATCATGATGAATACCGTGAAAAAGATAAATTATTTTCTTTCCCCATTCACTTTTGGCAGGGTAATGAAATGCATAACGATGAAGTACGTATTCTGTAAGAGTCCAAACCAATCCTGCAATGATAAAGACCAAAATATTCGTCAAAGCATTATGCTGAAATTGAATATGTGATTTATAGAATAAAAGAAGAATTATGGGGGCCCATAACAACAAAGGGGTTATGGGGTGGACATGAGTAAAAGACTCCAAAATATCGCTTTCAAAGAGCCTGATTGAAGATTTATCGCTTTTTTTGCTAGACATGAATACCTCAAAAATCTATTAATAACGCTAATGAGAACTATCATTTGGTTACTATTTTGGCTACCTATTGCGGCAAAAGCTATCACATATGACGAGCTTAGTCCGCTAGAAAAAGCGAGCGTTAACTCAGGAGAGATTATCGTTAAGCTTACTCCTATAGTCGACGCACCATGGCCATCAATAGATGTTTTTACTACTGTCAGCACTAGACCATTGGAGTCTCTGGCCTTATTTCTGGCCTTGGACATACAGAAGGACTACGTCCCTAACCTACTAAAATCACGGCCTATTAGACATATAACAGCAACAGAAGTTCACACTGAATATATAATGGATCTTCCATGGCCTATCCCCAATGGTCACTATATCCACGGGAGTGACTTTAAAAAGACGCCACAAGGTTATAGAGCGATGTGGTATATGGTTGAAAGTGATTCTGCAAATTCTGTTAATGGTTTTGCTCAATTTAATGAAGACGGTTTATTTCATTACCACTCTACAGTTAGCCCAAAGTCATCACTGGCGTCTCTACTTAAAGGTCTTATGGTTAAGGATGTTGAAAAAACAGTTTCTGCTATTAAGACTTTTATTCAAGACACTAAACTCAATAAACCAGAGGTTCTTAGAAAGTATATTAGTTATATTGAGCGAAGTCTTAAGGGTGAATTCGTTTACGAAAATCAAATCATATCAGAATAACCGACTATTTAGAATTGATCAAAAAAATAACAATTCCGGTAACTTAGTTTCAAAAATTTATTTTTATCTTTTAAAGGTTGTATTTAATCTAGATCCTTTTAAAATGAAGTAATAAGAGATTTTACAAACAAAACACATTCGATGTTTGATAAAGGATTTAGAAGGCATCGATATTTAGTGAAAGTATGAAATTACACGAAAAAAAATGTATTCCTTGCTCTGGTGAAATTCCACCTCTTAACCTTGAGGAAATTCAAAAATTCCAAAAAGATATAGACTCGGAATGGGAACTGACTCATCAAAACACACGTTTACTAAGAAAACTAAAGCTTAAAGAAATGGCAGCGCCTATGGCCCTTGCAAATAAAATTGCTCAAATCGCTGATGAGCAGTGGCATCATCCTGAACTTCATATTGGTTTTGGTCATCTCGATATTGAAATCTGGACTCACAAAATTAATGCTTTAGTGGAAAGTGATTTTATATTCGCTGCTAAGGTTGATAAAATTATTAGCGAGACCATCGAGAAATAAGACGAGCGGTTCTTCTATTAATTACGAATTTTCCTTCAAATTTTTTCATTCCATCAGAACGTAGTGAAGGTGCATGGTTATTAATATAATCCTCTAAATGTTTTTCTGTTTCGAGATGATAATGACAAATAATTTCATTATTCTTATCTTTATCACACCAAACTTCGGCCTTAGAAAATCCATCTATTTTAAGAATCTGTTGAACATGATCTTCTAACCAATCCATATAAGGTTCAAGTACGTCCATATCGACTTTTATACTTACTTCATAAAGAATCATTTATTTATTACCAAGTAATGCTTTTTTAACATCTTCATCGACGGGATATTGACCTAGCCAAGGTCTGAAAACTATCTCTGATGTTTTATTGTCTTTTTTTTCAGCAAGAAGTTCTTTGTTTTTATAAATTCTAACCAAGTTTGGCCCACGATAGATGATAAGTTTATCACCTTCTTTCACCTCAGGTGTATTTTCTTTAAGCCAATTTATTGACTCTTTATAATACTCTTTTCTTTGGATATTTTTTTCGAAACCTACTTCCCAACCTTTAATTGAATACTCTTTTTTCAAATCTCTTTTATAGTCCAGTACTAAAACAGCATTCTGACCATTACTACTTGTAAAATACGATATTTCATAGACATCAAAACCAAAAATGGAATATTCAAGTAAGGCCTTACCAACAAGCTTTAAGTCTTTTTGCTCAAATGGAAGATCCATCGCCCACAGAGGGTTAAATAGAAGTAGGAATAATAAAACTTTCATTTAGCCCATTTGTGATTGAAGGTAGTTTTCAATACCAATTTTTTTAATAAGACTTAATTGGATCTCAAGCCAATAGACATGATCTTCTTCCGTATCAAAAAGAAGTTGAGACGATAAAAGATCTCTCGTGACATAATCGTTCTTTTTCTCGGCTAAAGCTATTGTTGATTGAAGTCTCTTTCTAATCGTCATTTCATAATCTAGATTATGCTGATAGATTTCTTTGATATCTTTACCTAATACGACTTTTTCAAGTTTATTCATATTAGGCTTACCTTCAAGAAAAAGAATTCTTTCAATAACTTTTCTCGCATGCATTTGTTCTTCTTCCATCTCATGCTTAAACCTTTCGTAAACTTTATTAAGTCCCCAATCTTTAAGCATTTCGGAATGAATAAAGTATTGATTAACCGAGGTAAGCTCTCCCGTTAGAAGTTGGTTAAGTGAATCTAAAACTTCTTTATTCCCTTTCATATTAATCATCCTTTTTCATTTGAGATTGAAGATAATTTTCAATCCCAGAATTTTCAATCAAGTAAAGTTGTGTTTCCATCCAATCAATATGATCTTCTTCATTTTCAAGCATTTCAGTGAGTAAGTCCCGTGTTACATAATCCTTTTTGGTCTCACAAACCTTTATTGCTTCTTTTAATTGCTGACAATGCTCCATTTCTGTCTCTAGATCGAGATCAATGATTTCCTTTGTTTCTTCACCAATACGTACACTTCCGTATTTTTGAATATTAGGTAGCGCTTCGAGAAATAGGATTCTCTTTATGAGCTCATCAGCTTGTTTCATCCGTTTAATAGAAACTTTATATTCATACTCTCCTATTTCACCGAGACCCCAGTTTTGAAAGATTCGGGCATGGAGGAAGTATTGGTTAATAGAAGTTAGTTTGTTTGTAAGGGCCTGCTGTAGGCCTTTTATTACGTTGGTGTCCCCTTTCATGGTGAACTCCTTAATTATGTTAGGTTGTTATTAGTTTTTATTTTTATAATGTTAAGAGGACCAGTTGATACTTTGTTTTATAAAGTCTATTTTCAATTGCTTCACAACTTCTTTACAGCTTCCACAATCCTCTCCGACTTTAAATTGTTGTAAAACCTTATCAATCCCTTTACTAGGGTCTTTTTGGAACTCTTTAACAATATCATCCATACTTACTGCATGGCATATACAAATATACATTACCAATCAATGATAAAGTTGTTTATTTCAGCTTACAACTGCTTTTTAGAAGAAATAGTTAACTAAGTGCAGCCCCATCCAAGACAATAGATAGGCCAGACCCATATAAAAAAGAAATTGATAAATAACAAACCTAAAAGAGCCCGTTTCTTTTTTAATGACGGCTAACGTTGAAACGCATTGAAGTGCTATGGAATAAAAAATAATGAGAGAAATTCCAGCTCCAAGCGACATACCTGAGGCGGTTATATTATCTGCGAGCCCTGCAATATTTTCATCGGCCCCTTCAATCCCAAACATCGTACCTAAAGTTCCAACAAAAACTTCTCTGGCCAAAAATGAAACTATAATAGCGACGCCGTACTTCCAATCAAGCTCTAGAGGTTGAAAAAACCACTCAAACTTTTTCCCGATCCAGGCAAGCCAGCTACTATCAAGCTGATCTGCACCATGAGGAAAATATCCAAGAACCCAAATGACCACAGTAACAGTAAAGATCATCAGACCTGCTTTAGTTACGAATTGCGCTGAACTTGTAAAGGCCTTCTGAATTAAAGGTTTCCAATGAGGAACTCTATAAGGAGGTAGCTCAATTAGAAATGGTGAGTCTGCTTCTTTTTTAAATGTTGTCTGTGATAAAACAGCACTTACAATAAGGGCCGTCACTATTCCGAAAAGATAGAGTCCAAAAAAGACCATTCCTCGGGAATTAAAGAATCCTCCCATAATCATAGTGTTGGGAATAAAGGCCGTAACAAGTAAGGCATAAACAGGAAGTCTAGCGGAACAAACCATAAGAGGTATCGTGAATATTGTTAAAAGCCTTTTTTTCGGTGACTCAATCGTTCTTGTGGCCATAACAGCAGGTATAGAACAAGCATATCCAGACAAGAAGGGAATAAAGCTTCTACCGTTAAGCCCAAAAAAGCTAAATGGCCTATGACAAATAATAGCAGCACGTGCTAGATAGCCACTATCTTCAAGAATTCCAATAATAAATGTTAGGACAAATATTTGGGGAACAAATACAAGAAAAGAGCCTAATCCACCAAAAATAGCATCCTGGATAAAGTCCTTAAGCATTGTATGAGAAACAAGCCCTCCAACGTAGGTACCCAGCTGAGCTATAACTTCTTCAATTAAATCCATGGCCGGAACTGCCCAGGTAAAAATGGCCTGAAAAAGAAAGGCCATAATAAGAAAGAAGACTACACCTCCTAGAAAGCCGGAAAGAAATATTTTATCGAGAATTCCCTGCTTTTTAAGGATTACATCTCCTTTAGGCCCCCATTTTTGAGTATAATCTCTGGCCGTTTTCACGTGGTCTTGACCTAATCGCTCTGGGTCTGAGACGACGGAGAATTCTTGCGGAAAGTTTACCATTTTTTTAATAGTATCTTTTAACTCAACAAGACCAACTTTTGATTTCGCAGATATTGGAATTATTTTTGAACCAAGTTTTTTTTCAAGCTCTTTTAGATCGAAGTTAATTTTATTGTTTAAAATTACATCCATCATATTAATAACAAATACAAGTGGACAGTTCATCTGCGCTGCTAGTTCTTGCACTTGTAGTCCTAGAACCAGAGATCTTTCGAGTCTTGTGGCATCTAAAATACAAACAATCGAAGGATTTCCTTCAAATGATTTTTTAAGGTTTTCAATGGCGACTTCTTCATCTCTTGTAAGAGCATCAAGAGTATAGAGTCCAGGGAAATCGATGATTTTTACTCCATCCATTTCACCATTTTTTACTTCTACTGTTACACCTGGAAAGTTCGCCACTTTTTGATTAAGGCCAGTGAGTCTATTAAAAAGCAGACTTTTTCCTGAATTTGGTTTACCGATTAAAAGAACTTGATCCATTGTTTACCTACTCAAACTTTAGTTTCAATGGCGTGACACTAGCACCCAATCGCAATAAAGACAATAGTTAGAAGGTTAATTAGCTAAGAGGTTTCACCTGTATATTCCGAGCAATTTCGGAGGTAAGCGAAAGCATCGTACCCTCAACAGAATATAGTCTAGGTCCAGAGAAGGGAGTAGATAAAAAGCATGATATGTGGCCATTTTCATAAATACCCATATCCATTAATCTTTTTTTAAACTTTATATCGAGCTCTTTAGAAAACCCTGTGATTTGGGCCTTTTGATTTTTCTTTAACTTCCACAAGGACATGTTTCCACCTTCAAACTTTGGTTTCATGTGGCAGACTAGCACTTCAATGCTCCAATTTCAAACCTTAAATACGCTTATAGGTTGCCAGGGCCCTATTATAGGCCATCTTGTGGTCTACCATAGGTCCTGGGTAACTCTCTGTGCCGTACTCTGGTACCCATTTGGTTATATAAACAAAGTCTGGATCAAATTTTTTCTGTTGTGTTTCAGGGTTAAAAATACGAAAATAAGGCGCCGCATCACAACCTGTACCTGCAACCCACTGCCAATTACCGTTGTTAGAGGCCAAGTCAAAGTCTAAAAGTTTTGAGGCAAAATATTTTTCCCCCCATCTCCAATCAATGAGCAGATGCTTAACTAAAAAACTTGCCGCAAGCATTCTCACCCTATTATGCATATGACCTGTTTGATTTAACTCCCGCATACCAGCATCAACTAAAGGATACCCAGTTTTACCTTGGCACCACTTTTCAAATTCTTT
>JAURDE010000003.1 GCA_030828105.1 Bdellovibrionota bacterium | reverse complement strand
GAAGTCGCATCCAGGAAAGGCCGTAAAGGTTTCATCTTGTCGCCAAAACCTTTTGGCCGTAAATAGGTCTGCCTTAAGGGCCGTTTTGAAGTTATAAATACCTAATCCTTGTCCCATGTCGTATGTCATTTTAAGATCTTTGAGGTACCGATCAATGATCTTTCTTAAATGAAAGAATGTATGAGTTTCTATAAACTTTGATTTTTCATTTTCAGGATTGAAGGCCCAACGGTTTTGAACAGCTGGTGTAAAATTGGCGTTTGGGTCATTCCTTACAGCGAGACATTCAGATATAGTGGCAATGGGTGATCCACTTGAATCCAGAACTTCACAACTTTCCAATAAGAATTGATTTAGAGTTATAAAGTCTTGCTGTGATCTCAGAAGATTTGATAGCCTTACATCAGCATTTAGATTTCGGTTACCTGTAAGAATAATAGGATTATCTTGTAAGGCCCTACCGTAGCCTTCGTCAACAGAATTTACAGAATTGACAACAGTTGCCCCATCAGCTCTAGAGTTTTTTACTTCGCTTTTTTGAACAACAGGTATACACGAGCTTAAAAATAAAGTTGTTAATATAAAAGAATATAAACTTTTCATCACCTATACTCGCCTCGACCAAGTATTTTATTAATTGTCTCTGTTAAATCCTCTGTTGATTCACCTAGATCTTTACCTTCTCTTTGTCCATCCAATCTGGCCGTACAGAGACCTTGGCTTAGTTGTCCAAGCCTACGCCAAGAGAGGCCAATATTTTCTTGCTCTACCTCCGATATCGAGGCAAGCTTTTTGTTAATATAGTAAAGCTCACTACCTGGTGTTATATCGTTGCTATTTCTCTCAATTTCCCCTTGGTAACAGCGATCAAAATTACTTTCATCTTTACATGTAACAATAGATCTTTTAACTGCCTCATCTTTGGCCAATTGGCATAGATTGCTAGAGTTATCATTTCCAGAGAATTTATCTCTTTGGTCAGAGCCTAGTCCTTTTCTTTTTATCTCGGGAAGCTTTTCCAAGGATTCATCACTGATTTCTTCTTTGGTTCTTGATAGGTCTGAAAAAATATCTTCTAGACTTTTTTTCGCTTCTTCGTCTTTTAACTGATCTAAAAATGAATCCTTTTTTTCCAATAATGTCTCTAGTGACTTTGATGCCACCTTTTTATTTTCAATAAGGTCATCTTTAATTTTAAGGACTTCTTTATTTATTGATCTTGCCGTACTTCCTTTTACATAATCTTTTACATCGGTCATGAGGGTATCGAGTTCTTTTTGCACCTGTTTGAGCTTTTCTACCTTCTTGTCAGGTGTCGGGCCATTGAGTTCTCTAATAAAATCTTCACTCTTTCGTCCTTCATAAGACTTCAAGGTTTTAAGCATTTTTAGCTTTGTTCCCATTTTAGTTTTATTCATGGGAAATGATTCAGAGTTTTGACTTAAATAAGAGTTAACCTTGTCTCGCGTTTCTTCAGATTTAACTTGGCCCATAATAAGTTGAACCTTTGAGTTGATAACGTTTTCCCAATTACCTCCTGCTTGCTCACATTCCTTAATCAAAAGGGGAGTTTCTTTTTCAAAAGGTCGACGTGTATCAAAATCTCTTTCGTTTTGATTTTGTGCACATAAAGACTCATATGCACCAATCACCGGAAATACATCTTTACTTAGCATAGAGGTTATTTTCATTGCTTCACCATAAAGCTCTTGTGGTGAATTGCTACCATCACATCCCGCCATGGGGTTGGTTCTCTTTAGACGATCAAATCTTTGACAAAATTCACTAAGCTTTTCTTCGTTTTCCATTTGTTCTTTGAAGTTTTTTTCGAGCTGCTCTTGTTGTCCTTTTTGAAATTCCGCCATTTTCTGAGCACAGGTTTCAATTAGGCCTTCAAATTTCTTTTTGTTTTCGCTCATGACTTGTTTTTGCTTATCTAGTTGGGCCTGTGCTTCTTTGAGAACCTTTTCTCCTTGATCGAACATTGATTTCTGTAGTTTTTCTAACTGGAAAGGGAGGTTATTGAGAAAACCAAGATCTCCTCCACCTCTTAATTGAATACCGTACTTGGAGTCCATTGGCGCAGGCAGGGCAACGGCAAGTTGAGGAGGTAGGACGAAACTGGAGCCTGGGAAGAATTGTTTTAAGAACTGGCTATCAGCTAAAACTTTACTCTTAACTTCATTTAAAAACATTTCTTGCTTTGTAACAAGCTCTCCAATTCGTTTGTTATATATGGCCCCTACACTTGATAATTTATTCTTTCTGTCTAAAACAAGTGCTTCTGCTCTGTTATAACAAGCACGTGTTCTTTCGGCACACTGGTTTGCATGAGCGATACAAAAGTTACCACTTGATGGACTAAGGCTTTTAGGGTTACAACTTCCTTCCTTTTGAGGAGCTCCAGAGCAATGTTTAATTTTATCTTTTATAGATGTCGCGAGCTTTCCTTTAAAGGTCTTGAAAAGAAGACCTAGTTCATTTATCGCCTTTTGCGCTTCTTTGGCCTTATCAGCATACGATTGAACTCTATCTTTATTTTTTGAAAATACATTTCTATTTGTATATTGTTTTTCACATTTAGATACGGCCTTATTTAAAAAATCAGATACAGTATCGTATGTTACCTTTCGTTTTTCATCAATATACCTTACTTTTAACATTCCTTTACCATAAGATTCATCCAATTTTCTTACGGCAAAAATCTTATCTTCAATAAGGTCATCGTTTTCTAGGATCCTTTTTAATTCGGCAGTATAATTAGGAATCGTACTCCCACCGCTTTTGTTAAATACATTTACGATTCTTTTGTAGATGTCTTGTGGGGTTAAACCTAGACCTTTGTCGTCACCCGAGCCAGTAGATTTTAAAGCACATGAATCGATATATTTCTTTCTGAAGTAACTTTTTGCTCCAAGAGCAAAATCATTAAAATTGTCTTCAAAGTTATTATCAAATCGGGGAGGGGTATAGTTAAACTTCTCCAGGTCTTTTACTAATCTTTTTCGTTTAATTTGAAGCTCAGCAACTTCTTCCTTAATAGTATCTTGAAGACCCTTAAAATTTGTCATTCCACCCCGAACCCATTTGCTTGGAAGTGCACCACCCTCGATCCAGTCATCTATACCATTTTTCTCTAGGTCTTTAATCATTCTTTCGACAATAGTATCTATCTCTTTTTCATAAATATTTTTATTATCTAAAAAGTCTCTTGATCTTTGACGAATCCCTGTTGCATTCATTGAGTTTCTGATGCCAATGAGACCTGTTTGTGTTCCGATGAGGGCCTTTTGTGGAATAATTCCACTACAACCAGGAAAGTATTTTGTGTAATCCATTCCTGTGGCCTTTATATCCTTTGATTGGCCACCGTTGAGCTCTATAGACAAAAGGTCCATTTGTTTTTTGAGAGATTCACTTTCTTCAGAAAACTGTTGTTGGGCCTTTCTAATTTTATCCGTTAAATTTTGCATTCCATTTAACTTATCTTGAAGGCCATCTTGCATTTTTTTCATACTTTTTTCCATGCATGCTACGCCTACAGGAACTGAACTATCTTGAACCGGAGAGGAGTAAGCATTAATAAATTCAAGATGTCTGTGGGCCAGATTTACAAACATGGATGCTTGCAACATTTGATTACCATCAGAAATATTGCTACATGCTGAGGCAGGAAATGGCTGATTCGCCGCAGGTCTTGGACAGTTAGGAAAAGCACCTACGGCCGAAGGTGGTGCAACCTGTGGCCCTAATTGTCTCATAAGGTTCATATTATTTTGTAATTGAAGCTCTAGTAGTTTTTGTTGTTTATTTTGTTCAATGATTTTTAAAGCAACATCACCAACTGTAGAAATACCTTTACTAATACCTGAAGCGACCTTTGATACTTGAGGTTCTTGAGTATTTCCTACTAAGCTAGGTCCGAATATGAGCAATAGAGAAAGCAAAATTGTGATCTTCACGTATATATCTTTTCCAAAGTTAAATGTGTTATCTTTTCGGTTATTTAGAAGCTTTTATTTAAATAAACTCCCTTTCTTGACTCATAGTATCAATAGATTGTTTTTATGCCTAATTCTTCCTCTGGATATTGAGGAAAAGATGCTCATAATTTCAGTAGGTTAGGTCACTTTGTTGGTGTGTTTTAAATATGTTAGCTCTAATGCTAGAATGAGAGGCATAAATAATACTTATTGATGAGCTAAGTGCCCCATATTAAAGGCAAATTATTCAAGGAGGAGATTTGAGAGTAACAATTTGGAGAAGAGTACTAGCATTTGTACTTGATTGTCTTTTTACATGGGGGGCCTTATTTTATCTTTGGAATGGATTTATTACTCAAGGGCTTTATAACAACGCTAACTCTTTCTTTTCTCATTTTCCTACATTAAAAAACACTGTAAATGGGGTTGAATTATTTAGTAGTATTTTTTGTTTTTGGATTGTTTTCATCATCTTAAAATTATTTTCGACTCTATTGCTTGGACAATCAATCGGACAACTTGGTTCCGGTCTCGTGGCATCAGGTAAATTTATACATAAGCGCCTTAAGGGAGCAGTCAGAGTTTTTTTTGAGTTGTTTCTTTCTCCTTTTTTAGTTTTCGATATATCCTTACTATTCAACAAAATAACTCTCAAAGAAAAATTAACACAAACTGTGATTCAGAAAGGCGAAGGTTTTGGTAGAAATAGCTTGGCCCTACTTTTTCTTTTATTTATCCCTCTTAGTTATAATCTTTTTTATAAAAGCCAGGCCTATGGCAGCATGATTAAAAAGAATATTTTAGGACTTATCAATAATGAAAAAATTACTTTAGATAAGCCTAGTGAAAAAGAACAAAAGTATAGGTCTGATTTCTTTAAAGTTTCTGGTGCATTTTCAAAAGACCAAGATTTTGTTTTACCTACGGTATATATGAGAAGAACCAAAGATGGTAAGAAAAAAATGTCGCCGGCCTTGTATTTTCTAGGAAAAGAATCAACAGGATATAGTACTTTCAAGAGACTCAATGATTTAAACCTCCTAAAGATTCTTAAAGAGGGCCTAAGGGGAAACCCTTTGTTTACTACTTATTATCCTCATATAACCCAATTGATGTCTAATGAGTTTGAATATCAAAGTAAAAGCTATGTCGAGTTAGATAAGAAAAAGCATTTGTTTTCAGAAGAGTTAAGAAAGGAAATTAAGGATTTTTTAAATTCTAGTCTTAACCTTTATTCCTATGGTCCCATTGAACTTTTAAGTTTTGTTGGTCCTTTTCCTTTTGGTCATCACAGTCTACATGGTGAGATCAATAAGCTTTTACCTGAAGGCACTCACGAAATGTATGACTTTGTTGTTATTGGTAGTAACGAATTTTTCAGAAAATCAATCGTTTATAGTATACCTTCGCAAAATAAAAAGATCTTGAAGTCATATTTTTTTCCTATAGACACAAATAATGGCTCAGTTTACGAGTGGAGCTATCTCTCTAATGGAGATTTAGAGTTAGCAGCTATGATAAAAAAAAGAGATCATTTTTTCTCTCATTATCTTATTAACAGTAATTGGTGGTTTGACTATGCTCCTCCGCCACGAGAGCTAAATACATTTTTTAAATTTGATGAAATTTCTTTTATTGATTTTTATTTACGCGATGATTTAGACGTATTTACATTGCGAAAAATGGAAGAAGAGCTTTATGCACATTTTTTTCAGACCATCAAAAATATATTACAGAGCAATAAAAAAGAGCAGGTTCTTGTCATAGAGCAAGTACTTGTTGAATTGAATTATTTTATGAAGATTAATAACAAGAAAAAGGAAAATAAGTACAGCACTCAATTTCTTGAAATGTTTTACTATCTCTATCTTCATTTAAAAAATAATAATACTAAGTTTTTTGGTATAGGATAGAATATGGACTATATCTCAAGTACATTATATGGCCTTATTCAGGGTTTAAGTGAGTTCTTACCAGTTAGTAGCTCTGGTCACCTGGCCTTATTACCTCATTTTTTAGAAATCAAGGACCCTGGAGTATTTTTTGACCTTACTATGCATGTAGGTACAGGTTTTGCCGTAGGTCTTTATTTTAGAAGAGAAGTTATGGCCATGCTTTCAGCATTCATACAATTTTTTATATTTAGAAAAAAACATCCATCTCATTTTTTGATGATGAACTCTTTGATAGCAACAGTCTCCAGTCTTATTGTTATTGTCGCTCTATTAAAGTTTAATCTCAATGATTTAACAAGAACACCTAAATGGATCGCTTCTAACTTAATAATATTTGGCATATTAATGTTCTTTATTGATAAGTTTTGTATGAGGACAAAAAAGAATTTTGAGGGCAGTTCACACCCCAAAGAGGCCATATTCATAGGCCTTCTACAGGCGATGGCCATTTTTCCAGGCGTAAGTCGTAGCGGAATCACCTTAACAGGGGCAAGGGGACTTGGCCTTAATCGGCATAATTCTACTCGTTTTAGCTTTCTTCTATCACTACCTATTATTTTTGGTGGGTTTGTTTTGAAGTTACCTGAGGCCATTCAATCAAGTAATCTTTTTTCGCTAGAACACTGTCTTATCGGAGGGCTTGTTTCTTTTGCTTTTGGTCTTATTTCAATTCACTACTTTTTAAAATTTATTGAAAGAATAGGGCTCGGCCCTTTTGCTTTATACCGTGTGGTCATTGGAGTGATTATTTTACTGGTTGTTTGAAGGGAATGCTGTGCAATCAATTACGGTTAGGCCTGTTTGAGTAGATGTGTTTAATGAGCTAGGTACACAATAAATATGATTATTCCATCTGAGCCCAGCATCATATAGCTTATTTATTCCATCTCCAGCATTTGATGGGCCATCTCCGTCAACAAATCTTCTTAGTCTTAATTGTTCCTTGGGAAAACCATGAACCGGTAGATTTGAAAGGGCAACTCCATTAGCAATTTTTCCACTCGCACAAACTTGTTTAGAACACGCGAGCTGCTGAGCTACATTTATATTCTTTATAAAACCTGTGTAAGGATTAAATTCGGTGTCGGATAGCTCCTTTGCCTCTGAAGAAATAAATCTATTAAAATAGAGACTAACGTTTGTATAATCAGGCAAGGCACACCGGCTATTAGCTATTAAGCCTGTACAACATTCCTCGGGTTGAGTGGTGTCATCCACAGTTGTTCCTGAAGGTAAGCAACATCTAAATTCATTTCTGGCCCAAATAGTTTTAATATTAGATTCAAAGTTCTCTGAGTCAAGAGTTGAAAAGCGATAATATCCTTTCCCATCAAATTCTTTAGAGTTATCTTCAAACTCATATTTGGACAGATCACTAGGGTTATCTAAATTTTTAATAGTGTTTGGAATAGGATAATTTTCGCCTGATGAAGATTGAATTGTAGGGTCAACGCTACATAGTACATTTACAGAGTCTACAGCAGGGTTGTAAAGTTCACTAAAAATAGAGACCTGAGGTATTCCAGTTAGTTCAAGACCTTCTAGAAATCTAAAATACTTATTGGCCTCTTTTGCTGATATATTTCTTGCTTTACAGTTGGGATCATCGGGGGAATCAACGTGGCTACAATCAAAACCGACACCGCTACCACCACATGATGTACAAGTATCCCAGTTAAGGCATCTAAAGCTTACTTTGTTTATATCTTGAAATCGAGATGGTAACCAGGCCTGATTACTCCCACCATTTCTACTATCAAACTTTCTAACCCATGAACCACTACAACAAGTTCTGTTTGCAACACCGGAGAGTGTCTTCCAACTATTTTTTACATCATCTACTGGCATACAACTGAATTCATTACAATAATTATTATATGGATATTTCAAAGGAGGATAATTCCTTTCTGCCGGTTCATTTGCTAATAGTTTCAATATGTAATTTTCTCTGTCTAATCTCATTTCCCGGTACATCGGTGTCATTCTTGAATACCTCTTTCTATCGTTGAGCGCGATATCAATACCAGGCATCAAATCAGGCTCGAATTCAAAGTCAAAGTTGAATTCGCTTTTTCTTTCTTCTTCTAGTGATGCAATTGTTAGATCTTTTCCTGTTTCACGACAGCAGAAGTTATTAACGAGTTTGTATTTTTCGTTGGTAATATCTTTTTTCTCTTTATGTCCACATACGAGTTCCTCCTGCCAAAACCTTATTTCATGTTGATTTAACAAGAAAGTATCATTCTCTGACTCTGGGTCCATGCCAGCTGCTTGTGCAGCTATAAATTGGTTTGGTGCACAGTCAAGGTTTGTAAAGCAAGAAGCTCCTGGTGCACGAAGACACCTGTTTTTTTCAAATGAAAGAGATGTAATTTGACTATTGTCAAAATCTTTAAGAAAGCTTCTGCCTGTTATCGTCTCAATAATGGATAATGAATTGGTACTTACACTTTGAGCGCCAGCAGAGTGAGGAACACCATATAATCCAATTTTTGGATCAAAACTGTAAGAAAGGTTTCTATCTAAATAATCTGTTTTAAAATTTATATAATTACTATCAGTATCAAGAGTTGGACAGGAACTAAGATATTCTTGATGAGGACCATTATTGGTCATAGTGTGTCCAAGGTTTGATACTTTGTCACCAGTGTATGTGCTTGTTGGTTTGACCTTGTTGGAAGAATCAAAGCTTCCTACAAGAGCAGGATCAGCTTCTCTTCCTGGTATACATATATTTGAGACCTTATTTATTGTTAGGTTTGGAAAGGCCTGATCATTTATTTGTTCATCACCGTTAAATTTAAATGAGCGGCCAATAGTTCTGGCCCCTAAACCAAAAATATCAAGATCACTCTCAGCAACATCACTGGATGCATTTTGGTTCTTTACCGATTTTCCCCACCTTGCTATTTTGTTATTGAATTTTTTAACAGGAATACCTTCGATAAAAGGCTGACAATAATTATTCATACTACAAGCAAGCATGCCGATTGATGCTGCTTCGTTATAGATCTTATCTAAATCATCTGTGTCATATCTCAAGTTAAGGGAACAAGGGGCACCTTTTCCCCTATAAACACATCTTTTGTTAAATGCTGTATTGGCCTGAAAATAAGTAAACAATCTTTGCGACGGTGATGCGCCGGCAACTTCTGACCCATTGATATCAAAACTTGGCCACGGAGACTTTATCCCTGTAATGGTTTCACATTTATAATCCCAACCTAATTGAGTTGCACAATCTTGATCATTGCTACAGACATGGAATTCTCGGCATTGCGCTCCATCACTGAAAAAGTCATTTGTAACTGATGAGCCTGAGAAAGGAACTTTACTCGCATCACTAACAACAATCCGAAATGAGCTTTGTTGAGTAAGGTCACCAAAATAAGCATTTATGGCCAAATATAGCTTGTTAGATTTTGCTTTTATTCTTCGTTGATTACCAACTGAAAACCATGTGACACCATCAAAACTACCTATGACTGACCCATAATCAAAACCAAACCAGTCTCTTTGGTATCCATTTGCGAATAAAAAATGTTGAGAGGCAAGTCGAGCTACTCTTTGATTTTGTGTATCAGATTTAGGCGAATGGGTCCAAGGTATCATAGTCACAGGTAACCAACACGCTCTCCCGAATAACATGTCATCTGATCTATGATTAGCAGATTCACTACGGTGAGTTTCAACTCGGTCAGGTAAATAGCCACCACCATTAAATTGAAAGTTTTTTGGAAATAAGGTTAGTATGGTAGAGTGATAATCTGTTCCACAATTAAAGCAAGTAGAAAATGTACCGTCATCGACAAAGATGTCATAAGTGCTACCGGCCTTTAGATTTACTTGAAGAGGTGGTTTTGCGGATCCAGGTGTTGCGCTTAAACTACCATAGATCTCATTAAAGCCTACATATTTATCGACATTATTTGGTTTTAGATAATTAAGGTCATCTTCATATTTAAAGGCAGTACCTTCTTGAATTGGTGTGAGCTCATTTATATTAACTCTTTCTGTACCTGAAACATCGAAATAACGTGCAGGAACTGACTTAGAGCTTAAAAGTACGACTTGTTGTAGAGGAGGTTCTGGAACATCAGGCTCTGGATAGGTACAGGTGTAGTCAATTATTTCAGGGGTTAAGTTAAAATCTTCTACTTTATAAACAGGCTTAAGGTTACACTCCACTTCATCAGGGGCACAACCACAGAGTGAATTAACTCGGCCAAAAGCGGCGGTTTTTGATTCAAGCACATTAAATAAAGATGTATTTACAAAATAGTTGATTTCTACAACTTCATCATCAAATACAAAAGTTGAGGTGGTTTGAGTTTGATCAGTATCGATTGAAATGAATTCTATTTTTGATGGAGTTCCTGGGGTTAGTTTCCAGTTTACGCCTTCTGTTTTTTTTATGCCATTAACACTAACAGATATTGTTCGGTCAATGTCTGCATAAAAGGGGAGGCTAAATAGATTTGTTGCAGGGAAGTGATCATCTACTTCACCAAGGTTTTGTCCCTGAACATAAAACTTTTTACATTGGGCCAAAGAAGTATTGATAGATTCACAAGTGCCGTCGATCTTATATCTTATTCTTAACCCTTTATCTATTGCACTTGGTGAGAGAGTATGGGTAATTGTAACATCTGTTTTATCACTAAAATTGTCATTTCCTTCATAAGTGAAATTGGGACCTATTTGAACTCCATCTACTCTTGTACCTTCACCATTATAAATAACTTCTCCACCATGTAATATTTCTGTAATACTATGTCGATTTATGGCCGCGGTACCTGAATAAATCGTGTTGAAGTTCAAATCATCGGCTTTTGTAAAGTAAGGGCCTACCGATTCTGAAATATCATCAATGGAGACAGTACAAATAGACATTTCACCCTTAATAGGATTTATGCAACTGTACAATTCTTCAAGCTCTCTAAATCGCAGTAGCGCCTGTAGGTTCTCATTGACTTCCTCTTCTGATGTTTCAGGCGGATTTAATAAATCGTTGGTGGCACAAATATGATAGAGGTTTGGGTATTTTCTTATATTAAGAGGATCTAGAGCGATATCTAATAAGGATTGTTGATATTCATCAGACGTAATATCAGTTTCGTTTTTTACCTCTCCATCATTTACACAGATTCCACCAGAGCAGCAGTCAAGACCTTTGGCCTTACAAGCTTCAGAAGAAGTACAGCTTATTGCTGTATTTACTTGGCCAATGAGTGAGTAATCAATATTTAAGGTTAATGGATCAAGGTTGATCTCTTTAATAATCGCACCACTGGTATCAAATAACTTTGTTTTATTTTCTCGAGTCGTATCACTCTTAAGGATTGTTGTTACACAGCCTGGACAAACGCTATCGAGCGTGTAGGCTATCAATTCATTGGGATATGTTGTATCAATATAATTTAAAATCCCAGATTTTTTACAAAAGTTTATATTAAAATCGTTATCAGAAGGCGAGACGATATAATAGTATTCTTTGGCATTTCTACTAAAATCATAAAAGTACTGAGGGTTGGCGGCCAGGACTAAAATTTTATTGGCGACACTATCTGGATAACGCATTATTAAGCACTGAACTCTACTAAAATTTTCTTTTCTAATATAATTATCAACCTCAGGTCCTCTAATAAAAAAACTACTTTGGTAATTAATAGGTAAAGTGAATGTAGAGGAGGAGGAGGTGTTCCCGTTTTGAAATATATTAAAGGGGGTAGCGAAGTTTGGTGAGTTTTCTGATGATGTACTTACTGTATTTCCAGTATCATCTGTACTTAATGCTTTTCTTTTTTTGGGAGTTGTATCCAACAAGCAGCCACCCAAAAAAAGTGGTAATAAAATTATCCAGACTAATTTTTTATCCAAATACAGCTTCCTCATACAATAAAATTACTACTACTACCTTTTCGCCAAATGATTTCAGCTCTTTACTTTGTCCGTAATAATTTCTTCTATGATAATAGTCTTTCCTCATGACCAAGCTTAAAGCCTATAAGTAGCTGTTTTTATACGATCCTTTAATCTCTAGATAGTCGCTAATTGAGGTCAATTATTGGCATTTCTTGAGTAAATCAAGCAGTTGCCAGAGTGCATATTGAGTAAAAAAAGATTTAAGACGGTTTCTATTGCCACTAAATTGAAACTGATGGGCGGTTTCTTTTCCATCAAAAGATCCAATATACACAAGCCCTACTGGTTTTTCTGAGGTTCCACCAGTTGGCCCAGCTATACCAGTAGTGCTAACAGTTAAATCTGCCCTAAGAAGTTCATTTACTCCTTTGGCCATTTCTTTTGCCGTGTATTCACTAACGGCGCCATATTTTTCAAGGGTATCTTTCTTAACTCCTAGAACGTTCATTTTACATTCATTAGAGTAGCTGACGACACCACCTAAAAAAACATCAGAACTACCACTTACATCGGTCAGTTTTGAGGCCACAAGACCACCTGTACAGGACTCAGCCACAGCGATTGTCTTGTTTAGCTTTTTGGCCAGATCGATAATGAGAACTTCTAAAGGTGTTTCACCATAATGCCATATATGTGGCGAGAGAGGACTATTCTCAAAAATATTTTTGATCTGCTGCTCTTGATCACCTTGAAAAGTTACCACAATATCAATACCACCTATTTGGGGGTAAGAGCTAACTCTTCCATACTCTGATAACTCATCCCAAAGATTAGGACATAATTCTAAAAATATTTTTTCTTCTGGAATACCTTTTGTTCTACAAGTGAAGTGGCGCTTTGGGCTTCCTTGCTCTTTGACCATTTGTGGAAACGATTTTCCTATCATGCCTTGATACTCTGATGGGACACCAGGCGCACAAAATATAGAAGATTTATCGAGCGAAGCAAATAACCCAGGAGCAAGACCTACAGGGTTTTCTATCGGAGTAACGCCTTCTGGGATCATGTCATATTGATTCCCCATCTTCTTATAATGCTCATAATTTCTATCATAACGGAGGTAGTGCTTCGTAACCATTTCGTAGGTCGTTTGGTCTTGGATAAGTGGAACCTTTAAAAACCTGGCCAAAGAAGGCTTTGTGACATCGTCTGCTGTCGGCCCTAGTCCTCCAGAGACAAAGACAAACTCATAGACTTTGGTGAGCTCGCCAAGGTGCTTCATGATGAGAGACTCGTCATCTGAGCTTATTTCTACTTTTGAGAGCTGATGCCCAGATTTAAAAAGGTATTTTGCCAACCATTGGATGTTTTTATCCTGAATTCTACCACTTAGGATCTCATCCCCAATGATTAAAAGAGCACATTTCATGAAAAATACTCCCTGTTTATAGACACTTCCTTGGTAATGGGTATAAATCAAAAACCAAGATGAGTACAAAAGTTCAATTTACAATACCTTTCTATACTAAAGTAGATGAGGAGATAAAGAAACGATTTCCTGAATCTATTGACTTTAGAATTCTATCTAAGTCATTGGATGCTAGAGGTGCTAATAAAGGACTAGGGCCTAAATATATTTATAGTATCGAGTATATTAAAAAAGGTGAGGAGTTCTCACAATACTCTGAAAGCTTTAAAAAGATCACTTATGATGGGCAACGGCCTGTTATTGTTGGGGCCGGACCAGCAGGTCTTTTCTGTGCTCTTCGCTTAATTGAGTATGGAATTCCTTCTATTATAGTGGAGCGAGGGGATCGGGCACATAAAAGGATGAAAAAAATCTCGGCATTTTGGCGTTATGGTCAATTTGATGAAGAAAATAATGTCTGTTATGGAGAGGGTGGTGCAGGTTTATTTAGCGATGGGAAACTTATAACCCGGATAAAATCACCCCATGTTCACTACGTAATGAAGAAGCTTGTTGATTTTGGTGCCCCCGCCGAAGTTCAGTATTTATCTAATCCCCATTTGGGATCTAATAAAATCAGAGGGCTTATTAACTCTATTACTGATTATCTTAGAGAGAGAGGTTGTGAAATTCATTATCATCAAAGGATGGAAGAGCTTCTCTTAGATAAAAATAAAGTGCAAGGAGTTAGAGTCAAAGATTTAACATCTAGTAAAAACATTGACTATAAGTCCAATCATGTAGTCTTAGCAGTTGGTCATTCTGCCAGAGAAATTTATCAATACCTTAAAGAAAAAAATGTTTTAATGAAACAAAAAGACTTTGCTATAGGGGTAAGAATAGAGCACCTTAGAAGAAATATCGATAAGATTCAATATGGTCAATATAGTGATCAATTAGGTGCTTCAAAATATAGGGTCTCTCTTCATGATCAAGCTTCTGAGAGAGGTTGTTATAGCTTTTGTATGTGTCCAGGAGGGTATGTTCTCTCATCAGGTACGGCCAAAGATGGAATAGTTGTAAATGGCATGAGTAATTCTAAAAGAAACTCCCCTTGGTCAAACTCTGCTTTAGTGGTTTCAGTAAAGGCCGGAGAGGATTTTGGTGGTGAAGATGTTCTTGAGGGACAAAAATTTATTGAATCTATAGAACAGAAGGCCTATCAAGCCTCTTTAACTCATGCGAGTGGAAGAGAGCTTCCAGCGATGACTGTAAAAGAATTTCTTAGCGGTGAGATTGATGATAACCCCTTGCCTTCGACGAGTTCACCTTCTGGTTTATTTAAATATGATTTAACAAAAATTCTTCCACAATTTGTGATTGAGCATCTTCGTAAAGGGCTAGTAAATTTTGAAAAAAAGATGCCAGGTTTCTCAACCACTCAGGCCCTTTTAATTGCTCCGGAAACGAGAACTTCTGCCCCAGTTACTATTGTCAGAAATAAAGAAGATCTAATGAGCTCAAGTCATGAAGGGCTTTATCCATGTGGAGAAGGTGCTGGTTATGCTGGTGGTATAACATCGGCCGCTGTTGATGGGATAAAAATAGCAGAGTCTATCTTAAAAGATATCTCTTAGTTCAGTGCATAATAGTATAAAGCTTTTTAAATCATGGGCCTATTGAAATCATTAAGACTCGGCGCCCAATAGTCTAAAACTTTTCTCACCAATTTAGTGCACTTACAAAGCTACTCCAAGAATTCGGGTACCCAATATCTTGCATTTCATGTAGAAATGGACGTTATCTACTAAAGAAAGAAAAAGGCAAAAAATGCTTTATAAAAAAGCAGATATCATAACTAAAAATTATGACTGCATTATTATAGGTTCTGGTTTAGCAGGTATGACTGCAGCTAATAAGTTGGCCAAAAACGGTCGATCTGTCTTATTACTTGAAGCACATAATAAACTTGGTGGTTTTGCAACTTGGTTTAAAAGAGCAAAAGGTAATCACGTTTTTGATATCTCCTTACATGGCTTCCCATACGGAATGAAAAAGACTTGTAGGAAATATTGGAATAAAGAAATCGCAGATCGAATCGTTCAGATCCATGGAGTTCGTTTTTCAAATCCTATGTATGACCTGGAAACGGATTTTACCAAAGAAGACTATATCGATAAACTGGTTAATTATTTCAAAGTACCAGAGAAATGCGTACATGCCTTCTTTAACGATATGGAAAACATGAACTTTTATGACAATTCAAAGATGACTAACGGAGAATTGTTTGAAAAATATTTCCCAGGGAGAAAAGATGTATTACGTTTTCTCTTAGAGCCTATAGTCTACGCTAATGGATCCAACCTAGAAGACCCTGCTATTACTTATGCTATCGTCTTTAGTAATTTTATGAAAGGTGGCGTTTATACCTATCAAGGTGGCACCGACCATATGATAAATGCGATGAAAGAAGAGCTGATAAAAAATGGTGTTGATATTAAAATGCACTCAAAGATTGATAAAATTATCGTAGAAAATAAAAAGGTCATTGGTGTAGAGCTTAAAGGTCAAAAAATATTTTCTAGATCAGTTCTTTCTAACGCTAATATAAAGTCAACTATTCTTAATATGGTAGGAGAAGAAAAATTTAGTCACGATTTTATTGAGGCCACGAAAAAAATAAAACTCAATACGAGTTCGTGCCAAGTTTATATGGGTATCAAAGAAGGTGAGACCTTACCAAGAATGAAGGACCTCATTTTTTATTCTGATGATGATGAGTTCTCGACGGAGCTTATTCTTTCTCCTAAAGTTGGAAGCCAAACCTTTAGTTTATATTATCCAGATTTAAGGCCTGAGTTAAACAATCGTTTTGCTATCGTATCCTCAAGTAATGCTCGCTATGAAGATTGGGAAAACCTTAGTGAGCAAGAATATGAAGATAAAAAACAGTTTCTCATTGATCGGGCCTTAACCGCACTTGATAAAGTTATTCCAGAGGCCCGTGAAAAAATTGACTTTATTGATGCCGCAACCCCTCTCACAGTTCAAAAATACACTCATCATCTTAAAGGTGCATCATTTGGTACAAAGTTTGAAGGCCTGGAAATAAGTCAAAATCTACATAAAAATATTGAAGGTCTATTTCATGCAGGCAGCGTAGGAATCATTATGAGTGGTTGGCTTGGGGCCGCTAATTATGGTGTTATTCAAAGCCATGAAATTGAAAACTATTTAACGTAAGGATATTAGATATGGAATTTTCATCAAAAAATGTTGTGGTTACAGGGGCCACAAAAGGTATAGGAAAAGCGATAACTCTCAACTTTCTCAAATTAGGTGCCAATGTTACGGCCATCTATTCTAGAGATGACCAGGCAGCGAAAGAACTAGAAAGTATGGCATTGAACCTTGAAGGAACACTCTGTCTTAAAAAATTTGATGTTTCTGATTTAGAAGCGGTTAAAACATTTTATCAAAATATGGATGAATCAGGGCCAGATATTCTGATTAATAATGTTGGTATGCGTAGAGATCAAATCGTGGCCATATTAGATGAAGAAGATTTTGAGAAAGTAATGAACGTTAATTTTAACTCTGCTTTCTATATGTCAAAATATGCCATTGCTTATTTTATGAAAAAAAGATTTGGAAGAATTATTAATATGAGCTCTGTCGGTTCACGTTATTGCTTTAGTGGTCAAGCCTCCTATGCAAGCTCTAAAGGGGCCTTAAATTCATTTACTAAAACATTGGCAAAGGAAGTTGCTAAAAAAGGGATTACTGTTAATTCAGTGTCTCCAGGGTTCATTGATACAGAATTAATATCAGATCTTCCCGCAGAACAAATTAAAGAATATAAGAAACAAGTCCCTATGAAACGTTTTGGAAAACCAGAGGAAGTCGCTGATCTCGTGGCCTTTCTTTGCTCTGATAAGGCCAGTTATATAACAGGTACAGATGTTGAAATCGCAGGAGGTCTTTAATGGAAGAAATCTTAAAAGGACTTAAACAAAGACCTCCTTTTTTGTTTGTCGATGAGATTGTTGAAAAAGGCCCAAACCATATCCATACACGTAAATATGTTAAGGCCGATGAATATTATTTTAGAGGTCATTTCCCTGAAAACCCGATAATGCCTGGAGTCCTTTTACAAGAGTGTGCCTTCCAATCAGGGTCATTAATCCTAGTTGATGAAAAAAATGAAAACAAAACTGGTGTCGTTTCAAGAGTAAGCGATGTGAAATTTAGATCTCTCGTTAGACCCGGAGATATAGTAGACATTAAAGTAGAATTAAAAAACCACCTCTCAGGAGCTTATTTTTTTGAGGCCCGTCTCTTTGTAGAGAATAAAAGAGTTTGCCAATTAAACTTTACCTGTAATCTCGTGGATAATAATGTATGAACTTTTTAAATATTAAAGATAAAACATTTCTTATAACCGGTGTAAGTAATAAAAAAAGTGTTGCCTTTGCCGTGGCCAAAACACTTGAAGAATATGGTGCCAATATATTATTTACAGTTCAAAATAATGCCCAAATGAGCACTATCAATAAATTCTTTCCAGATCATCTTGCTTTAATCTGTGACGTAGAAGATGAGGATAATATTAAAGAAGTTGCCCAAGAGCTCGAAGCTAAAAGTATAAAACTAGATGGACTTTTGCATTCGATCGCTTTTGCTAATTACTCAGAAGGTCCAAAGGATTTTCTTGAAACTAAAAAACAAGACTTCTTACAAGCAACACAAATTTCTTGTTTTAGCTTTGTTCAATTGGCCAATGGACTTAAAGAACTCTTTAATCCAGAATCATCCCTTGTTACAGTTTCTATCTCCAGTACTAAGGCCACCCCATATGGATATATGGGGCCAATTAAGGCCATGCTCGATGGTACAGTACCCTTTATGGCCAAGTCACTCAGTAGAAACAAGATTCGGGTCAATAGTATTTGCTCCGGGCCACTAAAAACATCAGCATCGGCAGGTATTCCTGGCTATATTGATAATTACCTTTATGCCGAACGGTTAACATTGAGAAATGAGGCCCTTAAAACTCAAGAAGTGGCCGACACTATAGCTTTTCTTTTAAGCCCACGAAGCTCGGGAATTAATGCCGAAAGAATTGTTGTAGATGCGGGGATGGGGGCCAATTACTTTGATCAAAGCGTTGTAAAAAGCGTCGTTGATCAACTTAATTAAGACGTCCTCTAATCCAATAGGCCATAAACTCACTTTCGTTTATACCTAGTTCAGAAATAATTTTTCTTATAGGCCCTAAAATGGCCTGATCACCAAACTGTCCTATAGAGTTAGAAATGATTGGTTGATCAGCAGCTTCATCACCAATTCTATAACCATTGACTCTTGAAATAATGAGAAAATTGGCCTCTCCACCAAGTGCCTTTTTTAAACCTTCAACATCTACCCACCGAACGATCTGACTAAGTGTGTGTCTCATCCATTTTGAATACAGTGTGTAATTATTCTTTTGAAAATGATTTAAATATTTCCAATAGGAAAACTCTATGGCCTTTCTCTTTAACCAGGGTGCACCTGGTCTTATATGCTTCTTTATTATCGTTGCAAGAGTTTCCCTACTTAGGTTTGAGAGAAAGTTAATACCATTTTTGTATATATGAACATCAACACCAATATTATAAAGAAATATCCTTTTGGTCTGGTTGAGTATTTCTTCGGGATAAAAGTCCTGTTGATATCTTTGATTAATTTTTTCAAGAAGTTTTTCTGCCTTCTTTTTGGATATAACAAAGCCTCGATAAGATTCTGATACCATAACAAAGGGAGATTCAATAAGTCCCTTCTTAAGAATAAATCGTCTTTGCCTATCTTTTAATTCACCTTCGTAACTTACCTTAAAAATATGTTGTCCACCTGCTAAACTATCTCCGGGTGAACCTTTGTTGATACTGGAGAGTTGTACATCCCATTCGGTGTACTCACTCAAAATATTATTGAGTGCATCCACGGTGTATTGTTCAACATTATATCCTTTTCTAACCGCTTGAGTCGTTTGATATAATTCTTTTTTATGTCCCTTTGAATGGGTGATTTCTATTCGAGTACGACCCCTTAACTTGTCCCCACTTAAGGCCGTAAACCTAGCTTTATTTAAAGATTCTTTAAAATAATGTTTAACCTTTATAGGTTTTTGTGACTTTTTTAGGGTTCGCAGTGAATTCCAAATCAATACAGAGCGTAGGCCAGTTATGTTTTCAATGAGCTTAGGATTTTTGGCCTCGTCTTCTTTAATATTGATAGACCAAAACTTGGTTCGGGCCACACCGGCCGAAAATTTACTAGAAAGTGAGAGAATAGGTACCAGGGCCTTAAATTGAATAGACATTAGAAGCGAGGTTACATTACCAAGGTCTCTGTAAACGTGTATCGTATCTTCATCAACACGGTTTATATGAAGTCTGGCAATAGTAAGGTTATTTCCTCCAAGGCTAGTGCTTAAACTTACTAATTTCTGCAGTTGTAGACCACCAGTGAGATTACCTCCAAGATTGATATTGTCTGATATGATAAAAGAGTCACCCACAGGGAGTTGCTTTTTAAATTCTCCAATAACTTTGGTAATCAGCTTTTTCCTTTCCTCATCCTCAAGATCCTTAAGATTTGCATGAAGGAGATCATCAAAAATTTTACCTTGCTTAATGGTTAAGTAAGGGATGATAAGGTTTTTAACGGGGTACTTATTGGCCGCTTTAAAGCTTTTAATGGGCCTTAAATGAGAAAAGGTTCGTGTAAAGCCCACTTGGGCCTTTGCATTGACTCCCACTGGAATTGGTGTTGGCAATAAAGTACTTAGGCCATAAAGTTCAGCATAAATACCCAAGTTAACGTTAAAACCAATAGTGTCCGCCAATTGAACCTGGTTATCCGTAGCGAGGTAACTCCCTATGACGACATCCCGGTTTACAATAATATTTCCATTAATAGTAGGGTAGGCCCATACTCCTAGTGGAATGTTTTGTGGAACGCCTGTTATAAGATATTTAATAAATGTACTAATTTGAAGATCTTTAAAATAGGCCTCTCTTGCACTAGTAAGGTATTTAGTGTTATTGAGAAAGCGTTGATTGACTTGGGCAATGGCCGCTGATAACCCCATTGAAGCGGCCTTAGAGAGCACGAAATGTCCAATTTCTTTACCTGAAAGAGGGTTTTCTGGATCACCAAAAGAAAATCGACTAGCATAGCCTGGCCAGTTTTCAACCTGAAGTTTGCCTTCCTTAAGTTTTTCACCCATGGAAATATCAGGGTCAATTTTTAGTGAATGATTGAAGTAATAATCTCCTCTTCTGTCATAGTTAAGAAGTTCCCATTGTTGAGATTTATATTTTCCACATTTATGTTGTTCAACTCGATCTTTATCTGGGCCGATACATTTTCCTGATCTTATGGACTTGAGAGTGACGGTTCCGCTGTCGTCACGAATTAACTCAAAGAGTTGATTATCTTTTCCATGACAAGGGTAATGAATAAGGTTGGCACCAGAGACTCTGGCGTTACGGTTTATATCAAGACAATTTTGATTTTTATTTAAAATAAAAGAAAAAACATTTTCTCTTACGGGATTTAATTGAAGCAGTCCTCTTTTGGCAATATCAGATTCACAGGAAATCATACCTATTTGATCTTTATCATTAAGCCCTAAGCACTTGCCCTCCTGAGGATTGAGTAATATCGCATGTTGCCCTTGTTGCCTAGATTGAACCCTCATTTCAATATTATCAATATTAAATAATTGCATGAGATGATTTCGACGAGATATGAGTTTTTCAACGAGAAGTGCCTCTACCTCAGGAGGAAAGTAGGCCATTTTTACAATGTTGACCCAATCTTGTCGTTTTAATTTTAATATTCTTCTTGTAATCCACTTTGCATCATAATAAGTAGGATTAAAGTTTTCAGAGCTTTCCATTTCAAGCTTTAAAGAACCATTGACAATCCTCCCAATATGCCAATTGAGTAAGTTAATACTCTCAGGTGTTTCAACCAGTGAATAGGGGATAAAAAGTGAGTTGAGAAGCCTTCTTCCCTGTATTACTTCAGGAGGGAGAAAACCGTAGGCGAGGTTATAATAATGATCTTGCTCTTCTAAAACTATAACATCTTGAAGAGTGATTTCTTCTTTTTCTCGTAAAGGCCCATCACCACTAATAGGTGAGCCGATGGCCCATTTTTGATCGTCTTTACCACTGCATCGGGCCTGCTCGATCTGTATTCTACTATCCTTTCTGCGATGTCGTGGTTTTAGGCGTAAACAATACCCACTATGAGAGGCCTTTATTTCCGTAGGTGTTCCTTCTTCAATAGAATTTTCTGTAATGATAAAACGTTGATTGGAACCACCATGACATTTAAACTCAATCGCATTGGCGCCTGTTACTTTACTTGAGCCTCGGATATCGAGACATTTTCCCGTTTGAGCACTTTTTATGAAATAAGACGCATCATCTTGTTTTTCAAAAACCCAATTTTGAGCATAAAAATCTTCTCTTTTACAATCGTATTGGAAGATACCCTTACGATCCTTTTTAACATCTCTTGATAAACATTTATCACCCGAAATATTTCTTATGCTATGTCGGGGCAGGTTTTTAAATTCCTCATTCTCGATTTGTGAATCTAAAATATCTAAATCTTCTTGAGGCAGAATTTCATCTTCTCTTAAATGCTTATTATAATCAATAACCCAACGTGAAGGGTCTCCAAAGGTGGCCTGAGAGACATCATTAAAAAAGTTTTCTTTTGCAAAATAACTGCTGAAATTAATTTTTAATTTAGGATAATATTTTATTTTAGGAACTTTATAGCCTAATTTTCGAAGTAAATTCTTTCTAAGAAGAAGGTTGTGTATTTGCTTAGATAACATAACACGAAATGTTCTCTTTTCTCCATTTGGTTTGGTCGCCCTTACGGAGAAACGATACCGGCCTGATCTAGAGCGAACGACGTCCAGATATTTAACTTCGTCTTCCTCATCAATCTCAAGTTCATCATCTTTTTCTGATAGCGTTTGAGGGCTCACATTCCTCCACAGAACGGTGTTCTCATCAGGGTTTAGTAGTGATAAATCAAACTTACCGTCACTATCTATGACCATTTGGTGGGCCTCCTCCGGAAGAAGAGGCTTGCCCTCATAGAAAAGGTCCGTGGCAGGCCGAGCGCCGTATTCCATTGGGACCATTCCATTAGTAAAGTTAACAGTAGAAGCAGGAAAGCGGCCATTGTTGGGTTGAGTACAGCCGAAAAGAAGTAAAATTATAAAAATTATATTTTTCATTATTCAACCTTTAAATAGCGAAGGGCCCAGACTGCGCCGGTGGATGTCTGCTCCTGACATATAAGAGTGAAGTTCATTACTTTCTTTTGTCCTTTAGGTATTGGATTCATGGGACGACAATTCTTGGGCACTCTTATATTATATTTGATAGGCGAAATGATCTCGTTTTTAGAATTAATAGTCATCACGTAGATATCACCTCTAGAGATCTGGGTGGCATCGATATATAATGCGGGTCTTCTTTTTTCATCTTCACCGATGAAGATAGGATAAAGAGACTCTGAAAATAAGCTGCCAGGTAAAAAACTAAAACGAGATATAGGCTTGGTTAAAATCTTTGATTCCTCTGTTTGAGAATCATAGATGTGAACTTTAAGATTGGATTTAGTTTCTAGTAAATTATATTGAAGATGGCCTTTTTTAAAACTAGAGATAAGGCGAATAATATGATCTCTTTTATTTTTGACCTTAAAAAGAACGGAATTTTTAAATTGATAACTATTTTCAGATAAAACGTGGGGGTCTTTTCCCTCAATGGGACGAATGACCTTTTTAAGAGACCACTTATCTCTATGAGAAGGTTTACATTTCTTTTGTATTATATCGTGTAGGTCTCTTGGTTTTTTTGTTGAAGGAGAAATACATTTCTGTGTGAGAAGAGATCGGATGTAGTAACTTCCTTTATCTTCAATAAGTTCAAAAATCTGATCCTTTTGCTCGTTACATTTCTTTTTATAAGCGAAGCTGTCCCAGCTGCGATACCTCTTAAATTTGGGGACTGTTAGACAGTTATCTCGCTCAGAGATTGTGATCTTATTGCCACTGAGTTTGTTTATTTTCCACTCTAGAGTTTTCCCTTCCGGTTTATCGCATTGAAATTGATATATTTTTTGAGTGACAAGATCTCCAGCAAGACAGATTTTACTTTGGGATGAAATAATTTTATAGAACTCTTCTGTGGTCGGTGTGTTGTTTAAGTTGACATCTGCTTTACTTAAACCAGACAAATGGGAAAATCTTATCGTTGTGGGATCATAAACACCATAAAAGGATGAGGCCGCATTGACTCTCGGTAAATCTGATAAATCAATGACGGGTGTTAATTTATTTCCTTCAACTTTAATTTTATCCGATCTGATAGGGGTGGATTTCAAAATTCCATCACTATTTATATCTACCGTGTAACCTTTGGTGAAAAAGTTTTTTCCTACTGAGATAACCCCTCTGGCAATCCCTTTTGATTGTTCTTGTTGAGATTGTGGCAGCAACTCAAGGATGTTAATATTGTCATTCCAGGCAAGTTTAAGATGTTTTTTCAAATCGTTTGTCCACTTAAAGTTATCCATAACCCTAACCTTGGCCTTAACACTTCCATTTTCAATCTCAGGAGCAATGAAGAAAAAATGTTTTCCTTTAGTGAAATCTTTCTCCTTCCAAGGATCTGGATTTTGATCTTCAACTGGAACCATCCCTAGATTACATCTTGATGGACTACATTGATGATTGAAAAAGGTAATTGTACCTACCTTTCCATAACCTTTGAGATTGGTGGGAATGACAGCGACCTTTCTAAGATCCTCCAAAAAGGCCACGGAGTCTTTAAGCTCCCAGTGTCCATAATCTCCATACAAGGAAGATCCATTTTCATCATAAAAACTTAATTTTATAGAACGGTCTTGACCACTTCCGGCAATACTACCAATCAAGTAATCAGGCCTATTGTCGAAATTTAAATCATTAATTTGAATGAATAGAATCTGCTGTGCATTAGGAATAAAAAGATTGAAAGCTTTTTTGTATAGCTCGCTATTTTGTTTTAATACAATAATATCTATTCCATCTCTATCATTGTATTTTGTCTTTTTGGTAAGATAGTACTCCGGAAGGTCTTTATAGAGTAAGGGGTCTGATATTGTTTTCATAAAGACTTTGAAACGTCCCTTATCAACCTTGCCGACAGGGGCATCTTCAATGTTTTCTATAGCGTAACTTTCAAAGCGGTTATCATTTGATGAAGATTGGCTTAATTTGTATTCATTTGTATAGCTTTTTTCATGAGATGACTTTTTGATTTTTAGCGTTAGAGTCATATTATTATCAAGAGAAGTATCCTGTACAGACCCATTTATTGATAAGATGAGCTCTTCTCCTTTTTCTATTTTGGCCAGATCGAATTCATTATCCTCTATAGTAATATGTTCTTCTTTGACATCTATATTAACTTTCAGTCCTTCTATTCTTGAACCAAGGTTCTTCAAAGCGAGCTTTAGGGTAAAGCTTTGGTCTTCTCCTGAGATAGACAATGCAGAGAGATCCTTAAACTGTGGTATAACAAGGGAGAGCTCCTGCGCTTCGATCGCTTTTTTTAGATTAATTAATCCAAATCCAGAATATTTTGTATTTGGTTTAAAATGGTTGGGAGAATAGGCCGCATTATAAAGTCGCGCCTTAATTTCATCCTCGCTAATTTCAGGGTATATCCCTTTAAGCACAGCTACTGCACCGGCCACATAAGGAGACGCTTGACTTGTACCATTTTTAATCTCGTAGCCTTTAACAGCAAAGAAGCTGGGGTCTTTTATAACCGGAAAGGTTGAAAGGATATTGTCACCAGGAGCGAGAATATTAATATATCCACCATAATTAGAAAAATGTGAGATGGACCCATCATTACTAATAGAACCTACACAAATGACATTTTTATAGGCACAAGGGTAGACAGGACTATTGTTATTATTATTTCCAGCGGCAGCAACTATTGTAATACCTGCCTTTTGCGCTTCTTCAAATGCTTCTCTTAAATATTTAGTATCGAGTATAACAGGCCAACCAAGACTCATATTAATAACCTTGGCCCCCATCTTTGTTGCGTAGAGGATTCCTTTAGCAATTCTAGAGGTAAGACTTCCGTTAGGATTTCTTCCTTGCTCATTTTCACCTAACACCTTTATAGGGAGGATTTTAATTTTATTTGAAATTCCTGCCACACCTATAGCATTATCAAGCTCGGCACCCATAATGCCAGCTACATGGGTCCCATGACCTTGTAAATCTGTAACTTTGTTATCTCCACCTTTTGTCTTTGAGGTAAAGTTCCAACCAATACAGTCTGCTTTGAATCCATTGCCATCAGCATCTTCTTTCATTTTAAAGGGAGGTAAGCCTCGTGAATTACATTCCTTTTTATTTTTAAAAACATTATTTTTAAGATCTGGATGCTGATAATCTAGGCCAGAATCGAGAACAGCAACTATAACTTCTTCTTTCATCATAGGGGTTATTTGATCTAAGAGCGGAGCAATTCCCAAATCAACTCCTTGGGCACCAATTATTCTTTCGAGGTGGATATCATCAAGGTCTCTTAAAATGACCTGACCATTATTGAAAAGACCCCACTGGTAGGGAGCGAAACTGTCAGTCGTCAATTGAGGAGCGTTAGGGTTTACTTCAATAGAATAAGCTTCAAAAGTGAAGTCAAATTCAACCTTATTGACAAAGGGAAATTCTTCGATTGAATCTTTAAGTTTTCTTATGACTTCTTCATTCCCCGAAAAAGAAAATTGATAAAGTCTTTCAAAATAGGAACTAGGAAAAGGAAAAAAGCGAGTAAGATCGGCCCCATTGAGTAGAGATTTTACTTTTGTAATTTCAGAAGGCATTGGTGTAGAAATAAATTCAATAACTAAGTTTTTTTCTTCCCATTTAAACGATTGTTGGGCCTTATTTTTTAATACATTTGCTTTAACAAAAATATCGCTAACGTTTTTCTTTTGCTCAACTGAAGCAGGGGCACGTCCTGCTTGCCTAGAGGAACAGGAGAAAAATATAAGTGTACTTATTATTATTAAAATTTTCATCATTTACTCGCACCACATCCTATATACCTGATCGGTAAAGTCAATAATATCCTAAGTACTCAATTTTTTTTATTGGGAGATGTTAGAAAGACCATTAGAGCGCATCCATTGTGTCGTTTTTTCAATTGAGTCTTCAAGACTTACAATGGGTTGATATTCTAATAAGTTATGGGATTTTTGGTTATTAAAATAATGTGATTTACTTAAATTTAGAGCAACAAACCTTGTAAGGGGAGGTTCGTTTTGGGACCAAAACATAACCTTTTCAAGAAAAAACCCCACTCCATAGGCCAGCGCAAATGGTACCTTTGACTTTACTTGTGTAAACTTATTTTTATCTAGGATGGTATTAATAAAACTCCATAGTTTTACCGGTTTTTCCTGAGATATAAAAAAGGCCTGTCCACCGACCTTAGGATCGGAATCTAGTTTTTCTAAGGCAAGAAGGTGAGCATGAACTGCGTTATCAATATATAAAACATCTACAATATTGTCCCCACTACCAATAATTTTAAGTTTATTTTTTTTTGCCTTATTAATAACCCTCGGAATAAGATTATGGTCACCAGGGCCAAAAACAAGATGAGGCCTTAAAGCAATTGTTTTTAATCTTTGAGGATCGTGGGCCTTGAGTATTTCTTCTTCTGCTAAGGCCTTTGTTTTAGCATAATGAGAAACATATTTTTGAGGATAGGGATAATTTTCATCTACTCCACATAAGTTCTCGACACCAAAAATGGCCGAAGGAGAACTCGTAAAGATGAGCTTATCAACCTTCTCCCTTTTTGCGGCCAGTATAACGTTTTTGGTACCTTTAACATTAATGTCGTAGAAGTCTTTGTAACTTCCCCAGACACCAACCTTGGAGGCAACATGAAATATAGCATCCTGATCATGGACAGCATCTTCGACGGCCTCTCGGTCTCTAAGATCCCCTTGAATACTTTTTACACTTATATCATCTAATTTTTTGTAGTGTTGACGAGAAAAATTAGTAACTTCATGACCTTGCTCAACAAGGGCCTTGGCGATATGAAAACCTAAAAAGCCTCCAGCTCCAGTAATCAGTATTTTCATGTCAGTTCTCCATTCTTTGCCAAATGAGATAATTTCTTACGATCAATTTTTATATTATGGCGGATATCGAGTGGGAAGTTTTTGGCCACATATATATCTTGAATGTGTTGAGTAAGAGGGTTTTGACTTGCAAGCTCTCTAAGCTCTTTTTTTAAGTGTTTAAACTTTTTATCTCTTGTTTTGCCATCATTTCTTTGAATGACAATGGCGGGCCTTTTATCTTTTCTATCCCCAATATTAATGAGGGCACTTTTTCTTATCAATGAATGTTGATTGAAAATGGCCTCTACGTTAACTGAGCAGTCGAGCCTATTTGTACTTTCGATACGATGGGCCTTTCTACCACAAAACCATAAGAGACCATCATCATCAATATGACCTAAATCACCCATTCTATGCCAGAAGGTATTATCATCTTTAATTTTAGAAAATTTTGTTTCTTGCTCCATTTCGTAATAACGAGAGGTCACTATAGGGCCAGAAACAATAATCTCACCAATTTTTCCAGGCCCTTTTTCTTTCACATCTTTCAAAGACTCTATGGGGCCATCAACGATATCAATAATTTTAACTTTAATGGCAGCAATAGGTTTACCTACACATGTTCCTCTACCTTTAAGACTCTGATATTGAGTTTTATCAAGGATAAATTGAGCTTCTATGAGTGAAAGAGGAAGGGCCTCTGTGGCCCCATAAGGAGTAAACACTTGCGCCTTAGGTAAAACAGATTTAAATAGTGCTAATAAAGTAGGAGATACAGGCGCACCAAACATTGCTATATACTTGATGGACGGGAGATCAAGTTCATTTATTTTCAAATAATGAGCAAGGTTTTCCCAAATAGAGGGAGATCCTGCTAAAAAAGTGGCCTTGTTATCTTTTATAACTTGATAGAGTTTTTCTCCTTTGGCCTTGGAGGGTTGAGAAGGATTCATATCGGGAATACAACTTGTCATCCCTAAGGAAAGAGTAAAAAAAGAAAAAAGAGGAAAACCAGGTACATCAATGTCCTCAGGTGTAAGCCCAAACATTTCTTTAAGAAGATGTGTTTGATGCCAAAAAATCTGGTGGGTATATTCTACACCTTTAGGTTTTCCAGTTCCTCCAGAGGTAAATAATATGGCCGCAAGATCGTTAGGTACTGTTTTTTCAAAAACTTCATGAAGTTCTACAGGTTTAATTCGGTTTTTTAATTTCGACAGAGGGATTTCTCCACCAAAAGAGAAGTTTCCACTTGTAATGAAAATTTCTAGAGAATTAAAACTCTCAGCAAAAAACATCCTTAAAAAGTGTACTTTAGGAATTCCTATAATTGCTTTAGGAGATATTTTTTCTATAGAGGAGAGTAGGTTGTCTTTTCCCATACCGGGATCGATAAAGATAGGAACTGCCCCGATTTTAAATAAGGCAAAAGTAACTGAAGAAAAATCAAGTCCAGGTTTGAGAAAGACTAGCGTTTTAGTACCTTTTTTTATGCCAAGTTCAAGAAAGCTTTTGGCATACTTATTGGACGTTTCATTTAAGTCAGAAAAGGTAAGATGTTCATAAATATACTCTTTGCCCTTTTTTTTGGGGGTAACAACGGCCTTTTTATGAGGTGTTTTCCTGGCCTGATCAATCAAAAGCTCTGAGATATTGAGGAAACTTTTCATTGGAGAAATCCTTTAATGGAACTTAGCGTTTCTTCATGGCAATCTTCAATAACATAATGACCAGCATCTTTGAGAATAATTTTCTGAGCGTCGGGGTAAATCTCTTGCCACTTTTTCAAAAAGGAGTCATTAAAGCAGAAATCCTTTTTCCCCCACACGATAAGTTTTTTACCTTTAAGAAGGTGAAGCCGATCTTCAATCTCCTTTAGGGTTTTATAAGAGGGATGACTTTTGTTAAGAGGAATATCTTGGACAAAGCGTGCTGTTGCGAGACGGTTATTGTAATTATTGTAAGGATGAAGATAACCTTTTTTAACCTTGGGATCCATTTTTTTTGTGACGGCCATAAAGGTGGCAGGCCAAGCAAAACCATTAAAGGCCCTGATAAATTTTTCTCCAAACCAAGGTATACGGCATAAATTTATGCGAAAAGGTATGTTTTTGGAAGTAAATGCTGCTGTATTGAGAATAACAATTTTATTGATTTTCTCTGGGTACCTCGTTGCAAGACCAAAGCCGATAGCACCGCCCCAGTCGTGAACGATGAGGTCAAAGCTTTTAAGTTCTAGATTTTTGACGAGTGTATCGAGATTATTAATATGGTTTTCTAAACGATAGGAATAATCTTGTGGTTTGTCGCTTAGTCCACATCCTATATGATCAGGGACAATGCATCTATGTTGATCTTTAAGCTTTTCGACCAACTTTCTATAGTAAAAAGACCAGGTTGGATTTCCATGAACCATAATCACAGGATTTCCATGTCCCTCATCAATATAATTATACTTGATTGGTGTAGTACCGTGGTTGATATTTATCTTTTTAGTTTGATAAGGATAGAGTGATAATTCTAACGACATTTTACCCCCAACATAATAGAGCTTAATCCTGATCCAATTCCTAGTAAGGCAACTTGTTTTCCCGATATTTCTTTCGAGCGAATTAAATGGTCGAAGGCCGTAGGAACGGCCGCGCTACCTGTATTACCCATAAAAGGGAAAGTAGATATGATCTTTTTTTGATCAATTTCGAGCGCCTGTGAAAGGCCTTGTTCATGGGCCCTACCAACTTGGTGAGGAACGAAATAATCAAAATGAAAAGCAGATTGATTTAGGTTTTTAAGCATAAGGTGCCAGGTTTCTTTGGCAAGCTTTAAACCGACTTCTAGAAGCTTGGTAGCATCTGTTTCCATCATAAGAGAGTTGGTGTTTCCACCACCTTGACAAAGATGATTTGCCGTAGAGTCGGTGAGTTGGGCACCTCCCATGATTTGATGGCCATCTCCTTGCTCTTTATGTGACAAAAGCCACGCACTTCCGGCACTGCCAATTGTAAAATTGGCGAGGTATTTTTTAATCGTTTTTCTCGTTAGGGTTTGATCCTTTTTGAGGTGATTAATAGTATCCCATAAAAGAGGTCCCGAATTTTCACCTGAAACAAGTAATGCTTTTTTAATAAGTCCACTCTCAATCATATTTGAAGCGATAATTACTGCATTGAGTACACCAAGACAGGCATTTGAGAGATCAAACATCAAACAATCTTTTCTTAAATTCAGGTTACTATGAATAACAGAGGCCGTAGCAGGCTCTAAAAAGTCTCTACAAACTGAACAATGAATAACTAAATCTATCTCTTGTGGATCAATGGAATTTTCTTCGAGGAGTATATTGGCCGCATTGGTAGAAAGATCACTTGGCCTTGTACCAGGTTCCCAGTACCCTCTTCTTTGTATACCTGTCATGAGCTCCAAACGACCAAATGGCAGCTTTAGCTTTTGATAAACATCCTTAAGGTGATATTCGATGTCATCTGAGCTGAGGTGCTTTTCTGGTAGGTATTGTGAGCTCGCTTGAATAAGAACATTATTGTAATTCATCGCCCCCCCATTAATACATGAAGATTGGCCATGGATATTCCACTAAGCATCGCTCCCACGACTCCTAAGAAACCTTGATCGGTCCCACAAAGAAAGAGGTTATCAATATCGGTTTTACCGTTTTTAATTTTTACCGGGCTTCCGTAGACACATCCATTTTCGTGCCTCGTAAATCTTTTTACTGTTTTTGGTGTAAAAACATCATTAAGAAGCTCTTTTCCCTCAAATAGGGGAATAAATCTCTTAATAGTATCTTTAGCATTTAATAATACTTTGTTTTTTTCTTCTCGATAATGAGCTCGCTCTAGTTGATTCCACATTTCAAAATTGGCCATATTAGTCACTCTATATATACCTTGTTGTTCGTCATCTTCTAAAAAATTATTACTAAGGCATAAAACAGCACTACTTTTATCATAAAGAGTGGAAGGGCAGCTGTAATTGTATTTAGTTCCCTGGTTATAAAAGATAATGGTATCTTCGACTCCAAATTCACAAGGCTTTTTATCTAAAAGTACGATACTTTCAGTAAAGGCCATCTTCCCAACATGTTCAGGATTATTTTCTCTGCCTAAAAGGGACTGTGTTTCAACTAGGCCTGCGGAACTTAAAATTTTATTTGTTCTAATAAAATGACCAGATTTAAGTATTACTCCAATCGCCTTATTCCCCTCTACTTTGATTTCTTCTACGGCAGATCTAAAGCGAATTTCTCCACCTAGTTCTTTAAATCTCTCAAGTAAAAGATTTAATATGGTACGGACACCCCCTTGTGGTCTCGAAAATCCCTCCAAGAAAATACTTTTAAACATGATAACGAATTGTGAAAAATCCATATCATTTTCCCAGGCCGAACCATATATAAGGACAGGGCAGAAAATCATTTCATTAAGTAGTGGGTCTTTAATAAAATTTGATACGACCTCTTTTGCACTGATATATTTATTATCGTAATCAAGCTCGTTAAAGTCTTGTATATGTTTTACCAAACGGAGAAAATTTTCTTTCTCAGATGGAAAGTTTTCTTCGACTTCAGAAATAAGAATGTCGAGTTCATTCGTGAATTTTAACGAACAGTCAGCAAAGGCGACTCTTGATTGTATTTGCTGTTTTAAATGGAATAAATCATAGGGGATCCTTAATTGCTTTAAAAGCTTGCCTAAAGGGCCCTTTTTATTTCCTTTTGGTGCAAAATTAGTCAAAGCATGAAGACCAACGTCAAGCTTAAACCCTTTTCTTTGATAGTAAGAGTTTAAACCACCTTCGATACTATGCGATTCAAGGATACATACCTTGTTATTATACATAGCGAGTCTAATGCCGGCCGCAAGACCGGACATCCCTGCTCCGATAATGACACAATCAAAAGAATCGTCACTCATTACTGCATAAATTTTGGTGTTAAGTACTCAACACAAGAATTCATTGTGGCCAATTGAGGATAATCTTCTTGAGGAACTTCAATTTTATGTCTTTTTTTAAGTTCCATCACAATATCTAAAAAGTCCATTGAGTCTAAATCAAGTTGATCTCTTAATGATTGAGAATCATCCAATCCTGCAAGATCTTCATCTAGTGCTATGTCACTAATAATGTCTGCAATTTTTTCTCTTACTTCTGATGTCTGCATATATGCTCCTTTTTAATTAAACTTTTTTATTATGACGCAGGAGTTAATCCCTAACATTCCAAATGAGTTGTTTAAAATAATATCAACCTTCTTATTAAGAGGGCCGTTTTTAACAAGTTGCCTAAGATCAATTTCCGGGTCCATGTTATCTATATTTTTACAAGCATGGATTTTATTATCTTGAAAGCTAGGTAGATTCCCAGCAAGCTCTACACTTCCCGCGGCCCCCATACAATGTCCAATAAACCCTTTGGTTGCGTTTATATAAGTGTCAGGACATGAATTAAAAACTTCAGCTACAGCTTTACATTCTTGAATGTCGCCGGCCTTAGTACCTGTTGCATGAAGATTGACGATATCAATTTCATTGGCACTTATATTGGCCTTTCTCATGGCCATTCTCATACATTCGGCCTGTCGTTGAGCATTTGGTAAAACAAAATCACTGGCATCACTATTAACATGATGGCCAATAATTTCTCCATATATTTTGGCCCCTCTTTTTTGAGCGTCTTCAAGCCTCTCTAAGGTATAAAGACAACCCCCTTCAGAAACAACAATTCCATTTCTATTAACATCCATAGGTCTTGTTGCCAGAGAAGGGTCTTCATTTTGTCCAAGAGCACCTTGCGCATTGAAGGCCGCAAATATACCAAAGGTATCTGTAGACTCAGAAACACCACCTGCTATGGCCAGATCAATTTCTTCTAACTGTAGCATTTGAAGACCTTGAATAAGTCCCATATTTCCAGCGGCACAAGCAGCTCCGATAGTATAAACAGGTCCTGTAATTCCTAGATTTAAGCTCACTTCGCCTGCGGGGGCGTTGGCCACTGTTCTAGGGTTATGATGATGAGACCAAAGCCCTGTATCCAAATCGTTTTGGTAGAGTTCATGTATTTCGTTTTCTGTCTCGACATTACCATGTTCAGTAATACCAACAAAAACTCCTACTCTTGATTTGTCCATCATAGAAAATTCAATATTGGCATCTAATAATGCTTCATTTGCACAATAGATACTTATTGACCCTGCCCTGGTTCCTCTTTTTCTCATTTTTCTTGGCTGGTGTTTTTTTTCATCAAAATTACAAATACCGGCAGCGACCTTTCCCATATGGCGTTTATCAATGTGACGAATACCACTTTTGTCTTCAAGTAGGTTTTTTCTAAATTCTTTAATGTCGTTGCCTAGAGGACAGGTAAGGCCTAAGCCTGTAATCACAATTCTATGCTTCATAATGATTATCCTTAGTATTTTTTAAATTCTTTAATCCTTGGGCCATGAAAGATTTAAAGGTTTGAGATAGACCTTCCACGGTTTCTGCTGAATGAGTGAGAGTTGAAAAAACCTTTGGTAGTTTATTTACAACGACCTCAACTTTAGAAGACACCTCCATTTGGGCCAATGAAATAACAAAGTTCATGACGGACTCTGCGATAGAGCAGGTAGCTAGGATTGAGTCTATTCTTTTTAAGATGATTTGTTGTCCTCGAGAATCGGAAGGTTTGTTTTCAAGATGGTTTTTTATACGAGATGCCATAGACTTAAATTCACTAATAACCTCCTGCTCTCTTTTTTTAAAAACAGTGGCGGCCACTTCAAGGCTATCTAGTTTGGCCTTGTGAACATTGGCCCTTTTTTGTCGATCATATGTTGTTTGTATAGCGCCGTAGTGCGAAAGAGTTTTAAGGGAATTAGATACAGCACTCTGACTGATTTTTAGTTCTTGTCCTATTTCTTCACTTGTTAGTGGGCGTGGTGAAAGAACTAGGGCACCATATACAGACCCATCAATTCTTTTAAACCCAATGCGGGCCAGAAAGTTTTCAAAAACTGGAATTTCTTCAAAAAGTTTTTGGTCTATGATGTTTTTCATTTATGTTATATATTTTAAATTTTAAATAAATGGAAAATACCAGATAAATACAAACTATGAAAGTATTATTAGTAGGCGCAACAGGTTTAGTCGGTGCAGAATTATTAGAGCTTCTTTTAAGAAACTCAAAAGTAACTGAAGTTGAAACTTTGACTCGAAGACCAATTTTAAAGGTTCATGAAAAGCTAAATCAAAAAGTTATTAATTTCAAAAATGTTGATGATCACAACCTATATAATGATGTAGATACCGTCTTTTGTTGTCTTGGTACGACAATTAGTGACGCAGGGTCTAGGGAAGTGTTTAAGAATGTTGATTTTGCTATAGTTACCAAATTGGCCAAGGCCGCTAAAGAAAAAGGTGTTCGTCGGTTTCTTTATATTTCATCTATCGGTGCAAGTAAGAGTTCACCATTTTTTTACCTTAAAACGAAGGGAGAAGTTGAGCAAGCACTGCGCCATCTAGGTTTTGAACACCTTGTTATTTTAAGACCTTCTCTTTTGTTGGGTATCAGGGCAAGAAAAAGAAGAGGTGAAGAGTTGGCGCAAAAGTGGATGCCAAAAATTTCCTTTCTTTTGCCACCCCATCGTAGACCTATTAAGGCCAAAGATGTGGCCAAATCAATGATCGAATTATGCTTTGATAAAAGTGTATCTTCTCACTTACAATACGAGGTTTTTAGGACTTGAGATGCTCTTCGATGTTAAACCTTTTTCCTGCAGTGAGATCGTAAACGCAGGGTACGACATATAAGGTCATTAAGGCACTTAGGCTAACGCCACCAATTACAACTAGGGCCATGGGGATACGGGTTTCGGCACCAGGTCCTATTGCCAGGGCAGGTGGTAGGGCGGCCGCTAGAGTTGAAAGCGTTGTCATTATGATTGGCCTATACCTTTGAGGGCAGGCCAATAACAACGCTTCTCTTACTCCATTACCTTGATCCCGTAGCTGATTTGTAAATTCAACAAGAAGGATGGAGTTCTTTTTTACTATTCCCATAGCTAGAAGGATTCCAATCATTGAGTAGACATTGATACTTTGTCCTCCGATCATAAGGGCCAATAGTGAGCCCATAACCCCAAAAGGAATGGCCAGAAGGATGATAAGAGGATCTAGAAATGAATTGAATTGGGATCCTAAAACCATATAACTAATTATAATTCCTAAAAATATAATTAATAATATAGAGACAAGGGATTCTTCGAGGTTCTGACTAAACTCTATATTATGCCCCCTAAGATCGATACCTTTAATTATATTTCTGATTTCTTTTAAGGCATCACCTAGTATAACTCCCTTCTCAAGATTAGCATCAACTCTAACACCCCTTTCTCTATCTTCTCGAAAAATATTTTGTGGTCCTTTTGTTGGGAGGAATTCAACAACTTCTTTTAAATTAATGAGTTCCCCTCTGTTATTTCTAATGAACAAACTATTAATTTGTTGAGGGTTCTCTCTTTGTTCTTCTTTTAATTGTATAAATATATCAAACCTTCTCCCCCCACTTGTATACTGTCCCGGTGTGGCACCGGCCAAAGTGATATTAACGAGGTTAGAAATTTGAGATATGTCGACTCCTCTTTTTTGGGCCTCCTGCCTTTTAGGTAGGATATGAATTTCGGGAAGATCATTAACATCATCACTTCTGATGCCTACAATTTTTCCTGTATCCTCCATTTTAGTTTTTAATTGCTCATATATATTTTTTTGTATTTGGGTAGAGGGCCCTTTAATTGTAAATTCGATAGGGGAGCCTCTACGTCCACCAATAGCAGAACCAAAGCTATCTCTGATAATAATTTTAATTCCTTCAATTGATTTAGATTTCTCTCTTAGTTGTTGGGCGATTTCAAATTGATCTAGTTTCCTCTGGTCTTTTGATTTAAGAATGACGACACCATTACCACGGTTTCCCTGACCTCCACTTCCAAACCCTCCAACGGCGACATAAACTCTTTGAACGCCCTCTTGTAAAGTGGCAAACTCTTCAAACTCTTTAACCTTTCTATCGGTGTATTCCATGCTTTTACCATCTGGGGCCATAAAAATAAGGAAAAGAACATTTCTATCTTGAGCAGGGCTAAACTCTTTTGGTAAGGAGCGAATTAATAATAGCGAGGATAAAAATAAAGCAAAAGAAATGAATAAAACTACCAGCTTGTGATCAAGAGACCACTGCAGAGTTTTTTGATAATAATTTCTCGTTTTGATAATAATTTTATCAACCCATTGATGAATAAAAAGCCCTTTTTCTTTAAGAGCTAAAAATTGAGAGCATCTCATCGGTGTGAGCGTTAGTGCTTCTAATGAGGAAAGTGAAACCGCGATACATAGAGTCACTGCAAACTCAAAAAAGAATTTACCTTCTATTCCGGGCATTAATGTAATAGGTGCAAAGATTGCTATCAAGGCCAATGTAGTGGCGATTACAGCAAATGTGATTTCTTTTGAGCCTACAAAAGCAGCTTGAATCTTTTGTTTCCCCATTTCTCTATGGCGAACAATATTTTCTAGCATAACAATAGCATCATCAACCACAATTCCAATGGCCAAAGTTATACCTAAAAGTGAGAAAGTGTTTAAAGTAAATCCAAATAGATTCATAAAAGCAAATGTGCCTATTACTGCTGTTGGAATGGCCAAGAGTATATTTATAGTGGCCGAAAATGTTTTCAGAAAAAGCCAACAAACTAATGATGTAAGTAAGGCCGATAATATAATAGTAAAGAGAAGTTCGTTTACACTGTCTTTAATAAATTGTGTCCCATTAAAGTTAACTGATATATCAGTTCCCTCTGGAAGGACTTTGTTGATGACTTCAAGTTTCTCAATGACGGAATCAGCTGTCTCTACAGCATTTACTCCTCTTTGTTTGACGACAGCAATTCCCAAAGCAAAAACCTTGTCGGCCCTAGAAATTCTTTTGAGGTTTTCAATTCCCTCATAAACCTCTGCTACATCTTCTATTTTTATAGGGATATAGTTTGGCCCTCCTCCTCGTCTTGTTATGGGTAAGTTTTTGAATTGGTTAGTTTCTGTGGCCTCACCAATGAAACGGGCCAAAGACTCATGATCACCTTTGTCAAATTTACCTGCTGCTAGTTCGAGATGCCCCCTATTCACACTTTCTAGAACATCCAATGCTGTTAAGTCATACTTTTTTAATTTTTGATTGAGCAGATCAATGCGCATCATTGGTTCATGAAATCCAAATGCTCGAACCTCTGCGACGCCATCAACAGTGGAGAGTCTATCTCGAATTCGGTCTCTAAAAAGAATCATAAGTTCTCGCATAGAGAGAGATTTGGTTTTAAGTGATAAGTACATTATGGGGCGATCATCTGCGTTTGACTTTGTCACTGTGGGAGGCTCAACGACACCAGGTAAAAACCTTTGGGCCCTACCTATTAGTGTCTGAACTTCTTGTAGAGCAAAATCAATATCTCTATCGATATCAAATTCAAGAGATATTCTACCATTTCCTCTATTGGCAGAGGATGTTAAGTTCCTGATTCCTTGCATACTTACCAAGACATTTTCGACTGGTTCTAAAATATCCTTTTCAATAACCTCTGGAGTTGCTCCCTCATAGCTATATCTTACTGTGACTGTGGGATAATCGACATCAGGGTTTTCGTTTACGCCTAGACCTCTAAAACCTAAGACTCCAAAAAGTATGATGGCCAACATTAGCATCCATGCAAATACAGGATTTCTGATTGAAAGTTCTGGCAGTCTCATATGAGTGATTCTCCTAAGAAAAGATTAAGAGAATACCAATTCATGGCCAAATCATTAATGGCGTTATTAAGCTGGCGTTCAACTTCTATTAAATCATCAAGAGAGCGTGATAAATCCATATAACTAATTAGCCCTTTTTTATATTCTCCTGTTTGGAAAAAATAGCTTTCTTGGCTCATTTTTAATGCTTTTTCGAGGCTAGTGATCTGGTTTATCTTTTTGAGATGTCTTTGGGTGAGTGTTTCATAAAAAGTATTGATGTTTTTTTCTGTTTCTTGTTTTTGAGCTTTAGATAAATTAAGTTTCGCTCTTTCAATCTCTACTTGATTTGACGTTTGACCAAAACTGAAGAGGGACCACTTTAAATTGATGGAAATATCATAGTTGTCTATACCATTAACTCTCTTATCGAGGTAGGCATTTGACTCTAAACTTATAGTTGGTTTGTAGTCACCCTTTACAATCTTAACCTGTTCTTGGTCATTTTGTATTTGCGCATTTAAGAGTTTTATTTGAGGAATGCTTTTTAATTTTCTTTCCCATTGCGTGGGAAGATCAGCATAGTCTTTCCAGTTTATCGGATTTAAGGTTTTATCAACAAATTTTACCCCGATAAGTTGATCCAGTTCAGATTGATAAAAAAGAACTTCAGATTCAATAGAGATAAGGTTAGCATTTAATCTTTGAAGTTGAGATTGACCTGAATAAAAATCAGCTTTACTAACTCGACCTATTTTACTTCTTCTTTGAACTTCTCGAAGGGCCTTTTCGAGTGTACCTATTTGCTTTTTTAAGTTTGTTAGATTCGTAGAAGATTTTTTGTATTGAAAATAATTGGTATTAATTTTAGCGAAATGGTCTAACCTTTTTATAAGAGTATCATTTTTTGCGATTTTTGGGATTATTTTCTTTAAATTAAAATACGTATACTCTCGTCCGCCGTTATATATATTTTGGACAAGACGTGCTTTGATTTCACTATCCCATCTATTTAGACCTGTTTTTTCTGAAAGTGATTTATTTCCATAATCAATACTCCCCAGTATTGATATTTCAGGGAAAAGCTTACTTTTTAATAAAGAGACTTCTTTTTCTGCTTTAAGTTTTTCAATTTGATTACGTTTAAAAAGTTGATGATTTTTATCGGCTAGATCTAATAGGTCCTTTAGACCATCTTTAGAAAATGCTATAGAATTCCAAAAGACTAATAGGATAAAAATTATTAATTTCATTTTAAGTATGATGCCTAAAGATATAGGAAAAGGAAAGATTAAATAATGAGCTAGTCCTTACGTAACTTAAACCTCATGTGGTTGTAAAACTCTTGAATTTTCCACATAACGGCAGGGATATCTTTTATAAGTTTTAATGGTAAAAAACATATAGTGCTTTGTTTTATTGTTTTTAATGTTGTTTTAGGATCAAGTACATTATCTATAATAAGATCTTCAAGACAGAACTCAAGCTTTTTAACTATTATCTTATTTTTACTATCTTTGAACTCTATTTCGCCATTTAAAACCATACATATATGACGTCCCTTAGGGATCTGTATTTTTTTGTTCTCTTCTATAGTAATGGGGGAGATTTTTTTGCATAAGTTATATATGCTAGGTGACATTGCAACTTCACGAAATAACCACATTTTTCCCAATAAGGATTTTAATTTTCTTTTGATCTTGATCTCTTCAAGTAAATTGTTCTCTTTAGCAAAGTTTCTGTATAGGGTAGCAGATATTTTTAAGGCACTGACATGGCTTGATGCGATATAGGTTTTTTCTCTTTTTTTATCTAGTAGTGCACTCATTTCACCAATCATAGAACCTGCACTTAAGAAGTGATTACTTTCACTACCTTTTTCTATAACTTCAGTTGTTCCCAAGATGCTTAAGTAAAAATAATTATTATTATCACCTTTTTTAAGAATAGCATTCCCCGGCGAAAATGTTTGAATAGGACAATTAAGTATGTCTTTAAACTGGCCATTATCGAGTTCTGGAAAATAGGCCTTTAAATATAAGGACGCAAAACGATACAGAGAATAGGAATGAGACTCAATGAGAACATCTACTTGACCAAAAGTTGCACGTTCGCCAATCTCCTTTTCTTCGTTATTTAATCTTCTTCCTGTATGGGATAAAATCTTTTTTAGTGATTTATCTTCTTTGAAATCTTCAGCGCAACCATGAATCATGGCCCCACCGATATCTATTTTCTTTATATCTGCAGGAATAAGGTAGTCCTTTTTAACTTTATCATAAAAGGTCCCAGTAATTCCTGGGGTGCCTTTCTTTTTTGTAATCATATTTCTTAGCACTTCCAGACGACTTGTATCGGCCATATGATAGTAGCTCTTATAACCATTTTCTGAAATGACTCGAAAATAGAACATGGTATTCTCAACTGGATGTGGAGAGAATATAGGTTTAACTTCCAGGCCCTCTATATTATTGAATACATCTTGTTTTAGCTCTTTAACATGAAAAAATTTATTAAGAACATTTTTGATTTTAACAAGTGATGAAAGTTTCATCTCAACTGTTGTTCTTACTGGTTGTGTCGCATAGTATTCGATTTTATGATCTGACTGCAGTAATGATGTAAGTCCTGCAAAATGATCATCGTGACAGTGCGTGTGAAAGATTCCTTTTACTTCATTGATACTAATTCCGAGGGCATGAAGTGTATTTTTTATGTTTGGGCCTGCATCGATGAGATATATATCGCCATCGTGGCTAATGACTGAGCTCATACAAGGATTATTAATATCCCAACCATCTCCTTCACCGGAATGAATAATCGCAAAGTGCTCTCTTAAGATGCGATAAAAGCCGAGGGGGTAAGCAGACTCATACCCTTGGCCATCAGCTAGATTTAAGTCAACTTCTACGTTTTGGCCTTGATAACTTATTTCGAAAATATTAATACTCTTTCTTCTAAGCTTAACACCATTTTTTATTTCAACCTCATCTTCTATGGGCCGAGTATCTATAAACATTTTTAAACTTTTTATTTCACCAAAAGCAAACTTTAGTTTTAGCCTCATTTGTTCTTCTGCTTGGGCCATAGTGAGACCAGCATTTATCATTTCTTTTTTTGAAGTTAGTCCATAATTTCCTCGATAAATATAATTTAATTGACCATTGATTTGTTCCTTTGCGCCGATAAGAATAGGTTTTTGTCCTTTGTTATTGGGGTGATTCGGAATAAACATTCCTTGTCTGTAAAGCATCTGTAGGATGGGAAATTCTGCTAAGTTTGAAAGTTCACCATTTTGAATTGAGTAATCTGAAAGTAATATGGCATTAGGGCCAGATTCAAATTTAACCCCATTTTCTTCTAAGTTTTTAATATGTCCATTTTTGATGAGATGTTTGACAATATCGGCAGGACAGCCACAGAGAATATAGAGATCTGCCTCAGGTATCTCAACCCAATAAACACCAGTAGTGATATAGACCTTTTCTATCTTCTTCAGTTTGTTCTCCGTTAAAATTAAATCAATCTGCTATTCGGATAAAAAAGGTCAATTAATTAGTTATAAATAAAGATTCTAGAAAATTTATTGAGGAAGAAATTAAAGGATATTCAACACCTTGGGCCCAGATAGATCAACTATCTATGGTCTAGGGTTGATGAGGTAAGTCTAGCGTAAAACTTCTCGGGTCGTGAAAGTCAGCAACTTCTCTAGGATGAGTTAAAGCAAAATATTGAAGTTGCCCTGATAAAGTTTTTATAACCGCAGATATTCCAATTTTTTTTAAAAATTTTACTTCATTAAAAAGAGGTATTCCAATAGCGTATTTAATATGGTGAGGATTAACAATTTGTCGATCAATGCTTGGTGAAAAGATATCTTTTACCGGTTCAGGTCCTTTACGGTATTGCGTAAATTCAAAAACATTCCAATCACCGGCGGGTGATATATTAAACTCAAAATAATGTGGGTTACCTTCTTCTCCCATAAAGAGTTCGAAGCAAGTCGTTTCCCAAAGCTTCTCTTCCCGCCTAGGAGCTCCTTTGGTTGGAGGTAAAAAAATTTGATCAAGGTCACCCTCTATCTCAATTGTGAGCCAAAGCTGATTGAAAGTCCTCGCAATTTGACCATTTATTTTATAATTGGCGACAGGTTTAAATGGAATCAGCGAAAAATTAATCATTTATTGGACATGATATTTGTAATAAAATCTATAGGCAGAGGGAAAAATGTCGTGCTTTTTCCTTCACCAGCAGAAATCTCTTTCATGGTATCAAGATAACGAAGAACAATAGCATTTTTTTGTTCTCCTAAAATTTTAGCGGCCTCAGCGAGTTTTATGGAAGCATCAAGCTCCCCTTGGGCAGATATAACCTTGGCCCTCTTATCTCTTTCTGCTTGGGCCTGCTTGGCCATGGCCTTTTGCATATCAAGAGGAAGGTCGATGGCCTTTACTTCCACGGCAGTAATTTTAATACCCCAGGGCTCGGTTTGCTCATCAAGAATAGTTTGTAGTTTGAGATTGATTTTATCTCTATTGGCCAAAATGTCATCTAATTCAAATTGACCAATAACAGACCTAAGTGTTGTTTGAGAAATTTGCGCCGTTGCCGAGAAAAAATCTTCAACCGATATGATTGATTTATCTGGATGCTCAACTCTAAAATACACAACGCCATTAACTTTTATAGTGACGTTGTCACGAGTAATAATATCTTGGGAGGGGATATCCATTGTGACAGTCCTGAGATCAACACGTCTCATCTTTTCAATACCTGGTATTAGTATAATAAGTCCTGGACCTCGAACCCCAACGAAGCGACCAAGTCGAAATACTACACCTCTTTCATACTCATTAAGAATTTTAATCGTATTAAAAAGAAGAATAATTAATAAAATTAAAAATGGTAAAAATGTATACATCTTAAGAACTCCTATATTGTGAGGATCATATTATCTTTATCTTCACTAACAACAGTGATGTTATCACCCGGTTGATATATTTTCTGACTTCTGGCCTTCCACAGTTCACCATGGACTTTAACTTGATAATAGTGCCAACTGGCCTCTTCTGATTCAATTATATTTATTATCTGACCATTTTTTCCCGCTAGGTCATAGAAGTCTTCCTTTAATTTTCCTTCACTGCGCTTATGGTCCCAATATAAGAATAAGGCCATGGCACCAATGAAAAAAACAATTGCAGCAATACTTCCAAAAATAAGACCATAACTTACGTTCATATATGCATTATCCGTTCGAAATAAAAACATTGAGCCCGAAATAAGGGCCCCTAAACCTAATAGAGTAAGGATACCGTAACTTGTGATATAAATCTCCATAATAAAAAGTATGAAGGCAAGAATGATGAGACCCATGGCGCCAAAGTTTAAAGGCAGAACCTGAAACCCAATTCCTGACATAATCAAAGCTACAACACCAATACTTCCTGCTATAAAACCTCCAGGAGCTTGAAGCTCTAGATAAATGAGCGCGGCCCCAATGAGGAATAAAATATAAGCAAGACCAGGATTTGCAAAAATATCAAGAAGCTGCTGACCAAAATCCATTTTATATTCAACAAAGCGTGGGTTTTTTGGATAGAGGGTTATTTGCTTACCCTTGAGGGTAAGTTTTTTTCCTTCTAGTTGGTCAATAAAGTCCCCAAGGTTATTAACAATACCATCAATGAGTTTTTGCTCTAATGCCTCTTTTGACTTAAAGGTTTTTGCTTTTTCTACCATTTCTCCAAAGGCCTTAACATTTCGTCCTCTACTTTCGGCCATCGATTGTACAATTCCAACCAAAGCATTGATTGCCTTTGCTTTTACGTCCTTTTGATTGATATCACCTGACATTTGAATAGGAGTGGCCGCCCCAATACTAGTTGCTTGGGACATAAAAAGGAGATGGGCCCCGCTAGAGAGAATTGCGCCAGCACTTGTTGCCGATGCCCCTTCAGGTGTTACCCAAACGGCCACAGGAATATCACTATCTCCAAATTCGGTAAGGATTTCTTGAGTCGTTGAAACAAGACCACCTGGTGTGTTGAGCTTAATCAGGATTAAATCAAAGCCTTCTGTATGGGCCTTTTTAAAGGACTGTTCTATATAACTCTTTGTCGCAGGGTTTATAGAGGAGTTAATTTTTAGCTCGAGCACCTGATGAACAGGATAATCATCCGCCAAAATGGTAAAAGGGATAAGTAAAAAATATAATAGTTTTTTCATGTTTAAGACAAATCTATCATAACCATACATGAATCAAAGACTCATTGCCTAAATTGAATCAAGAGTAAAAGACTCGTTAAAGTCAGCAATTGTTACTTTATAGTCAAACTCACTTTCTAGCAGAGTTTTTAGATTTGATAATGATCTATGTTCGCCATGGTTTAATATAATTAGTCTTGGGTTAATCTTACTTTCTTTAAGCCAGCCTATCGTATCTAAATAATCAGCATGAGCAGAAAGAGCATCTACATAGAAAATATCTGCTTCAACTCGAAAATCTTCTTTATGAAGGCGTAGCTTTTTCTCACCATTAATTAGAATTCGCCCTTTGGTTCCTTCTGGTTGATAACCAACAAAAATAATTCCATTTTTCTTATCTTCTATACGGCTTTTTACATGATGGACGACTCTTCCTCCATCTAACATGCCAGAGGCACTAACAATGATCATGGCCTGAGATTTAAGCTCGTTAAGATTTTTACTATCCCTAACAGTTTCTATTTCCATGAGAGTAGATGGAAAAATACTTTTTTCAGTTAAAACATCGGCCTTTATAAAATTTTCATCTAAGTTTCTTTTGAAAATACTGTTGGCCTTTCGAGAAAGAGGGCTGTCGAGATACACAGGCACACTTGGTATAAGGCCTTTATCTATGAGTTTTTTTATGAGGTAGAGTATATCTTGTGTTCTTCCTACAGAAAAACTGGGAATGACTGCCACACCATCTCTTTTTAATATGGTTCTTAAAAAAAGCTCCAAAACATTTTCAGGGGAAGTCCTCGGATGAAGTCTATCCCCATAAGTTGACTCTAAAACGAGAAAGTCACACTCACATAGAAGGGAAGGTTTTTTTAATAAGACATTCCTATCATGACCGATATCGCCTGAAAAAACGATTTTCTTAGGACCATTGTCGGTTTGGATAGTTAGCTTGAGAAAACTGGCCCCAAGAATATGACCTGCCCAAAAAAACTCAATAGTTAAATGAGGACTAATTTCTGTCGCTTGATTAAACTCAACCGTTTCAAATTGAGAGAGTATTTTTTCAGCATCTTTTTCTGTGTATAGGGGAAGGGCCGGACTATGACGGCTAAACTTCTTTTTATTTGCGTACTCGGCATCTTCTTGATGAATTTTGGCCGAGTCCATAAGTAATATTTTACATAATTCAAAAGTTTCAGGGGTGGAATAGATTTTTCCTTCATAACCTTGTGAGGCAAGACGGGGAAGTAAGCCGGAATGATCGATATGGGCGTGAGTCAGAAAAATGGCCGTTATATCATTCACCCTCTGAAAGACATTCCAGTTCATTGCTCTAACTTTACTTCCACCTTGAAATAACCCATAGTCGATAAGGTAATTTTCGTGTTCAAGCTCTAGAAGTGTTTTGGAGCCGGTAACACCTTGTGCAGCACCTAAAAATGTTAATTTCATTTATTCCCAAATAATTTTATGCGCCTGATTATACCAGTCATCAAGTTTTGGATTATACTTTTTCTCAATAGCGTTTCTTTTTATTTTTAATGTAGGTGTGAGTATCCCGTTTTCCGTGCTCCACTCATCATGTGATACAACTATGTGATTAAGCCTTTCATAATTCTCGACTTCATCGTTTATTTGCTCAAGTAAAGTTTGCATATTTGCTTGAATACTTTCTTTATTTTCTTTTTGACCACCTTCACTTAGCACGACAATTGCCATTGGCTGTGGATATCCTGAGCCCATGACGCATACTTGTTCCACAAAAGGGGATTTGGTGAAGAGTTTTTCTATAGGCGATGGAGCGATATATTTACCTTTCGCTGTTTTAAAAAGCTCTTTAACTCGACCAGTTATTTTAAGGTAACCATTACTATCAATCTCACCTTGATCTCCTGTATGAATCCACCCTTGCTCATCTAGTACTTCTTTTGTCAGCTCAGGATTTTTGTAATAACCAATCATATTGGCCTTTGAGCGAAGGAGAATTTCACCATTTTCTCCAATTTTAGTTTCAGAATCAGGCCAGCTCTGTCCTACTGTACCAAATTTGGTTTTTTCTGGGAGGTTGAATGTTCCGTAGCAGAAGTTTTCTGTCATTCCGTAAGCTTCATGGATTTGAATACCAAGTTTTTGCCACCATTGGAGTAAGTCAGTTGAAATAGGTGCCGCACCTGAAACGGCGATACGACAAGCATCTAACCCAAGGGCAGCCTTAATTTTTTTCTTTATAAGGGCATTGATGATAGGGACTTTAAGTAAGATATTAAGTTTATTCTGAGGCATTTTGGCGAGTATACCCATTTGAAATTTTGTCCAGATCCTTGGTACGGCCATAAATACGGTTGGTCTAGACTCAGTTAAGTTTTTCGCAAATGTATCTAAGCTTTCAGCAAAGCTTATTTGCCCGCCGGTGTAAATGGTTGCGACTTCAATGATGAGTCTTTCAGCAACGTGGGCCAGAGGAAGGTATGAAAAAAATCTTTCTTCAGATGTAAGTTTTAGTGATTCTTTGGCCGTTACTATAGGGCAAGCAAATGTTTCAAAAGTATGCATAACCCCTTTAGGTGTTCCTGTTGTACCGCTTGTGTATATAATAGTGCAGAGATCATCATTTTTGGTTTCAATTGTTCCTTGGTAAGGTGATTTCCCTTTTGTGAAATCATCCCAAGATTGGCAGTCTGTATTTTTCCAGTGCGGGAAATGAATCCATGGAATGTCAGTATTTAGATTAGTTTTTTGTTTATCCCACTCATCTAATTTTCCAGCAAAGAGAAGTTTAGATTCGCTATGAGTTAATATTTCTTGAATTGAATCAGATGTTAAGG
>JAURDE010000230.1 GCA_030828105.1 Bdellovibrionota bacterium | reverse complement strand
TGGAGGTATGGCAGGTTATTTAAAATTACTAGCACAAAATCCTGGAATGCTGACAAAAATCAGTGCTAGAATTCCTTTTATTCCTAAAACTCCTATGGGATTACTTGGTGTTTTTTTAGCGGATACTATTGGAGCTACCACAGGATCTGTTCTTTCTAAATTAGAGCAAGGTGGATTTGAAGAAAGAACACAAGATGTAGAAAGCTTTTGGGAACAAGTTGCTATCGCTCAAGAAATTTTGGGGGAAGAGATAAAAGAAAATGCTTTTTTTGCTGCTCTTGGACCTGTTCTTCAAGGAGTATTAATGCCGTTTAGAAAATTCCTAGCGGGAGTAAAAGAGCCAGGTAAACAATATTATGAAAAAGCAGCTAAATATTTAGAAGGCAGAGATAATTTTTCTATGGCTGAAGTTGGAGAAGGCCCTGGAGCAAAAATTTTAAGCAGATTAATACAGACTTTTGGTCAAGTGCCTATTATAGGCACGCCTTTAACAGAGACAGCTAAAAGAAGGTCAATCGCTCTTACTGAAATTTTTGGAGATTTCGTTAATAAAGTAGGAAGAAAAAGAGATATCAATGAATTAAGTGAAGATATTTTTGTAAAATCTGCTGAGTCTTTTAACAATTTTAAAAAAATAGTAGGAAAATTAAAAAGCAATGTTTTTGCTGCTGAGACAAAAGCTATTGAAGCTGCGGGACCGAGGTTCACTAAAAATATTCCAACCAATCGATTTACTGATTTTTTAGAAAACTATACTCAAAAATTAGAAAGAGCTTATGGTGGAGGAAAACCTTTAGCGGAGGGAATGTCTGGTTACAATGAGTTTTATGCTTTTGCAAAAAAGTTTTTTTTACCTAGTTATAAAAACTCCAGAGTAAGTTTTGAAACTTTTCAAGACGTTATTTTACCTGAGTTAAGAAAAACAACAGAAATAGCTATCAAAAATAATCAAGTTGGATTTAATATGAAAACGTTGAATGATGCTTTTTCTTCTTATAACAAATTAATCGAAGACATTGTGGATCCTCAAAAAGTAAAAGGATTTAGCGAACTTTCTCCCGAAGCTCAAAACGCCTTAAAATTATATAGTGATTCAATCAAAGACTATAAGTCCGGTTATGCTGTATTAAAAAGACCCTTTGAAAGAGTTTTAGCAGGAGATATATCTAAAGTAGATAAACTTTTATTTGATTCTGGAAGAAAAATAAATCAAGAGGAGCTGAGAAGATATGTTGATGACATAGTTTCTCCTCTATTAAAAAAACTTACGCCAAGAGCTGTTGATGATTTAAAGGTTTTAGTGGGAGGAGACAAAGCTTTAGTAGGAGAATTAGTTAGAGCTTATATTGAAAAAGGAATTAAGGCTTCTACGACCACCACTACATCAAAAGGTCTTATGGGCGGAAAGACAGAACAAACTGCATTTAATCCAAAAGCTTTTGTAGATTTTTTTGGCTTAGAAAAAGGAAGCCTTAACACTCAAAAGAAAACTTTAGAAAAACTTTTTAACTTCTTAGATGACATTCCTACAGATCAACCTTTTGTGACGGGATCAAGAGGAATTGATTTTAAAGTTTTTAGTGACATTTTAGATCTAATGGTTAAGCAAGCCGAGGTCCCTATTCCTAATGTAAATAAATACTTGACTAGAAATATTGGTTTAGGAGGAAAAGGTCCATTAACTTATCTTAAAAGGCTGCCTCAACTCGGCTTTGTGACCGCGGCCCTCGGAAGTTTTCCTTCAGTAACTTTATCTGTTTTAGGTGTTCGAATGGGCGAGAGAGCTTTAACTAATCCTGCGATTGTCGAACGAGTAGTAAAAGGATTAGATGTTACTTTACCTTTAGCTGCAAGAGATAATGCAATTGTAAGAATAATTAGATCCTTAGCTGACGATAAAAAGCAACAGTTAGCAGATAATGAATTAAATGATGAATTAAAGTCTTTGACGATTGAAGGCAAAAATCCTTATAACGAGACCGTGGATGATCTAAGAAATGAAGTATCTATTTTAGATGGAATTTTAGGTGACGAAAACATACTAAATCAAAAAGTTAAAGAAATAAGAGAAGCTATCAATAATAGTTTTGTTTCCACCGATACAGGAATTAATCAAGGCACAGGTCAAAACGATATTCAAACAACCGGTAATTCTTTTGTTGATCGACTAAAGTTTGGAGAACCAATGGAAGCAGAAGACATGATTACAGAAGAAACTATTTCTGAAAGTAAAGTTCCTCAAATTTCTGTTCCAGAAGTTACGAGAGGTCAAGGCGACTTATTACCTGGTTTTAGTATTACTCCTCAAATTGAAACACAAATACAACAAAATATTAATCCTGATGTATTAAAAAACTTGGAGTCAGTGGGTCTTCCTTTATTTGAAAACTTCAAAGAGGGTGGCA
>JAURDE010000093.1 GCA_030828105.1 Bdellovibrionota bacterium | reverse complement strand
ATTTGCTTTTACAATGGGGAATTTTACCTGAGTCAGCAGCTCCTTGTGTAGAAGGAATTTCTTGTTCTTCCTATTATATTAAGTGGCTAGGTTTCATAACTATTCCAACTTTATCTTTTACTGCGTTTTTCTTATTATTTCTTTTTTCATTATTGGAAACCAGATATGAAAAATAAAAAATTTATTTTAGGTTTTTCTTTTGTTTTATTACTGGCCGCTTTTATGGCAGGTTCTTATTTTTATAAGATTAAAAACCTTACTGACCATCCTCTAGATTCTCACCTCGAAGCTAAATTAGTTAGAGCTCATTCACCCGTTTTCGGTAACAGTAAGGCCCCAGTTACGCTTGTTGAATTTTTAGATCCAGAGTGTGAAAGTTGCCGTAAGTTTTATCCTCTTATAAAAAATCTTTTAAAGAAATATCAAGATAAAGTAAAGCTTGTTATTCGCTATGCCCCCTTTCATCAGAATTCCAGAATTGCAATTAGAGCTCTTGAGGCAGCGAGGTTACAAGGTCAATATTGGCAAGCCTTAGAAACCCTTTTTTATTATCAACCTCAATGGGGTGATCACCACAACCCGAAGCCAGAGTTAATTTTTAAATTTTTACAAGAGCTAAATATTGATATGGAAAAATTAGAAACTGATATGTATTCAGAAGAGATAAAAAAAATTATCGCTTATGATCGTATGGATCTTCAAGAGTTTCAAGTTAATGCAACTCCTACTTTTTTCGTTAATGGGAAAAGAATTAAATTATTTGGCATAGATTATGTTGAGCAAAGCATTCAGCAGGAGCTAATCAGATTAAGGCATCTTGATCTCTAATTCTGATATTAACTGGCGGCAACTAAAGTATTGTTCTTGCGATAAAGGAAACGTTCCCTTAAAAACTCCCCCTTTTTTTGAGTAGCCGAAGTAATTTGTTTTTATTAACTTCCCTTTTTTATCTATTTCTGCCTCTTGGGTAACCGAGAAATAATCATCTTCAGTCTTAACATAGCTCCACAGAAAGTTTCTACTTGCTTCATTTTCAATGTATTTATCTATAGTTTTTTCTTGAATGACATTTGATGTCACTTCCGAGTGATTCCATAGGGGACAGGAGTTTTTATGGTTATAACAAAAGTATTCAACTTGCTTATTATGCTGGTGAATTTCCTCAAGAGAGGGCATAAGGGATTTATTTGTATCGTGTGAAAATGAATTAGGAGTTGGTTGTGTCTTACAAAGTTTTTGACATAGCAACAGCTCTTGTTGATTATTTCCAACACACTTATCTTTAACATCATTTCCTAGATGCATTTTCGCACATCCAAAAAGAATGAAGACCAACACTATAGTGCCCCTCATCCCATACTCCTTTTTATCTGCATTATTCTAACATTGGTATAAAATTCAAAATTTATTATTTAGTGAATAGTTGATATAAAATCCATAAGTGTCGGCATTTTCATATGTTGAGGAGAAAAATTATGAAGAAACTGGTGATTTGCAATCATTGTGAGGCGATTAATAGGATAACTATAAATAAGTCAGAAAATGGTTATTTTGAATGTGGAAAATGTAAAAAAAAGATTGAAGAAAAGGCCGGTCCCTGGCCTGTGACTGATCAAAGGTTGGAAAAACTTATTTCGTTAAGTGAGCTACCAGTCGTCGTCGATGTCTATGCGGACTGGTGTGGCCCATGTAAAATGTATGCACCGATATTTAAAAATGTTAGTGCCAGGCTTTGGGAAAAGGCCGACTTTTATAAAATAGACTCAGAATCTAATCCAAATATTTCACATCGTTATAATATTAGAGGTATACCTATGACTCTTATATTTAAAAATGGTCAGCTTGTATGCTCTCAAAGTGGAGCAATGGATGAAGTACAATTAGAAAGACTTATTCAAAAATATATGTAAAATAGATAATATACAGAAATTTGGAGTTGATGATGTATAAAACTTTAGTGATAGTTTCTCTTCTTTTATCATTCTCTGGCCATTGTGCTGATGAAAAAGATGTGCTCAAAACAATTAAGAAATTTGGTAAAGAGCTCAAAAAAGAATTAAAAAAAGGTTTAAAAAAATCAGCAACAGAGGCCATAAAAGTCTGTCATATGAAGGCCCCTGAGATTACTCTTAAAAACTCTAATGAAAAAATTCAAATAGGTAGAGTAAGTTTAAAAAATAGAAACCCTAATAACGTACCGAAAGAATGGATGTTGAGTTATATTGACGACTTTTATAGAAGTGGTAATAAAACAGGGTATAAAATTGTTGATTTAGGGGAGAAGAAAGGGCTTTTAAAGCCGATTGTAACGATGCCTTTATGTCTTAAATGTCACGGAACTGAAATATCTGAAGAGGTAGTTAAAGAAATATCAGCTAAATATCCAAACGATAAGGCCACAGGTTATAAAACAGGGGAAATCAGAGGCTTTTTTTGGGCCATATATACTCCTACAAAACCCAAAAAAGAATAGGTTTAGATATCTATAATTTCTATATCTTTTCTTTTTAGTGAACGAAGAGCCTTGGGAATCTGGGATATAATTGTTTCCTCAAGTGAGCTGATAATACCTTCTTTCAAAAAACTACGACTATGAACTAAACTAACTTCACGAGATGGAATAGGCTTTTTTATATTTCTTACGTATTTATCGTATTCTTTTTTATTTGTATCTAAAAGGGCAAGTTTTGGTAGCAAAGTAAAACCACTATTTTTTCTTATCAAATTTTTAAGCGTTTCTAAGTTTCCTGATGTGAACTCGACATTAGGAAGTACGATTTTTTTTCTGTGATGTGAGCAGATATTTAGAATCTGATTTCTAAAACAATGCCCCTCCTCTAAAAGCCAAAGCTGATCTGCTTTAAGGTCTTCATGGGAAAGGATCTTCTTAGATGATAGGGGATGATCAACCGAAACATATGCAAAAAAGTCCTCAAAAAAGAGGTGTCTTTCTATTATTCTTTCATCTCTGAGTGGGGTTACAAGTAGGCCCGCATCTATTTCATCATTAATTAATTTTTTTATAATATCTTCTGTCTTATATTCATGAATTTTTAAGTTAACTTGAGGGTGTTTTTTAGAAAACTCGCCGACAAATAGTGGTATTAAATAAGGTGCCAGAGTTGGAATGACGGCCAAACTAAAATTACCTCTAGGTTCACTGGACCCTTGTTCAGCAAAATGCTGAATCTTTTTGTGTTCTCTCAAGACAATGCGAGCTTGTTCAACAATACTTTTACCAACTTCTGTGAGGAGGATTGGTTTTTTAGAACGGTCAAAAATGATAACATCAAGCTCTTCTTCTAGTTTTTGTATTTGTATGGAAAGAGAAGGTTGTGAAACATGGCACTCTACAGCGGCCCTTCCAAAATGCCTTTCTTTTTCTACAGCAATTAAGTATTCAAGTTGTGTGATGGTCGGCATAAGTTGGATCCTTCAGTAAATTATAATAAATTCCTAATAGAATTAAAATATTGTTTGGCATATTTTTAATAGGCTGAATAAATTGGACTAAAAAGCTAGACTTAGTGGGTTGGGTTTATTAGACTCATCTAGTCGTAAAGTTTAAAGGAAATGACCGTGAATATACTATTTTTATGTACCGGAAACTCATGTCGATCTCAAATGGCCGAAGGTTTCGGAAAACATCTTAAAGGACAAAAGTATAACTTCTATTCTGCAGGTACTAAAAAGCATGGGCTAAATCCACATGCTGTTGCAGTTATGTTAGAAGCAGGAGTCGATATTTCTAAACAAAGCTCAAACACCCTAGATGAATTTCAAGACATCAAGATGGATTACATATTTACAGTTTGCTCTGATGCTAACGAGAATTGTCCTTACTACCCCTATGGTAAAGTCATTCATGTTGGTTTTGATGATCCACCACGATTAACTCAAGGGATGGAACAAGGGCCTGAGATGCTTGATGTCTATAGAAGAGTTCGAGATGAAATAAAAACATTTATTGAAAAAATAGAGAGCTATTTATGAAAATAAAACATAGCCCAGCACAATATTTAGCTGAATTTATAGGAACATTTTTTATGGTGTTTTTTGGTTGTGGTTCAATGGTTCTTGCAACAAAAGACCCTAATTTCAATGGTGCTTTTATTCCTTTAATTTGGGGAGGCGTTGTTTCAGTAATGATCTATGCTGTTGGACATATATCAGGTGCGCACTTTAACCCTGCAGTGACAATAGCATTTTGGATCACGAGAAAGTTTCCCTCTATGCGTGTTCCTGGATATATCTTATCTCAAGTTTTGGGGTCTTGTTTGGCCTGCGTTTTGATAATGATTATTTGGGGACCTCAACATGACTTTGGGGCCTCGATTATGACTGTGGAGTTGGGAGTAGGGTTTCTGGTTGAAGTTGTTCTTTCATTCGCTTTAATGTTTGTCATTATTTCTGTCGCAACAGACACTCGTGCTGTAGGTGAGTTAGCAGGGTTGGCCATTGGTTCAACAGTTGCCCTTGCTGCTTTTGTTGGAGGCCCATTAACTAGAGCGTCAATGAATCCAGCAAGATCCTTGGGGCCAAGTCTTTTTTCTGGTACTATTGACCAAGTATGGCCCTATATTTTAGCACCAATTCTAGGGGCCACTTTAGGGGCCCTAACTTACGAATGGATTCGTTGTCATCGCGACGAAGAGAAAACGGATTTTGGATGTTGTTAATATGATTTTAATGATTGGTAAGACCTTAGTGGCAGCTCTTCTCATTAGCTTTGTGAGTTGGTTGTCTGGAAAAAAAACGGGTTTAGCAGGTTTTTTGACTGCATTGCCTCTAACAACGTTACTGGCGCTTGCTTTTTCGCATATGGAGTATTCCGATACAAAACAATCGGTAGAGTATGCTAAAAGTATATTTGTAGCAGTTCCCATTTCTCTTCTTTTTTTTCTACCTTTTTTATTGGCCGAAAAATTAAGCCTAGGTTTCTGGAGCTGTTATATACTTGGAGTTGCTCTTCTGGGCGTTGCCTATTTTTTACATAGTTTTATTCTTAAAGCTTTTTAAATTATTTGATTTTAAGTACTTTTTGGAGACCGGCCATGCCATCTCGATAATTACCCTTAGAGTAGAGGGTATTGAGTTTACCGATAATGGTTGGTAGTTTATCAGATTCGAAACCATAGCGGTAAAGCTCATTAACAAACTCATGGCAAAGATTAAATATACCTGAGAGTTTGGAAATATTGGTAGAGCTTAGACGTCTTGGAAATCCTGTTCCATTAGGTCTTTCATGGTGCTGAAGAACTATCTCATCTATATTAGGTGGGATGCGGGGGCATTCAGAAATCATCTGAGCAGTGATTTCCGGATGTTTTTTGTATCTTTCTATTTCTTTTTCAGTATATTTAGAAAGGTCATCAAGTCCAAGATCAAAAGAAAAGGCCAGATCTGAGTCATCAATAAGAACATCATGGAAAATGGCCGCATAGGTTAATTTGTTTCTTGTGCTTTCAGAGTCCCATTCCATTTCTTTACAAACTGCTATGCTTAAATAGGCAACAAGGTAACTGTGATCATAGAGATAATCTCGTCTGTTTTTTAATCGAAAAAGCAAATCTCTTAATTGATTCTTTCTATTAATATCTGATTCAATCTTACTTGCTACGGTATCAACGAGTTTCACTACCTGAGGGCTAATACCTGTAGTAAAAATAAGATCGTGAATAATTTCTAGAGTTGCAGAGCATAGTTCCATACAATCTATGCCTTTGGCCTCTTCAGTAAAAATTAAGAAAGGTGTTTTAAGTACACTGGCACTAAATTTTTCATAATCAGATTCTTTGATATAAAGAAAACGAACTCTTTTATCAGTGAACTTGTAAATAAGCTCTCTTTTATATTCATCTCCAGCATTTATTATCTTTACGTGTTTATCATCTGATAATTTTAGGTAAATATCGCAAAGGGCCTTATTAAACCTAATGAAATAAACGATTTTAATTTTTTTATATATGGCCTTGTCTTCGGCTATATCACCAACTCTATTTTGAGTTAATAAATAATAAAACTCATTTTCAAAATGTCCTTGTCTAACATCAGGTCCTAGCATTACACTTTTATCATTTATTTTAAGAATTTCATTTTCTAAATCATAATTTTGATCTGTATCAAAAGCAATGATGGGCGTTTTAAGATTGTTAGTGTTTAGATGATTGATGATTGTAATATAATCTTCAGAGAGCTCGAGCTGTCCCAAAACGATTATGTCGACATGGTTTTTACCATCAATAAAGTTACAAGCATCTTTTGTTGAAAAGAAATGATGTACTTGAAAAACAAGAGGAGAATTTGTGATAGCAAAAAAGACTCTGTCTCTAGCTTCTCCCTTCTCCTCAATAATTACTATTGACCTCGACTGATTATCTCCCATGATCATTTATCGGTCAGAAAGTAAAATTATTTAGATTAACGTTTATGAGTGACTTGAATTCAATTCTAGTAGATGATGATAAAACAAAGTGAGGTTATTATGCATCCATGGCATGATGTTGAAATAGGTGAAGATTCTCCACGCATTGTTTGGTCCGTTATAGAAATTCCAAAGGGCTCAAAGCTTAAGTACGAATTAGATAAGGTAAGTGGTCTTATAAAGGTTGATAGAGTTCTTTTTAGCAGTGTTCACTATCCTGCTAACTATGGATTTGTCCCTCAAACCTATTGTGATGATAATGATCCTATTGATATTCTTGTTTTGGGCCAAGACCCCGTCTATCCTTTATCTTTAATGAGGGCCAAAATTATCGGTGTTATGAGAATGGAAGATCAAGGTGAAGTCGATGATAAACTTATTGCTGTTCATGCGGATGATCCAGAATATAACCATTATGAATCAATTAAAGAATTGCCACCTCACCGTCTTAATCAAGTAAGAAGATTTTTTGAGGATTACAAAACACTAGAGGGCAAGCAGGTTGTAGTTCAAAACTTTTTAGGCAAAAAAGAGGCCCATGATATTCTAAGTAATTCAATAAAATTTTATAAAGAAAAGAAAGACGAGCTTAGAGCAAAGTAATTTAAATTAACTTCATTGGGTTAACTATTTTTAATAGTTCTTCTTTGCTAAAAGGTTTTTCGATTAACTCTACATTGTTATAAAGAGAAGCTATTTTAATAATTTCTTGATCAATCGATGAAGAGCAAAGAATACAACGAGTTTCATCTCCATTGGAGCGTAGGTTCTTAATAAAATCCAACCCTGTTCCATCTTCAAGTTTATAGTCAACGATAAGAAGCTCAACCTTATTTAATTTAAGATAATTGAGGGCCGCTTCTTGAGTTAGAGATTTAAAAATACTCTCTGCAGAATCAGATAAAAATTTATTGCAAAGGTCTAAGATAGCATCATCATCATCTAAAATTAGAATTTTCATTAAAATATTTTAAACCCAAATCAGGTAAATAAGAAGCAAACTTCTTAACGACCAAAAAATTGTTCTAGGCCAGTTAGTATAAGCGAGCATTTTTATCGTCTTTAAGCTTTTACCTTCTTTTAATTTATTATGATAGGGTACGCTTAGAGCGTAAGTGAACAACAAAATCAAAGAATTAAATATCATATTTAAAAGAAGTAAAAGAGAGGGGTGATTGAGGTATGCGATAATGGCGGTGGTAATCTCAACAAGCATGACTGGTACAACGACATAGGAAATTCTTTTTATATGAAACTGTTCAAAAGTCACAAATTCTTTTTCGCTGACAAATTTAAAAGAAGGATAATGTAAAATTTGAACTAGCCAGATAACACCGGTCATAAATAAGCAACAGGAAAAATGGATAACAAGAAAATGGTCTACCATTTCATAATCTTTTTATCGAGATCCTCTATGGATATTAAATCTTGAAAAGGGCCTTGATTATGATCCTTTGAAGGGCCCAGACCAAGCCTCATCATCGATATTCCTTTAAGAGACTTTGATAGGGTATTAAACTGGCCGTCGAAGAGCTTTTTATTAGAATTATATTGAGATAAATCAACACCAAGTAATAGTTTCGTGGATTTTAATGCTTTTGCCGCTTCAGCTATTGCCTCAGCAGGTACATTAGTACCAAGATAATAAAACTTCATTTGATAGTGCTCAAAGAGAAGGCAAGAAATAAGAAGTGAAAAATCATTAATATCTCCCTCTAGTGATGCTACGATAATGTTATGAGGGCTTTTAGATTTATTGCTTAAGTTTTGGTTAATTATTTTGGTTAAATAAATTCTAACAATTGAATTTATGGCCAACTCTTGTGTCAAAGAAAGGCTTCCCTGATAAACTCTTTTTCCAACTTCTCTAAGTAGTGGAAGAAAAAGATTGAAGGCCATTTCTTTTCTATTTAATATTAGATTTAATTTTGCAAGCTCATGGGAGATTATATCAAGTTTGTAGTGCTGAAGGGCCATAAGTAAGTTGACAAAAACCTCTTCAAGTTTAACTTTAGGGCCTTCAAAGGAAACACTTTTTTTTGGTGTAGTTTGAAGAATTTTCTTAGACATCTCTTTAAGCTCTTCGAGATTTCTGTTTTTAAGATGTCCAATTGATTCACCTAGAGTGGTAAGCTCATGGAGAATTTGAAGCTTTTCAATTTCTGTTTCGTTATAGACCCTTCTTCCTCCTTCGTCCCTAATGGGATTTATTAAATTATAGCGGGATTCCCATTTCCTTAAGGTGTGAATGCCAACGCCTGTAAGTTTGGAGGCCATTTGTATGCTGTATTTAGCTTCTGATTTCATAATTAAGTTCCTTATTAGGTCCTAAGACTATCACTGCTGAATATTTATTAGGTTATACAAAAGCTTGACAAATATCAAGCTACTATTATAAATCAATATGTTAGGGGATGTTCATATACATGAACTTTAATGTTATAAGAACAAAACTATTAAAGAGAGATTTCACCTATGAGTAATATCTTAAATATTCTAAAGAGTTTAGGGGAAGAGTTTGAGGACAGCTTTGTTGTTGCAGACTTAAATCAAGAAGATATACCACTCGTTTATGTTAATGATTCCTTCATAGAACTCACAGGCTATAGGCCAGAAGAGATTATAGGGCATAATTGTCGTTTCCTTCAGGGACCGACTACAGATAAAGAGACTGTTAAAAACTTACGTGAATCAATTCGTAAAAGAGAGTCTTGTTATGTGGATCTACTTAATCATAAAAAAGATGGTTCTATCTTTTGGAATCGACTTGTTCTATTTACTGTAGGCTACTCTAGTGAAAACCCAAGATATTACGTTGGAATTCAACAAAAAGTCAGTGATGACTCTAAAGTTAAAAGTGAGTTCTTGGACAAGGTTAAGCAAAAAGAAATTATTCATAATGTAGTTAACCCTTTTGATAAGATCTTAAATGCAAAAAGAGCGATGAATTACCTATCCCTCGAATCTCCCGAAGTTCAGAAAGATCATTTAGATGATATTTTGAAAGAAATTGCCGCAGAAGTTAAAAAAATTAATAACTTTATCAAACAACAATAAAAGTGGCGGTCCCACCAGGAATCGAACCTAGAACTTAGCTTTAGGAAAGCCACGTTATATCCGTTTAACTATGGGACCTTACTTATTAATATGATTAATAGAGATGGAGTAATAGTGTCAAGAAAGATATTTATTTACGCACCTAATAACCTTTAATAAAAGGTATTTTGGTCATAAGAGTAAACACCAATAGAATAAAAATGATCAGGTTAAATAATTGGAGTTTTATTCCTTAAGCGCCGATAACGGATTGTGAAAAAAGAATATCAAGACGAAAAAAAGAAATACAAAACTCAAAACGAAGTATGTCCTCTTCTTGATAAAAAAGAGCATACTCAGCAGTCCATTGAACAAGCTATAAAAGAATCCAAATCTCAAAGCTTAGATTCAAAAACGATAGAAAAAGAATTAAATGAAGAAATAAAAAAAGAAGATCCTCAAAATTTTATAAAGGCAAGCAGAAGTAGTTTACAATTACCTCGTCGTATTTTTCATATGATAAACGGTGGAGCGGTTGCTGTCGTTTATTCATTTTTGACACATTCTTTAGCTGTTCATATCCTTGGTATTTTCGCTTGTATCTTATATATATTTGAACAAATAAGGATAAATTACCCCGAATACAACAAAAAATTAAATAAGTTCTATAAATACTTTTTGAGGGCCGAAGAGCAGTTAAAAGAAAGCTCTATGATTCCTTATGTTATGGGCCTTCTTCTTACAATTATCAGCTTTCCTAAAATGATAGCTATTTGCTCTATCTTAACTCTCGCACTGGCAGATCCATTATCAGCTATTGTTGGTATAAAGTTTGGTAAGAAGAAAATAATGAAGAATAAAACATTTGAAGGTTCAATGGCGTTTTTTGTAACCTGCTTTTTTTGTTTACTTATACCTCTTTCACTATACTCATCTAACCCTTTTTATAAGGTGTTCTTTGTTTCCATTTTAACCTCGGCAATGACATCTTATGTAGAGCTTCTTCCTCTAAAAATTGATGATAATCTAACAATACCAATTTTTTGTTCTTTCTGCTTGCTTGTTAATGGTCTTGCCTTTGGTATGGTATTTACCTAAAAATAGTCATTTTTACATTCGACTAAGAAAAATCTAGCTTCTTAGTAATAATAATGTGATAAAAATCTGTTATGCCTAAATCACCAAACCCACAAGGAAAAGGTCTAATCCCTGTTCTTAACGAACTTGATAAATTTCGCTTTACTCAAGCGGAACCTAAAAGCTTTGAAAAAATAAGTTCTGAGATTTTTACGGCCCTATTTGTTCTTGAAAGTCATTTTAAATTTTGTCCGAGACCTAAACAAACTTATCATCTTTACAAAAAAGGTAAAGAGTATTTCCTTTCTTTAATATCAGATCAAGATTGGGGCACAAGCAGACCTTATTCTGATTATGTAGGTGAGTGTGAGCTTCATGAAGATATGGCCTGGACTATAAACCTTAGCGAAAATATAAATCAGGAAATTGTAAAAGAAATTGAATTAAAATTTAAGCAATATCAAGAAAGTCTTTTAAAGACAGAAATAATGGATGATATTTTACCTAAGTATGTTGAGAAAGCTTCCTTTTATCAAAGGGCCTTAATCTGGTCTTTGGGTAAGTCGCTTAAGGGTTCGATGAAGGCAAGTGGTTATTTAGGTCAAAGTATCGGAGATGTTCTTTTGTTGGAGCAAAAAAATGGGCCCTGACAGGGCCCAATTATTTTTAAGCAGATTTTTTAAAGTTTTCTTCTTCAGTAGCAACTGTTTCTTCGGTGGTTTCTTGTTCTGTTGTTTCTTCAGATGTTGCACTAACT
>JAURDE010000244.1 GCA_030828105.1 Bdellovibrionota bacterium | reverse complement strand
TTAAGTTTTCTTGAAAACCAGAAAATACCAAGAAATAAATCTGATTTTGAATTCAGGTTCATAGAGGGGAAAAGTAAAGTTATATCAACAGCTAATGAGTTAGATGATATGGTGACGCCCTGGACTTCCTTAATTTCAGATATTCGACGAGAGACATCGAAATATAAACAGTCTCATGCAGATACTATTGAGGATATAGATCGACAGCTAAATATACTTTTTTGTGATGGATTTCTATTTCAGGTACCAATAAAGCTTCTGCGTCAATATCATCGGTATTTAAAATCGATTTTAATCCGTTTAGAAAAACTGCGTCAGAATGTAATGAAAGAACAGATTCAGATGGCAGAGATAGCAAGCTTAGAGGCCCGTCTCAAAGAAAAAAATCAACAGATAGAAAAGTTGTCCTTAGTTGCTGTATCTGAGCTTTGGGAGCATAGCTTTTTACTTCAAGAATATCGTGTGTCTTTATTTTCTCAAGGCTTAAAGACTGTTGTGCCTGTATCAAGAAAGCGAATAGATCTACATTGGAAAAAAATACAAAATTTGATTTAAAGGTATTTCAAAGCATATACCCTAAGAAAAAAAGCGACTCAAAAGAGTCGCTTTTTCTATGGGAGCTTTTAATGACTAGAACTTGGTTTTTAAGTCAACTTGAAGACGCTCGTAGTCAAATTCTTCTCCACGAGATTCTTTTCCATACTCAGTGTCGAAGTAAGTAAGAGCTAATAAAGTATTTTTACTCAAGCCTAAAGCACCACTTATCTTTGAGCCTTTTGTGTCAGTACCTCCGCCACCAAAATCTGAGTCAGTATGCGCACCAAAGGTTGCGTCTTGCTCTAGATCTTGGTAGGCATAACCGAATGCTAAATCACCTCTCTTCTTGGCATTACCAACTTTGACACCATAAACGAAACCAGTATCTTCTTTAGGATCAGAAATACCATCTATATTAGAATCACCGTCGTTCTTAATATAATCAGCATAAAAGGTAGATTTTTGACCTAAGATTTTAGTTTTGACTTCCGCAAAAACTTGCTGTATCTCGTAATCGTAAGCATAAGTCGTTCCGCTGGCAGTATTACCGAACTCATCTGCCAGGACATCAGCCAGCTCTGAACCTGAAAGTGGTATATTATAGTAACCTAAACCAACAGTAACTTTAGTATTCTTGTCTAATTTAAATTTATAACCGACCTGTGCACCATAAGTTTCAATAATATCTTTATTACCGCTTGAGCCGTCGTCACTATTTAAAAAGTTATAGCCTAAAGTTGCAAAGATACTATTATTTTTATACTTAATATGCGCACCTTCAGGCCTTAAATCACCATCGAAAATTAAGCTACTTTTTCCTGGTTTAAAATAAGGCACTTTCGTTTTACCAGCAGTCAAAGTCATATTGTCATAAAACTTCCAAGCTATATAACCTTGGTCTAACACAATACCTTTATCTGAATTGCTACTACCAAAAGTTGAGTTTGAGGATATTGGATCACCCCCTGAGGTACCTGTGGCCATTGCAAATCCTGCTTTTACGTCATCTGATACTTGTGCTGTTATTCCAAGTCTTGCGCGTAGGCGTGAACGGTTACGTTCATCAGCATCTCCGACATTTTTGCGATCATCATCTATGCTTTCATAACGGTATCGCATATCGCCATTGATTTTAATTTTTTCTGCCCAGCCCATTTTTCTTTCTCTTTTAGCGATTGTAGTCGTGTATTTATCCATGCTGTCAAGTCGTTTAGTTAGCTCAGCAACTTGCGCCTTGAGCTCAGCAATAGATTCGGCATCAGAAATCCCTCCAGCTGATGCAAGAGGACTTAATATTGATCCAATAATAGCTATTGCAAGGATTTTATTTTTCATTATCTTTCTCCCATAATTTTATTAGTTAATCTTCAGCCTACTAATCACTCAAAAAATAAAAATTTAATTCATTGAGTAAGTTATTTTTCTGAACCCATTATCAGAGATAAATATGTCAGTTTTATGACGTATAGATTGCAGTTTTATTAAATATAAAAAAGTGATTTTTTTCAGGATCCATCAATTTTCAAAAGCTCGCTAATAAGCCTATTTTTTTATCAACTATAATGGATATTTTGTTTGCATCTGATATAAAATGTAAATATTGAAAATTTAAGTTTTTTATAGATCTGTTAAAGTAAGCT
>JAURDE010000124.1 GCA_030828105.1 Bdellovibrionota bacterium | reverse complement strand
TCTTCTTTTTGATTAGTTATTTGTGGTAGGGATGTCCCGTAAGAAGTGTATGGGCGCGGTACAATTGCTCCATTAAAACAATTCTGGCCAATTGATGGGCAAAAGTTAGCTTACTTAGAGAAAGCTCCCCATGAGCGGCCTTAATTATTTCTTCCCCATGGCCAGCAGCACCTCCAAAGACAAGAAAAACATGCCCTTGCTTTCTATTAAGAAACTGAGCAAACCCAGCACTATCAAACTCTTGTCCTCTCTCAGAGAGCAAAATGATAGTTGGAGAGTTTTCTTTGGAGCGGATAATCTCTAAGACTTTTTTTGCCTCTTTATCCTTATCTTCAGAATAGGCCTTGGACTCTATGACTTCAATTTTAAAGGAATTTATTCTTTTGAGATAATCGTTTTCAATCTTTCTTAGACCTTCATCTTTGAGTTTACCTACGGAGATGATAGTCAGTTTATTCATTAGAAATAATTTTCGCCCGAATCACTGCTGTCAGAATCGTTGGTACCACTAAAGTAATACTCTTGAGGAATTTCGACTTGCTTACAATCACTCCAGAGTTCATCAAGAGCGTAGTTATCTCTACTGATGTCAACAAAGATGTGAACGATAACATCGCCATGATCAAGCAAAATCCAATCTGCTCCATCTTTTCCTTCAATGGACTTTGATGGGTATCCAAGCCTTTTTAATTGTAAGGAAATTTCCTCGGCAGCGGCCTTGGCCTGAACAGCGTTACTCATAGATCCTAAGATAAAGTAATCGGCCAAAGAAGTTCTATTAGAGACATCATAGATTTTTAGGTTTGTACCTTTAAGGTTACCCATAACCCAAGCACTGGCCATTGCGATATTGAGGGGGAACTCAAATTGCTCTGAATCGATGATTTTATCTATTTCGTTATTGTTATATGCGTTACTCATTCTTTATCCTTATTTGATAAACTCTTATGCATAACCTGGATTAATTTGTCTATGTTTCGGCCAGATACTGAGGAGATAACCAGGACATTTTTATCGAGTTGCTGCTCAAAATAGCTTTTATAACTATTAATCTCTTCTTCACTCATGGCATCTACTTTGGTTAAGCAAACAATCTCTCTTTTTATGAGGAGATTGGGGTCAAATCTTTCGAGCTCCGTCTTGATAGTGGCGTAATCTTCAAAGGCCTCAAAAGGCTCTAAACACATAGAGCAGTCGACTAAATGAACAAATGATTTTGTTCTTTCAATATGCTTTAGGAATTTAATCCCTAGACCTTTTCCTTCACTGGCATCTTCAATGAGCCCTGGGATATCGGCAACAACAAAGCTGGTTTCTTCATCGATAGAAACAACGCCAAGGTTAGGCTCTAAGGTTGTAAAAGGGTAATCAGCTATCTTTGGTTTCGCCGCTGAGATTCTGGAGATAAGGGTACTTTTCCCAGCATTTGGAAGGCCAATAAGGGCAATATCAGCGAGAAGTTTTAGTTCAAGATCTATTTCTAGAGTTTCCCCATCTTTTCCATCTGTGGCCTTTCGAGGAGTTTGGTTGGTACTTGTTTTATAAAAAGTATTGCCTAGGCCGCCTCTACCACCTTTGGCCAGTATAACTTTTTGTCCTTCTTCGGCCAAATCGTAGAGGATATCTTCTTGTTGTTTAATGAGCGTACCTACAGGAACTCGGATCACCAGATCGGCACCATTGGCCCCATGTCTTTGACCACCTTCTCCGTTTCCTCCATCTTCGGCCCTAAAGACTTTCTTGCCTCTAAAGTGAACAAGGGTATTAAGGTTATTATCGGCCTCAAAGATGATATTTCCGCCATCGCCACCATCACCACCATCAGGGCCACCGAGGGGGACAAACTTCTCCCTACGAAAGCCTACGCAGCCATGGCCACCTCTTCCAGAAATAACTGTGATTTTAACTTCATCGACAAACTTCATAAGGCTTCTTTTTAATACGGATTGTTAGGTTTGCAAAAGACATAAAAAAAGGGGTGTTATAATTACACCCCTTATTTAAAAACAATATTTGTTAAAGTGTTAGATAACAGAAACGATTTGCTTCTTTTTGTTATACCAAGAGAACTTAACATTCCCATCTTTTAAGGCAAAAAGAGTAAAATCTTTTCCTGTACCAACGCCTGGCCCTGCATGAAATTTAGAACCAGCTTGTCTTACAATAATATTTCCAGTGATAACATTTTCACCACCGAATTTTTTAACCCCATACATATTTGGGTTGGAGTCTCTACCGTTACTTGTGGAACCTGCCGCTTTTTTATGTGCCATTGTCTAGTCTCCTACTTCTTTAGAAATCTTTGAGCATTTTTTGATTTAGCATCAATTTTATCACTATTTCCCTGACCATCAGCGATCTCAGTAATGAGTAGGGAAGTATAGTGTGTTCTGTGCCCTTTTTTCTTTTGATATTGTCCAGGTCTTCTTTTAAAGACAATAAGCTTTCTCGCCTTGTCTTGTTTAACTACTTTAGCGCTAACTTTAGCACCGCTAACTACTGGCTTTCCAAGAACTGGATTTTTTCCACCAACAAAAAGAACTGAATCAAAGCTTACATTAGTACCTGTTTCGTCAGCGAGTTTATCAACGTCAATAACATCACCAGCTCTTACGAGATATTGATGTCCTTTAATTTCTACTACACCATACATGAGTATTCTCCTTAGAATGACAAATTTAGGGGTCCTCTTTTGGGAACTTTTCACCCTAAAACTTGGTCTATGAATCGTGATTTTTAAGACTTTTGCCGGCTTTTGTCAACAACAGCTAGGCAAAAAGCTCTTCTTTTCATGGGTTCCATCAACTTTAACGAGGTGCATCCCGAAAAGCCTTTTAGGAGGAGCAATGAGTATATTACAGTTCCAAAAAGAATTAAACTATCCCATTTATCTTAAGGTTGATGAGGAGCAGTTTTATCCTGAAATTTTAAGTCATTTAGAACACTTAGGATTCTCAAAGCTTGAGGATATGGATGATTTAGATTTTAGAGCGAGCTTATTGACGACTCCGAATGCTCGTCTTCTTCATATAAGGGAGGCGTCCAATATAGTAGCGCGTCAAATAGACGAGGCCCTCGATAGCGATCGCTTCGGAAAAGAATCACTCATCGCCCAAGAGGGATACAAGGTCTACAGATTCTCCAAACAGGCCATGATGGTCTTTTCATATGCTGCTGTGGATTGGGAAATGGCCTGCTTCAACGACTTTGGACAAAATCAAGCCGATATCACCGACTTCAATATCATCATCAATAGATACCTCTCCTATGCCCTAGCACCACTTGGCGCCATAGGCTTTTGGGGAAGCCTCAAAGACAATGAACTCTACCTTTCCAAAAAAGATGAATCCATAGGCGAAGTTATCTATTTTGATATTACTAAAAAAATTATCATCGATGGGCAAAAGATCGAAAAGTTTAAACCGCGTTTAAATATTATCAAACTCGATCACTACGTCCAAAGAGAAACCCCCATCAGATCAAAAGAAGAACTTCTAGGCCTACTCACACTTGGCACTTCCTATATGGAGTTAGGCCATAATACCGCCGTAAGACAGATCCTAAGTGCACTTGTCCAATTCGTTCAAGGAGTCATTAGGCCCACTGAAGTTAAAAAACACGTTGCTTCAGCTTAAGCTTGTCACTATCTGATTATTCATACAAAATGCCTAAATGAATGCTCATTTTATAGATCCCGTTATTTTTAATTTAGGCCCTCTTCAAATCCGCTGGTATGGGTTGATGTACGTCATAGGCTTTGCCCTTGGTACTTTGCTTCTTAGAAAATTAGTTGATCAAGGTTTTCTTCATATCGTTAAAAAAGAAGTAGATAACTTTATAACCTATACCATATTTGGAGTTTTCTTAGGTGCTCGAATTTTTTACGTCTTTATATATAACTGGGACTATTACAAAAATAACCTCGGAGATATATTGGCCGTCTGGAAAGGAGGACTTTCCTATCACGGTGCTATAACAGGGATGATTGTGGCCCTTTATCTCTTTGCAAAGAAAAATAAAATATCATTTCTTCAAGTGCTTGATTCGGCCGTATTGGCCGGCTCTATAGGTGTCTTTTTTGGACGACTAGGTAATTTTATTAATGGTGAACTCTACGGAAGAATTACTGATGTTCCATGGGGAATGGTTTTTAAAGATGGAGGCCCCTATCCAAGACATCCCTCTCAGCTTTATGAGGCCTTTGGTGAAGGTGTTCTTGTCTTTATCGTTTTATGGATGATTAAACCTAAGCTTAAGCATCACGGACTTCTTTTTTCTATTTATTTTATTCTCTATGGTGTGGCCCGTTTCACAGTAGAATACTTCAGAGAAGCTGATGTTCAACTGGGTTACTACTTTGGTAACTCTATGACGATGGGACAAATTCTTTGTATTGGTATGATTTTATTTGGCATTGGTTCTTTTATCTTGTGCAGAAAAAAATCAGACCCGATTATTTATAGACCTACTGAGCAGGCGGGTTAAATTTCATAAATAAACTGCTGTCTTGTGCACCAACTTTAAAAACGGCATAAAAGACGGGAAAGCAGGTAATAGTGCAGGACGCACTATAGATATGTTTAAACCCATCCTTATTATTCCAAATATAAACAGCAGAGTTTTCTTTTTTAAAATACTGGTCTTGTTTGCCTATTTTATTAATGAGGGATTGGTGAAAGACATCATGGAGAAAGTAGGTGGGAAGTTTGGCATAGAAGTCGGCGACTTGTTCTCCTTCAAAGCGGACAAAAATGGGAAAGAGAAACTTTTGGTGCTCAATTCCGTAGCGGCGAATACCTTCTTCTATATCTTGTCCATTTTTATATTTTTCTTCTATGGCCTTTTTTGATGAACCAGGTCTAAATAGTTCGAGCTGGCCAAGTTCAAAATCAAAGTTTGGGGGAGTTACTTTGGCCAAGAGATTAAAGCTTATTAAAAATATCAAATAGCGCATAGTGTTGATTATAGCCCAGCTAAATAAAATTCTGAATTGGGCAATCAACTCCATTTGAACTTATAGTAGGCAATTGTTATCATCCCCCTTAGACCTCACAACTAAAGGTGTCTAAATTATGTTTAGAATCATTGGGTTAACTTTAGTCCTTACCTCTTGTTCAACTGTAAAAAAGTTTACGAAAAATCAAAATGAAGAGCAGGTTCAAAAAGAATCACAGGAAATTCAAAAGCTCTTTAAAGAAAATAAGGGCGTTAATGAAATAATCGGAAGTTCAGATATTGATGCTAACGGTAAATCGAAGCAAAAAAGTTATTACCTCTTTGGGGCCGAGCATCTTAATCTTGATAACTACTACTTCGATATTCCTGTTGTGTATAACGACCAAGTTAAAAAATGGATTAATTATTTTCTTAATAGAGGAAGAGGCTTTTTTGAACGCTACTCGCAAAGAGCAGGCCGTTACGCTCCTCTTCTTTCTGAAATACTGGCCGAATATGGCCTGCCTAGAGATCTCATTTTCTTGGCCATGGCCGAAAGTGGTTTCCAAAATAATGCCAAATCATGGGCCAAGGCCGTAGGCCCGTGGCAGTTCATGCCGTATACCGGTAAAAGATTTAACCTTCATATTGATTGGTATATAGATGAAAGAAGAGACCCTATTAAGGCCACGATTGCGGCCGCAAAATATCTTAAAAAACTCTACGCTGATTTTGGATCATGGGAGTTGGCGGCGGCTTCCTATAATGCAGGTGAAGGAAAAATATCAAGGGCCATATCTCGTTATAAAACAGAAAACTTTTGGCGCTTAACTCGTGGCCGTTACCTTAAAAGAGAAACAAAAAATTATGTTCCTAAAATTATGGCCTTGGCCATCATAGGAAAAAACCTTCGGGCCTTTGGGTTCGGGGATATTGATTTTCATGAACCTCTAGATTTTGAAGAAATACAATTGGCCCCAGCAACGGATCTTATGGTGTTGGCCGAGGCCCTTGAGCTTGATTACAAAGAAATACAAAGATTGAATCCAGAAGTTTTACGCTGGTTTATTTCACCAAGAGTGGAGAATTATTATTTAAGAGTACCAAAAGGGTTTAAAGAAAAATTTACTCAATGTTGTGCTCAAAAAGAATTTAAGGCCACGGCCTTTCAAAGCTATCGTATTCTTGGACGAAGAGCGACTCTTAGGGATGTCGCAAGAAAGTTTAAGCTTAAGTCTTATGTTTTAGAAGATCTTAATGGTATGAAAGGACAGAATGTTCTTAAAAAAGGAAAGGGCGTTGTTCTTCCTTTTAGAATGGGGCAAAGTAAGCGTGATAGAATGTATGCTGACTTGTATGAAAAGCCTCGTAGAAGTGTAGTTCGTAGAAGAAATTATCGTTCACGAATTAGATTGGCCCAAAGAAGAGGGGAGCTGATCAGGAAACCAACGGCCTTCTATACGGTTCAAAAAGGTGACACTCTGTGGGATGTTTCTCGAAAAACGGGAACTAACTTAGATACACTTATCCGCAGTAACCTCTCTGTTGTTAAAAACAGAATGATTAGGGCCGGAGATAAGTTAGTTATAAAATAGGAAAGAATATGTCTTTTAGTGCTCTTAGGGATTTAAAAAAGAAAGAAGTCATTAAACAAAATAGAATCTTTAAAGATACGATTGTTGTAGGTGATGATATCTTTTCATTAGCTCTTTTTTACCAGCTTAAAAATAAATTTGGTGCCGATAAAGTTTTTCTTTTATCAGAAAGAGACTTGGATGATTCTTCTTTAATTTTTGATGGCCCTTCAACCTTAAGAGGGCAGGCCAATATCACTCTTTTTAAAACTTATTTTCCTGAAATGAATAAAAATATCAAATCAGGAGCACAATTTTTTAAAGATTTAAAATTTAAAAAATTTGATGGACGCTCTAAGTCTGAAAAGCTTCTTTGGGGTGAGGAGTTTTTTACTCAGGATCATTTAGACCTTAATGAAGCTGAAGTTTTTCCTTATCTTAGAGACCCTCAATTTTTAGAAGAATTAAGTCCATGTCATCTTAAAAAAAGAATAACTCAGATTCATTCTTTTTCTGGTGATAATGCTAAATGGGAGCTTTATTGTTCTAGTGGAGAATCTTTTTGTGTTGAAAATCTTTATTGGGGTTCAGGGCCTAAAGAATTTTTAAGCCTTTATTCTAATAAGGCGCAGCTTTCAAATCAATTTATTGAATTTTGTGATGGGGAAGGCACTCATCTTTCATTAATAATAAAATTTATTTTTGAAAAACCCATTACGGAAAAAGAAGAGACGATTTTTATTCCTTTAAGTTACACCCATGAGTGGGGACATTTTGTGGGAGAGTTTAAAAATGGTTCTATTCAAAGTGCGCAGTTTTTAACCTTTATTGATAAGAATCATACCTCTGAGGAGGAAGTTTCAAAAAAAATACGAATTTTGAAAAAAAATTTAGAAAAAATTTTTCCAGAGTTTAAGACGGCATCTTATAAAGAATACGTGTGTCTTACTCCTAAATCGCCTTGCCAAAATATTGACGACTCTCGTTTTCCTAAACAAGAGTTCAGTGAAAAAGGTCTTTTCTTTTTCGGGGTAAACGCTCCTTTACAGGAAGAGAAAATAAAAACTGATAGCTTCGCATATCCGTCTTCTGACGTCTCGCACTTTATGCGAGGGTTCGTTACTCACCAAGAAATTCTAAAAAGTATTTTTGTCAAATAAGTCATTTCTCCTTTTAAATCTAGCATTTAACTAATTGACAAATTTTCACTCTTACTAAAAACTATTAACTAAGTTTTTAAAATTTTTATAAATCCAATTATGGAATAAAAGTTAATTTACCTTTTAAAGGAGACACAAAATGAAGAAAAGCGTACTAATTGCCACAGGTTTAGCCGTGCTTTCCACAAGCGCCTATGCCACAAAAGCTAGAATGTCAGCTCTAGGACAAGACTCTGCTCTTGGTTCTTACTACATGGGCGACACAAGAAATGTTTTCAGAAACCCAGCTGATCTTAACAGCACAAAAAACTATGCTGTAGTTGAGTGGGGAAGTACTGGTGTAAAAGGAACAGCTGCAGCTGGTACAAATGCTGAAGGTGGATTCTTTAGAGAAATGGGA
>JAURDE010000215.1 GCA_030828105.1 Bdellovibrionota bacterium | reverse complement strand
TTTTTGAGGGCCTTTATTTTTTTGGTAAGGAAATGACAAACTCAGTTCCTTTGCCGAGCTGGCTTGAAACCTTAATATTACCTTTATGTTTATTTACGATATGTTTGACGATGGCCAAACCCAGTCCTGTTCCACCTAACTCGCGACTTCTACTTGCATCGGCCCTATAAAAACGCTCAAAAAGTCTCGGGAGATGCTCTTCGGCTATTCCTGCACCCTCATCTTTAACTTTTAAGATGCTAGAGTTATCCTCACTCGACCAAGAGATTGTGATTGTTCCAGAACCTCCGCCATACTTAACAGCATTATCAACTAGATTTGTTAGTATTTGCTCAAGCCATAGAGGATGAGCATAAACCTGTTTTTGCTCAAACGAAGTCTGAATATTAATTTTTTTATCCGGGTATGTTTGCTTGATATTGGAAATCACATTAGAAGTAAGTAGCTGAGTATCAATAACTTCCTTATCGATATTAGACTTCGATTCAATAACACTTAAGTTTAGGATGTCGCTAAAGAGATTTCCTAGGCGGTCAATATTACGTTCGATTTTATTTAATAATTCTAGAGTATCAGCATTGGACTCTTTTGTTTGCCCTTTTAGAATCTGGAAATAACCCTTCATTGCTGTGAGGGGCGTTTTAACTTCGTGTCCAACGTTTGTCACAAACTCTTCTCTAATCTGAGCGTTCTTTTTTGTATCTGTAATATTTCTAAAGATACCTACAGCACCAACAATTTCCTTTTGAGGGCCTTTTAAAGGAGTTACTGCAAGATCAAAATAAAGAGTCTCTCCTTCCTTAACAGGTTTGATAATATGATTATTACTTCGTACGGTTTTTCCATGCTTTAGACACTCTTCAAAAAATTCGAGACCATCTAAATCACGAAGCACAGAAATCAGTTTTCGCTCCTTTTTGTTATCTAAACCTTTTTTATCAAAAATATCTTTGAAAGGTGTATTTACAAAAAGAATATTTTCCTTTTCATTTATGGCAACGATAGGGTCAGAAATAGAACGTAAAACCTTATTTAACTTTTCATTTTCTAGATATATTTCATTTGTATAGTCTTTTATTTTCTTTTCTGTCTGTATTAAAGTGTTTTCAATTAAGGACCATTCATCACCTCTACCTACAACTGTCTCGAACTGATCTAAATGGGCAAACTTTTTAATTTTGTTTAGCCTGTTGATAGCGGCCTTTATTGGAAAATTAAGTTTGATAGAAAAGTAGATGATCAGTAACGAAAATATAATAAATATTGGTGTAAAAATTAAAATAATAACATTTTCAATACGAGAAAGAGTATCACTTATTCCATTTAAGGTAATACTTAACCTAAGTACATAGTCAGTTTGTCCGTAAGTGAAGCGTTTAGCATGGTAAACATGCTCTTCGCTTAGTGTTTTGCTATAACGACTTGAGCTTCCATCTCCCTTCTCAAAGGCCTCTTTAATTTCAGGTCTTGTATGGTGGGAATCCATATTTTCATGACTTTTCTTATTATCGCAAATTACATTTCCATCCCTTTCAATTAGTGTAACTCTATATTGTGAGTTCTTGAAAAATAAAGACTCACAAATTTTGGGCGGTGTTTGATAGCTGCTTATGAGGTAGTTTTCAATTATACCCAGATGGTTTTTCGTATCGATAATGATACTTCTTTTCATTTCTTTGTTTGCAAATATTGAAATGGCAATGAGAAGGAGAAGAGATATTAAAACATGAACAGAAGCGACTGTTTTAAAGTATCTTTTAGGGTAAGAAATAATCTTTTCTTCAAAGTTTTCAATCTTTTTCTGCTCTGACACGATAACCAATCCCTCTAACGGTTTCAATTAAACTACTATAAAGACCAAGCTTTTTTCTTAGACCAAAAACATGTGTATCAATAGTTCTATCCGTTACAGCTATTGGCCCGTCTTGAATATATTCCACTAACTGATTACGAGTATATACTTTACCAGGGTTTTTTAAGAATGCCATGAGTAGTTTAAATTCGCTAACTGTGAGCTCAATTATTTCACCATCACACCATGCCTTAAATTGGTCGGTGTCAATTTTAATACCTTGAATTGTAAAAACTGTAACTTCTTCTTTTATTTCATTATTATTTTCAAATGCAGAACCTCTTCTAATTAAGGCCTTAACTCGTGCGAGTAAGATGTTTATATCAAAGGGCTTGCTTACATAATCGTCTGCACCAGCATCAAGACCTTCAATAATATCTTCTGGTTTTGTCATAGCAGTGAGCATGAGGATCGGTACGGATTGGGTAGTTTTATACATTCTTAAGAAATGACAAATTTCTATACCATTACGGCCAGGTAGCATTCTATCGAGTATATAAAGATCAATTTTTTCATTGTTGTCTTGAATGTAATCGATGGCCTTTTTGCCATCACTAAAAATGATTGTTTCAATATTCAACTGTTTGAGAGCGATACTGATGACGTCAGCAATATCCTGTTCATCTTCTACTAGAATAACTTTGTTATTCATACTCTTATTCCTATTATTTTTGTTCAAACATCTCTTGGCCTGAGCCATGTCTAATATCTTTTCCAATATCAATAAAAATTATATCTTCAGCTATATTTTTAGCATGATCACCAACTCGCTCAAAGTTTTTTGATATTTGGATAACATTATAGGCCTCATCCAAGTCAATATTATTTTCTTTCA
>JAURDE010000231.1 GCA_030828105.1 Bdellovibrionota bacterium | reverse complement strand
AAAGCTGGAACAATGGTAAAAAGAGATATGGCCCAAGCTTCAACGCCTATTATTGGAACACCATTTTGGCATGGAGAAAAATATGATTCATCCTCAAGCAAATCCCACTAAAGAAGTCCCTCGTGTCCTATTGGTGGGAGGAAGTGATTCTAGTTCAGGGGCTGGAATTCAAACTGATTTAAAATTTATTAACTCCCTTGAATGTGAAGGGTTATTTGCTATTACTGCTCTAACTTCACAGACTCATGAGAAGGTCTTGGATAAAGGTGAAGTTGAAAATAGACTTTTTGATCAGCAATTAAATTCGGCCTTAAGTCAACTTGGCCCTAAGGGCGTTATTAAAACAGGCATGTTATGTTCATTAGATAAAGTTAAAAAGCTTTATCAAAAGATAAAAGATTGCGATTATCAATTGGTTTGCGATCCTGTATTTGAATCATCAAGCGGTCATGAATTACTGGATCCTCTTGGCGTGCAATTCTTTAAGGATTTTATTTTACCAAGAGTAGAAGTTCTTACACCTAATATACCAGAGGCAGCGAGGCTTTGTGGGTTTTCCATTAAAACTAAAGAAGATATGGAAAAGGCCATTGGATATTTAAAAAATCATGGGCCTAAAGTTATTTATTTAAAAGGTGGTCACCTTGAGTCTGATGACGAGGATATCTATGATTTGCTTTTTGTTGAAGAAGAGCTTTATTGGGTTGGCGCAAGGCGCTATCCATTTAAATCCCCAAGGGGAACAGGTTGCGCTTTAGCATCTTCTATTGCCGCTTCATTAGCATTAGGGTTAGGGCCTAAAGACGCCGTAATTTTGGCCAAAACTTTACTACAAAAGGCGATTCGCAAAAGTAGAAAAGATCAAAACTTTAGAGTTTTAAAAACCCAAAGCTTTCTAGAAGACCTAAACACCGAAGACAGAATATGGCTAGGCAAGGAAACCTTTGTTTTTCCTCGCTTAAAGTTTTCTAAACCAGCACCTCATCTCTACCCAATTGTAGAACGGGCCGAAATGATATTAAAGTTAGGAACAGTTCCAATGGTCCAACTTAGGGTTAAAGATTTAACAGGAGCAGATTTAGAAGAAGAGATAAAAAAAGCGATTAAAATCTGTCAGGAAAAGAAGATTAAACTATTTATTAATGATTTTTGGGAACTTGCAATAAAACATAAGGCCTATGGAATTCATTTAGGTCAGGAAGATCTAGAAAAAGCAGACCTTAAACAAATTCAAAGTAGTGGTCTGTATCTCGGAGTGAGTTCTCATAGCTATTTTGAGGCCGCAAGAATCGCTCGTTTAGGGCCAAGTTATGTGGCCTTAGGTCCCATTTTTCATACTGCTCTTAAGGCCATGAAGTTTACTCCTCAAGGAGTAAAAAGCTTAAAAGTTTGGAAGAGGCTATTTGACTGTCCGATCGTTGCAATTGGTGGTATAAACTTAGAAAGAGTGAATCAAGTGCTTGAGGGAGAGGCTGATATCATTTCTGTCGTTAGAGATATAACCCTTCATCCAAACCCTCAAGAAAGAGTTAATGAATTAACTCAAGCGTTAAAAGGAAAGGCAAATGAAGGATTATTGCTGGTTTAAAGAGTACCCTGAAGGTGTTCCTAGGGAGATTGACCCTACTGAATTTGGTTCTTTAGTTGAGATATTAGAAAGAAGTTTTAAGGAATATGCAGATAAACCTGCCTTTTATAATTTAAAGACAACTATGAGCTTTGCTCAAATTGATGAGTTAAGTAAAAAGTTTGCGAGCTTTATCCAAAATAATTTAGGACTTGAAAAAGGGGATCGTCTGGCCATTATGATGCCCAATATTCTTCAATATCCTATTGCTTTGTTTGGTGCTCTTCGAGCTGGTGTTGTAGTGGTTAATGTTAACCCTCTCTACACTTCAAGAGAGCTTGAGCATCAACTCAATGATTCAGGAGCAAAGGCCATAGTAATCTACGCTAATAGTGCCCATACTCTCGAGTCATGTATTCATAATACAAGTGTGAAACATGTCGTAGTGACTGAAATCGCCGAAATGGCCAAGTTTCCTCTTAATCACGTTATTAATTTTACATTGAAACATGTTAAAAAAATGGTTCCTAATTGGAATATTCCCCTCGCTATTTCATTTAAACAGGCCCTTTCAATGGGGGATGCTGATAAATATGAAAGACCTCATATTGGTCATGACGATATAGCTTTTTTACAATACACAGGAGGAACAACAGGAGTTTCAAAAGGTGCCGTTCTTACCCATGGAAATATTGTTTGTAATATGCTTCAAGCTAAGGCTTGGTTAGGCCCATTATTAGAAGAGTATGGTGAAGATGCTCTTAGTGAAGAGATTATCATTACACCACTGCCGCTTTATCATATTTTTTCTTTGACAGCGAATTGCTTT
>JAURDE010000109.1 GCA_030828105.1 Bdellovibrionota bacterium | reverse complement strand
TCTCCTCTTCTTCACTTGCATAGAATACACCATTACCCTCTCCATCATCATCATCTTCTTCCCAGTAAAGGGTAGACTTAGAAAAACCCGCTTCCTCAAGTATTTCTCTAATTTCTCTTATACTCCATTGTCTCCAATCGTAGGTAAACACTCTCTCATACTTCAAATTGTCTTTCTTGTCTTTAAAGTGAATATAGTAAAGAACCTCATTGGTTATTGGATTAAAATAGTCACAATCCCAAAAATAGCTAAAATCATCATAATCTGTTTCTTCTTCGAGAACATCATAACACTCTGTTCCACCGAAGATATCCATGAAAAATAGCCCATTATCACTTAGGCCTTCTCTTACTTTTTTGAAATATTCAAGAATCTGTTTTCTTTCTTTAAAAATAAAATAAGAAAAGTTAAAGGCGGCTATTACATCTGATTTGAAATCATAGTTATCGAGGACATTACCATTAATATAATGCATTCTCTTTTTTTCTTCATCATTAAGTTTGCTATAATGATATTCTAATCCATAAGCTTGTGGCTCCTGATCTAAATCAACTCCCCAAGCTTGGTAATTAGGTCCCTGCTTTACCCAGTCACATGCCATTGCAGCTGTACCACCAAAATCCTCTCTAAAAGTTAAAGGTTTCTCACCAACAATTTTCTCAAATTCTTCATTAATAAAATCAATATCATTTTCATGACTTTGCACTGCTTCTTCATAAAATTTATATTTTTTTACTAAAGGGAGAGGTTGATTTGCCTTTGGCATACTGAGTCCTTGTTAATATTTCATCTAGGTCAAAGACGTTACCATGACAAAACAAGAACAGTCAAAGCAATCAATAGGAGCTATAGGACTTTACTTCTCTAATAGAAGAGTTAAATAACGAGTTAATTTTATTTTTAATTTCAAAACGTTGGTCGTTGAGGATATATACAGACCTTGCTAGCAGTATGAAGTCTTCCCCAAAATCATTTGCCTTTTCTTTTTCTCTCAAATTATCTTCTACTTCCCATAAGGCCTGATTTACCTCTACCAATCTCTCTATCCAAATCAAATAGGACTTATCTTGATTTAGAAACTTTACTAACCTACTTTCTTCATCTCGAATAAACTTTAACTTTTGTTGATCAGAAATTTTTTGTTTTTTGATCCTCAAAATTGAAACTTTATCGATAACTTCGCCCAATGAAACGGGGATATTTAATTCCATGGTTTACCTACCTGGTCTAACCATTTTATCAAGAAATGACCTTTAGTTTTACGGGGAAAGTTTTTTCAATAAGAGTATAGGATTTCAAGGACTTCTAACTCTTTTTCACCTTCTGGAGTTTTTACTACGATAAAGTCGCCTTTTTCTTTTCCTAAAAGACTCTTACCTATAGGTGATTTCCAACTAATCCTTCCTTTTTGCAGACTAATTTCGTCTTCACCTACAATTGTGTAGTATCTTCTAAGTCCCTTTTCCGTTTCAATAAGGACTTTTGCTCCAAATTGAATTTTTGAACTTGCACATAGTTTTGGATCGACGACTTCGGCCATTTCGATTCTTTTTTTTAAATACCGCAGTCTTCGATCAATTTCTCTTAGTCTTTTTTTGCCATAATGATAATCTGCATTCTCGGATCGATCTCCAAGAGATGCTGCCCAGGTAACCGTTTTAACAACTTTTGGCCTTTCAACTCTAAGTAAGTTCTCTTGCTCTTTACATAACTTATCAAGGCCTTGAGGTGTAATATAGTTAATGCTCATCGCTTCGAATATATTCTAAAACTCCCTGACAAGCATCATCCAGAATATCAAAAACGATCTCGAACCCTCTATCACCACTATAGTATGGATCTGGGACACCTTTATCCTTAAATGAAGTATCTGAACAAAACTTAGTTACGAGATGTATTTTATGCTTAAAATTACCATCTTTATCTAAATCGAGAAGGTCTGATAGGTTATCCTCATCCATGGCAAAAATATAATCAAAGTTTTGGAAATCCTCAGGTACTTGAATTTTTCTTGAGATAGACTCAATTTCCACACCTCTTTCATTGGCATGAGACCTTGACCTTGAGTCGGCCTGTTCACCTTCATGAAACCCACTTGTTCCAGCAGAATCAACAATAAATTGTCTCTCCATCCCCTCACTATCAATAAAGGCCTTCATAATCGCCTCAGCTGTGGGTGAGCGGCAAATATTACCTAAACAAACAAAAAGTATTCTTTTCAAGAGGCCCCTCGTTGTATATTAGTTCTGATATGTCAGATTAAACAAAAGGTCGTACTAATGGCAAGAAGAGAAGTGCTAAGAATGGGAAACCCCTTATTAAGACAAGCCGCATCAGACTTCACTGTAGAAGAAATAAAAACGAATGAAACTAAAGAGCTCATACAAGACATGATTGAGACAATGGAGGCGGAAGAAGGTATCGGATTGGCCGCACCACAGATTGGTATCCTAAAAAAATTGGCCCTTGTTGGTATACCCAAGGAAGATGATGATTATGAGCTTTTAATCGTTTTTAACCCTGTTATTAGGGTTATTGATGAAACGACAGCAGGGTGTTGGGAAGGATGTTTGTCCGTTCCTGGCCTTAGAGGACTTGTTGAGAGGCCCCAAAAAATAGAGGTTGAATACTTAGATGATCAAGCAGAGCCCCAAAAAGTTATTGCTGAAGGATTTGCTGCAACAGTATTCCAACATGAAATAGATCATCTTTACGGAACACTCTATATTGATCGAATTAAGGACACCAAAAATATCGCTTTTACTGAAGAGTTTTTGAAGTTTCATGCCAGTGATGAAGATTGATTCCATAGGATTTATTAGAACCCCCTTTAAAGAGAAGTTCGGCACTCCAAGACAAGGCATTTTAGATGTCACTGGGCAATGTCAGATTGAAATGGGTTCACAATATTCTCATCCCTCTTTTTTTAAAGGACTTGAAGAGTTTTCTCATCTCTGGATTTATTATTATCTAGATAAATCAATATGGAAAAATCAAACAACCTTAAGACCACCAAGGCTGGGTGGTATAAAAAGGATGGGCCTATTTGCTACTCGAGGCCCTCATAGGCCAAATCCTATTGGGCAATGCTTAGTTGAATTAGAAAGGATTGAGTTTACCAATTCAAAGGCCATCCTACACACAAGCCTCATAGATGCCATCGATGAAACACCTCTTTTGGACATCAAACCTTATATTTCAAATTATGACTATGCTGAGAAAACAAAAAGCGGTTGGGTCAATAAAGCTGAATTTCCTAGTCTAAACGTTGAGTTTTCTCAAAGGGCCATTAGCTCTTTAAAAGATCATTTCTCTAATCCCGATCGATACCAAAGGGTATTACGCTTAATTTCGACTATCCTTCAACAGGACCCACGACCTGCTTATCATAAAAGCAAAAATCTTTCACATTTGTATGGTATTAAAATTTATGACTTTGATCTGCGCTTTTCCTACCAAAATGAACAAATATTTGTTGAAAGCATTGAATAAGAAAATTTAGCACACTAGAGAACATTGATCTATTAAGAGACAATAGCTTAATGAGAACCTTGTTATTCTTATTATTACTTTGCTCATTTGAGTTAAATGCAAAGCTAATTGATATTTCATTTGGCCCAGTTCGCTTTGGTGAGCCTAGAATTGAGATAGACCTAGAACACTTCACCTTCAAAGTAAAAAAATATCATAACTTTAAACTAAAAACAGGACTTCTAAAAAAATCTGTCCAATGGATAAGAACAGAAAATAATTTACTAATTCCTAGGGCCAGACTAGCAATAGCGATTAAAGGAAAACATTCCAATGTTCATTTTTTATATAAAAATCAAGCCTTTGTTCCGGAAAAAAGAAATGGTTACCAATATATAGAACTATTCGTTAATCTTTTTAACTCTATTCCTGTTAAAATTTATGATAATGGTATACTCATCGGTGAAATATTAATCGAAGATAAAGCTCCAAATGATGCAAAAAACACCCAACAAATAGATTACTCCTGTTCAAATTTTGGTCTCAAAATAGAAGGACTCGAAAACGAATATTTATCTGTAGGTTGTCACCTTGAAAGAAAAGGTAATTGGGGAAACGAAACACCTCGTTTGGAAGTTACTTGGTCCCCAACAAATTACACCTTATTAGATGGCACACCTCCCCCATTTATAAATATAATTAATGGTCAGCATGCCTCTGAAATTACTCTTAAAAATCAAGAAGGGGAAAGCAAAAAGGTATCAATTAAAACAAACTTACCCAATAGACTTCATAGAGTAAAAACAGCTTACGGTTTCGGTCCTTATATGTTTAAAACACAGAAGGATGAGGTTACTAATGAAAATACAGTGGCCCCGGCACTATTTCTCTATGGCAAAATAGAGCTTAACCAAGCATCATCATTTCGTTTTTTCGATGCTCTAATTTTTAAAGAATCAATATTTAATAACTTTGGTCTCTATTTCGCTTATGATCTGGCAAGGTTATTCGATGGTAAAGTTCAAATTATTCCTTTACTTGGAACACAAACCCTTAGTTTTAAATTCAACTCTTCAGATGATTTATACACTCAAATTATCTACCCTCAAGGGTTTGAAGTTGTATTTAAACATTTTATGGATATTGAAAACTATACCGTCGTTTATGGTATGTTTTTAAGTACAGAGTCTAAAGTCGATTATCAAAATGCCTGGATCCGTTGGGGTAAAGGTATGTTTTGGGAACTTAATTATATCAATTGGGGTTACAGAGATCGAAAAGCAACTATGTATGGTCTTTCTGTAGGTCTTCCTCTTGTTTCCTTTTTCTAGTAGGGTAACAAACTACACCAAAACCTAAGACAATCAAAGAAATACTAAAAAATGTTCTTAAAGTAATTGTTTCTCCTAAGTAGGACCATGCTAAAATTGCAGCAACGACAGGTTGAAAATAGATAAAAAACGCAACATTACCAGATTGAATTTTTGTTAATGCCCAATTTGATAAAAAGTAAGTTAATAAAGTGGCACCTAATGCTGAATAGGTCATAGAAATTAACATCTCTGTAGAATGACTTTTCAGAGCAAAAGAAGTATCAGTAAGAATTGCCCAAAGGCCTATTTGAAGTGCACCAAAAAGAAACATCCATGAACTTGCAAAGAAGTGATTATTCTTTAATAAAAAGGGCCTACATAAACCAATAAATGTACCACTCGCAATAGCGCCTAAAAGTACGAGCCCATCTCCCAAGAATGTCTCATTACTCAACTGAAATGAGGTAAAATCTCTGATCACAAGGACTCCTGTAAAGGAAATCAAAAAACCGAAAATTTTTCTTAAACCCATATTTTCGGATTTATTTACAAGAAGAAAAATCATCGTCCAAATTGGAATGGTCGAAGTAATAACTGAAGTATTAATTGATGTAGTTAACTTAAGCCCCTTTAACATACCAAGTTGACCTACGGTAAAGCCTACGAAAGCAAAGAGGTTAATTTTTAAGAAATACCCCCAAGAATAATTCGGCCTTTGTTTAAAAAATATTTTAGTAATAGAAAATAAAAGTATGCCCGAAATAAGGAAACGAAAAAATGCCCAAGCTGTAGGGTCCATGTTACCCACTATTATTTTAGATGCGACAAAGTTTATTCCAAAAAGTACTTGAACAATAAATAAAACTGAATAAATAAAAACGAAGCTTGAGGTCACTGGCATGACTATCTTATCGAATATTCGTGATTTTTCATGAGCTTTCTTAAACCGATTACTTATGAACTTCTTATCTTTACCCGATAATTAAGCTGAGGAATTATGATTAAATACGTCTTCTCAATAATTTTTATTGGATTAGGGATAGGTTCTATTTTACTCTATTCAGGACAGACGACCCAACAGGCTTACTACTCTACTTTTACAAAGTCATCAAAAAGTATTAGTCGAAAAGTTTCATCAAATCCTTACAAGATTATAAATTATTTTAACGATTTCTTTTTTCAAGATGATAGCTACAGGTTTTTGAATAATCAGATCCACTTATATTATAAAATTAACCGAAAACGTAATATTACTTTAACAAAGAAATTAAACGAATTATTTAAGTCTTATGTGCTCGAAAAGATAAAGGAAAGAGATTTCGATGATTTTATACCAAATCACGAATTTCTTGGCCTGTTTTTTCAAAGCCTTCCTTCTGAGTTTAATGATGGAACAATACAAATTCAATTTCATAAGTCTTACGTTTATAATTTAGAACTTGGAAGTAATATAAAAAACCCTTTTAAAAAGGGAAAAGCTATAAATGATGGCTTCACCTATCTTTCAAACATAGAAATACCAGATGCAGCCGATACTTATCAATACTTAGGAGGCTCAATATCTTTTCAAAGGAAAAAGAACCAACTTACACTTAAAAGATTTTTTAAAATAAATGATTTTTCTCAATATAATGCTTTATTGAAAAGTGAAGATATGAATATGGATTTTCTCTATTTTAAGGAAGAACAAAAAGATTCCACTCACCTTCTTACGAATGAACTTACATTTATCGATAATAAGGTCAAAAGCTATGAATTATACTTTGGTCTTAAAGATCAATATAATCACTATCACGATCCTAACGGGAATTTTTTCTTAAGAGGAACATACAAAGGTCAAACCGTCTTAATGAAAATACGGGGCATTTACTATGATTTTATTCATGAAAAACTTAGTAATAGCTCATTTTTTGAAGTCGTCTCAAAAATAAAACCTAAAGGAGTCATCGAATATATCTTCAGTAAGCACAAGAAAGATATTTTCTCTGCTTTTGATTTAAAAAAGGTAGGGCTAGATGATTATTAAAGCTCTTCTATTCATTTTTTCTTTTCAAACTTATGCCAATTCTGAAGATTATCTCTCAGAATATAAAAAAATGATGAATATATATACTCAAAAAGAACGTCTCGACTATTATCACTTATTATCCATAAACTATTCCTTAGAAATGGCCAGACTTCTTGACCCAAAAAACGCAGGACTTTATAAGCAAACTTCTTCTTTAGAAAAGATAGAAAAAGTTTTAAAGAAATATAAACATCCTATTGTATTACCAACTCCTAAAAAATTTGAGAGTATTTCAAAAATAACTAGTACCAGTGATTATCTTCTTGTCCAACAACTACTCTACGAAAAAGATTTTAAAGATCAAGATCTCTATCGGAATATAGAAAACACAAGTTTCTTTCCTAACGAAACTATTAATATCCTTATCGATCAAATAATTCGCGCAAAAAGAGAAATAATAGTCGAAACAACATCATTATCAGAGCCTTTAGTGATTGATTCTTTGATAAAGATGAAAATACTTTTTCCGGATATCTCTATCAAAATTTTAATAAAGAATAATAATAAAGATGAAATTATTGGCCACCCAGACTCTTCTTTTTTTCCAGTATTAAAAAAATATAACATACCTATTAAAATATATAGAACTAGAAAGCAGGATTACATCTCTTCAATTATAGTCGATCGGAAACTTATTATTCTATCTCCATCTTCTCTTTCTTTAAGTAACACAAGGGCCAAAAATGATTTTTTTGGCATCCAACTATATTCAAAAGGCTTGGCCTTACGACTTATTTCAGGCTTTGATAGAATTTGGAAGAATAAAAATGACACCTATTTAGTTGACATAGAAAACTTTGATCTTTTAGAGGAAGATCAAAAATCACAACGAATCAAAGGAGAAATTCTCCGTCACATTCTCACAAACTTGAATTCTCAATAGGTTTTTTTTTAGTGTAATCCGTAATTTTTAAACCCATCAAAAATCTGTAGAGACATCGAGGCATCTTATTTAAAAAGGTTATAAGAATTTTCATTTGCCAAGGAAATATAAACAATACTGTCTTACGATCAAGGGCATTTTTAATTTTTAATGCGGCTTTTTCTACTGGCATCAACCAAGGCATTGTATGTTTATTTTTTTGAGTTAAAGGAGTATCAATAAAGCCTGGAGCAATGGCCGTAACATCTATGCCACATTTTTTTAATCCTATAGCGTAAGATTCACATAAAGTCAGAACAGCAGATTTACTAGCACAATAGGCCCCTGCTGCAGGCAGGCCTACAAATCCGGCAACCGAGGAAACAGCTGCAATATGCCCTCTTTTTTGCTTTATCATATGCTTAAATGCGGCCTCAAAAGTATTAATAACACCGTAAAGGTTTATATCCATTATTTTTCTTGTCTTCTCAAAGTTTGGAAGCCTAAGTTTATCACCATCGGAAACACCAGCGTTTGCTATAATTAAATCAAGCTCACCATTACCTACAAACTCATCTACGGCGTCTATTATCTGTTGTCTATTAGACACATCTACTTGATAAGTTTTAAGTCTTTCATATCTAAAGTCTTCTGGTATCTTTGTTAAATCTCTCCCACAAATTCCTACTTCTGCTCCCTCTTTAAGGTAAAGACGTGCTATTTCTAGTCCTATGCCTGTCGTTCCTCCAGTGATAAAAACCTTCAATTATAGCTCCTTTTAGATTAGACTCAGTCATATTCTCACAACTAGGATATTTTAAAAAATGATTTTCATTGGACTAATTACCCTTGGTATCACTATTGGTATTATTTCTGCTCTCTTTGGTGTTGGTGGCGGATTTTTAACCGTCCCACTGCTTGTTTCGCTCTATCCTGATGCGCCGTTTCAGTCGGCTGTTGGGGTATCTTTGACCATAATCTTTATCAACTCTTCAATGGTTGCATATAAGTTTTATCAAAAGGGTAAGAAAATCCCTCTGAGCTTATTCTTAGTTCTAGCAATAGGTATAATCGCCGGAACTCAGTTAGGGGCCCTCGTATCCCTTAATATTTCTATGGAAACATTTAAAAAAGTCTTTGCAACAATTTTAATTGTTGCAGGATTTAAAACCCTCCTCATTAAGACAAAAAGCTCCGCCAATACGTCCAACTATGCCAACAGTAGAACTTTCATATTAGGCTTTTTGACTACGTTTCTAAGCGGTATTTTATCCGCTTTTACGGGCCTAGGTGGTGGAATAATATTAGTTCCGTTATTTATTTTTCTTCTTAGAGTGCCTTTAACAGACGTATCCTTTTTCTCTAACCTCATTATGATGATAGGTGCTCTAATGGGGGCCATAAATTATGTGATCCTTGGATGGGGTAAGGATGTTTTTATTTCTACTGATTTGTCCTCTTTTCAGGCCGGTTACGTTAATTTAGGGCTTGTTTTCTTTATATTTTTAGGTGGTTTTGTAGGGACAAGGCTTGGTGTTCACCTAAGTCCAAAACTCGGCCCCGAGCTATCCAAAAAACTTTTCGCTACGCTTCTTTTCGGTATGGCCATAAAAGTTATCTTTTTTGGCTAGTGTTTTAGCTTGACGAAAAAGCACTTGCCCCCTATATTCTCACTTCACAACTACTATGCGGGGGCGTAGTTAAGTTGGTTATAACGCCTGCCTGTCACGCAGGAGGCCGCGGGTTCGAGTCCCGTCACTCCCGCCATTAATTAGATTTATCAGTATTTTTTAT